>CAYOLQ010000025.1:5611-41739 GCA_964404825.1 uncultured Chitinophaga sp.
TGAGGAAATTAACATAACCATGGGTTATCCTCTGAATAGTACTCCTGTATATAGTTTTGTGGATCAACTCCTTAAATTGCAGAAAAACATTGCCTCCCATCGTGGAAAACGTAAGGATAAATTTTATTTCAGGGATGTGTTATCAATACTTAACCATCAGTATCTGAAACTTTCATCAGAAGAAAAAATTAATGAAAGAATTCAGGAAATTCACAACAAAAACCTCATTTATATTGATCCTTCATTTTTCAATGATAGCAGTATACTCAGACTTATTTTTTCACGGTTCGATGAAATTCCCGGACTACCGGATTATTTGAGGGAAGTATTACTTGAAGTTGCCAGATTGATTAGCAGTAAAGAGCAAGACCTGCACAATAAACTTGAAAAAGAATATATTTTCCACTTAATTACACGACTTAATAAACTGAAAGACATTTTCGGAAGAAGCGAACAAATAATCAGCATTGAGATTTTCACCAGAGTTTTTAGAAAGATAATCCGGAACCTTAGGATTCCTTTCGAGGGAGAACCACTTGCCGGACTTCAGATCATGGGAATCCTGGAATCAAGATTGCTTGATTTTAAAAATCTGGTTTTCCTATCCATGAATGATGGGATTATGCCACGGGCACATCAGGCATTCAGCTACATTCCGCATAATTTACGCTATGCCTACGGAATGCCAACCAGGGAAGATCAGGATGCGATTTATGCATATTATTTCTTCCGTTTATTACAGAGAGCCTCAAAAATATCCCTATTCTACAACAGCAAATCCGATGGTTATGGTTCAGGTGAGAAAAGTCGCTATATTCAGCAGCTGTTATTTGATCCCCGCTTTATAACAACATTTAAGAGTATCGGTTTTAATATTGCCTCACATGATGCATTGCCTATTAGCATTTTAAAAACACCACAGGTTTTTAAAACTCTTGAAAAATATTCACATGATTCAGTAAAATATTTGTCTCCTTCTGCACTAAACACATACATCAGTTGCCGTTTGCGTTTCTACTTCAGTTATATTGCGGGTTTACGCGAACTGGATACCATTAGTGAGGAGATAGAGGCCGATACCTTTGGAACTCTTTTGCACGAAGCCATGTATGCAAATTATGCAAAATTCGAGGGGAAAATCATCAGGCCTTCCGATTTTGACAGTTTACTCGATACAGAAAACCTAACATTCACATTGGATAATGCTTTCAGAAAAGTATACTTAAAATCGAAGGAACCGGATAAGGAAGTTGTTTTAGAGGGAAAAAATATAATCGTATATGAAGTATTGAAAACATATTTGAGGCGTATTCTGGAAATTGATAAAAATGATGCCCCGTTCGAAATTTTGAGTCTGGAGAAGGAATATTCAGTCGATCATTCTCTGGAAGTAAAAGGCAGAATTTATAATATCCGGCTTGGTGGTAAAATTGACAGGGTTGACAATAAGGATGGTGCCATTCGGATAATCGATTACAAAACCGGACATGCAAAAACTACTTTTTCCTCTATTGATAAGCTTTTTGAAAGAGACAACTCCAAAAACAATAAATCTGTATTTCAGCTTCTTTTTTATAGCTGGCTGTATAGTAAAAATAATGATGTAAGCTTAATTAATCCCGGACTCTACATAACACGGGAACTGTTTAAGAATGATTTTACACCATTATTAAAAATGGATAAGGAAGATTTAAATTTTATTCCTGTCAAAAATGAATTTGAAGAATACCTGCAACAAATGCTTTCTGAAATGATGGATGATTCTGTTCCATTTGATCAGACAGAAATTCTAAAGAATTGCGAATATTGTCCGTATGCAGAAATTTGTCACCGCAAGGTATCTGAGAAATACTGAAATTTCTTTTTTTACTTCCATTTATTTATTCCGGTTTAACTCCGGAACATATAACTGATAAAAAAGCCAGATTTAGACCTTCAAATTCGTTCGAATGTATAAATTTGTATGTATTAATTAATAACCCTACATGTTTTCAGACCATAGCATTCACCGGGTAGAAATCAAAAATCTTAAATTCATTAGCGAAGAAGGAATCACATTCCCTAAAACCGCAATTCTTTCCATAACCGTTCCCGGTCACACAAATCCGATAGTGGAACTGTTGGGATACCGCAGTGTGGAGGAGATATATAAATGTATTGATGAAGGTCAGCCCATCGTTCTTGATCAATGCTACATCAACAAATTTTCACTTCTTGACTACCGGCAGCTTCGTAAACTAGATTTAAAACAGGTGGTTACAATTAACGGTTTTAGTGCAAAACATGCATTTTTCGATTCCCCCACACCGCTTGACTTTTCTTATGCTTCCTTCGTTAAAAACGATTTTAATATCGAGTATTCATGGCTTTTGAGAGGGAGGCTAAAATTCAATTATTCAGCATTTTCAGGAGTGAATGTAAATTTTTCCAATGTCCATTTTAAAGATGGGAATTTTGACTTTGCGAATGTTAAAATTGATACCGGAAATTCCAACTTTAAGAATGCTATTTTTGGTGTCGGGAAAAAGGATTTCCAATATACGGATTTTGGTACCGGCAATAAAATCTTCACAAATGTTGAATTTAATAACGGAGATGTTTCTTTTATTAATACCCAGTTTAATAGTGGAGATGTGACATTTAAGTTTGCCCGCTGGGGAATCGGGAAGGTAGAGTTTCATTATGCTAAATTCGGATCGGGAGATAAAACTTTTGAACAGGCCGAATTCGGCAGTGGCTCTGTTAACTTCAGAACAGTGGAATTTGGAACAGGAAAAGTTAATTTCAACCGTTCTGTTTTTGGAACCGGTGATGTATCCTTCGAGGGATCGGAGTTAAATGGTAAATTTAACTTTAAGAAAGCCAGTTTTGGAAAAGGAAACCTGAGTTTTGAATTGGTTGAGTTTGATGACGCAGATCTGACTTTCGACAGAACTGATTTTGGTTCCGGAATCATAAGTTTTTATAATTCAAAATTCAAAACACTTTCTCTGAATTCCTGTCACCTCGACCATTATACTGATATCAGAGTTGCATATTGTAAATCGATTGATCTTGCAAATACAATTGTTCGGGACATTATTGATCTGAAACCCTATGAATTTGTTGAGCAAATTGAGACTATAAGTTTTGTGGGAATGCGTCTCATAGGAAGAATTTATATCGATTGGGAACAAAATAAGGTGATGCAATTAATCGAATCTCAGAAGGAGGTAAGTCATCGGTTAAAATCGGAACAGTATCGTACCCTTAAGGAAAACTTCAGAGTAACCGGACAATATGCTGATGAAGATCTTGCATATGTTGAATTTAAGCGACATGAAGCCCTTGCAGATTTAGAAGAATCAATTTCCAGTAGACCCTTAAGTGCATTGTGGATGTATCCGGTTCACTGGTTCAAATTAGTGGTTTTTGATAAAGCCGGACTTTATGCAACAGCGCCTGTACGAGTAATAATTTCGATGTTTGTGGCTTATTGCTTCTTCAGTCTTATATATGTATTACTCGAGTTTTCAACCAGTTCATTGCTTCTCGAAACTGTTAGCCACAACGAAACAGCTACCATTTTTGGCAAAGCATTTTATTTTAGTTTTGTCACTTATTTTACGATAGGATACGGTGACTTTGTTCCTATGGGAGTTATGAGGTGGATCGCAGGTTTTGAAGCATTTACAGGACTATTCCTGATGTCATATTTCACGGTTGCTTTCGTGAGAAAAATATTAAGATAAACTAATGACTTCATTAATTAATAAAGTTCACAACTACATAATAAGCCGATTCATTCTTCACTATTATCAAGTAATCCGGGCCTAAGTTCCTTTGTCCGTTCAATGGAATTCCTGAGTTTCCACTCGTCAATTTTCTTTTCATTTCCGGAAATCAAAATTTCCGGAACCTTCCAGCCTTTATATTCGGCAGGCCTTGTATATACATGAGGTGCAAGAAGCCCATCCTGAAATGAATCCGTAAGTGCAGATGTTTCATCCGACATAGCTCCGGGGATAAGTCTCACCACGCAGTCGGTAATTACTGCAGCAGCAAGTTCACCACCGGTGAGAACATAATCACCTATTGAAATTTCCATACTTATCAGGTGATCCCTAACCCTCTGATCCACCCCCTTGTAATGTCCGCATAGAATAATAATATTCTCATAAGTCGATAAGCGGTTTGCTATCTTTTGATTCAATATCATCCCATCCGGAGAAGTATATATAACTTCATCATAATTTCTTTGAGATTTTAAAAAAGATATTGCCTTATCAATAGGCTCAATCCGCATTACCATGCCGGCATCGCCACTGAAAGCATAATCATCAACTCTTTTGTGTTTATCTTCCGAATAGTCCCGGAGATTATGTATGTGAATATCAGTAAGTCCTTTGGCTTTGGCTCTTTTCAGAATAGAGTGATTCAGCGGACTCTCAATCAGTTCAGGAAGTACTGTAATAATATCGATTCGAAGCATTCCTTTTTTTTGTAAAAATACAAACAAATGTTATACAAATAAGCATTGATAGCGAATTGGAATTCCCGATAAATCTAAATTAAGACAGTAGCATTATTCTTGGTAAAATCAGGAGAATAAGACATAATGACATGGTTTATTCGGTTAAAGCAGCCAGTATGGCAGTGATTTACTCTGGAATTAGATACCAAAGCACATTATTTTTAATCTGGCATTAATTTTGAAAAATTTTGAAAAAATTGAATGTATTAACTTAAAAATTATAGCCATGACATTATTAAAAGTATACAACAAAAACGGACATTGCAGACAATCTGATGTTCCTGATTATGGAAATCCTGTTTTCAGGAATGAATTTCCTTTCACAAGCTTTTTCCGGAATGAACAACGGTATTCCTCTCCAAGAGTAAATATTAAGGAAAGTGCCGATTCATTAAGTATTGAAATGGAAGTGCCCGGAATCAATAAAAACCTTTTAAAGATTAGCATTGAAAAGGATTTACTGAAAGTATCCTATCGAAATGAGGAGACGAAAAACGATGAGAAAATTACTTATTCAGAGTTTAATTACAATTTCTTTGAAAGAAGCTTCAGAATTCCGGAAACAATTGATTCGGAAAAGATGACCGCAAAATATAATGAAGGAATTTTGTTTATAAATCTTCCCAAAAAGGAAGATAAAATAGACAAAGGACCGCGAAACATAGAAATATCATAACATTATATTCAGGTTTCTTACAAGCCATCATGCCATTTCGGTTGATGGCTTTTTTTGTTTCATAATAAGGGAGATAGAGATATGATAACAGGATTTATATGTGCTGACCACTATTTCAGGTGCATTTGAAGTATGAAATAGCTATATTAACCAGTCTGCAGACTTAAATTGTCAAAAAAGATTTGTTTATGCTTATTAAATCGGTAATTTAGTCCTTTGTTAGTAGTGTCACAAGGAAAAAATGGGCTTATATGAATTTGCAGGACCAGGAAAACTCTGTTCAAGATGAACAATTCAGCGATGCTGAAATTACCGGTAAGGAAGAAGAAACATTATCACCCGGGAATCTCCCTGAGGAATCAGTTCCTTTAGTTACAAAATCTGCTAAGTCAGCAGGTTCTAAGAAAAAGTCAACTAAGGAGGATCCCATAAAAAAAACTGCTAAAAAAGCATCAAAACCTGCTAAGGACATTTCTTTGCCTGTCGAGGTCGCTGCTCAGGCAGATATTCCTGTTGCGGAAGAGCATTCCGATTCTTCTTTGCCCGTGGCAGAGGAGAATATTATTATTGTGGAAGCACTTTCCCAGCCCGAAAATCATTCTGAATTAATAAACTATTCGCTGTTAAGTAAGGAAGATCTGGTTAAAGTTCTTGATGAGCTTCTGAAAGACAAGCCGGTACAGGATATCAGAAGAGATGTTGAAACTATTAAAGTAAATTTTTACAAAAAGCATCGCTCAGAAATAGATCTGAAACGTAAGAAGTTTCTGGAGAACGGAGGTCTGGCCGAAGAATTTCAGGTTCCCGCCGATCCCATTGAGGAAAAAGCCGGAGAACTGATGCGCAAATACAGAGACCTGAGGATTGAATTTAACCGGCATCAGGATGACGCAAAAGTTGATAATTTACGGATGCGTCAGGAAATAATTGAAGAAATAAAAGAGCTTGTAAATAGTGAGGAGTCTATAAATAAAACGTTTCAGGAATTTCGCGAACTCCAGAACCGATGGAGGGAGATAGGTGCAATACCCCAGCAGAATCTGAATGATCTCTGGGAAACATACCACCATCATGTAGAGAAGTTTTATGATTACATAAAAATCAATAAAGAACTACGTGATCTTGATCTAAAGAAAAATCTTGAAAATAAGATTCTCTTGTGCGAAAAAGCTGAATCGCTGTTCCTGGAACCAAATGTTGTTAATGCTTTTGCCAGTCTTCAGAAATATCATGAGTCATGGCGTGAGATCGGCCCTGTACCTAAAGAGAAACGCAACGAAATATGGGAGCGGTTCAGAGAAGCAACTTCCAAAATAAATAAGAAACATCAGCATTATTACCAGGAAATGAAGGAAACCCAGAGGAAGAATCTGGACTCTAAAGTTTTATTATCGGAAAAAGCTGAAGAAATTTCCCTTGAACCTCTTGAAAATCATAAAGACTGGGTGCGACGCACCAACGACATCCTTGAATTGCAGAAAGTCTGGAAAACAATAGGATTTGCACCAAAGAAGGATAACAATAAAATTTATAGCAGATTCCGTTCCGCCTGTGATAAGTTTTTTGAAAGGAAAAGAGCTTTTTATGCCCAAAACCTTCAGGAACAAGGATCCAACCTTCAGGCAAAACTTGAACTTTGTCTGCAGGCGGAATCCCTTCAGGAAAGCAATGACTGGAAAAAGGCCACGGATGAATACATTCTACTTCAGCGCAGGTGGAAGGAGATTGGTCCTGCTCCCCGGAAACATTCCGATCAGGTCTGGAAGCGCTTTCGGAATGCCTGCGATAAATTTTTTGCCAGAAAAACAGAGTATTTCTCTACGATCGATAACACTTTTGAAAAGAATCTCGAAGCCAAAGAATTACTTATCAAGGAGATTGAGAGTTTTGAAAAAACAAGCAATAGTAACTCTGATCTGGCTAAATTACAGGCTTTTCAAAGGCAATGGACTGAGATAGGGTTCGTGCCTTATGAAAAGAAAGATGATCTTCAGCATCGATACCGTGAAGCTATTAACAACCAGTTTGACGGACTTGAAGTTGATGAAACGAAAAAGAACCTGCTGAAATTCCGTAACCGGATTGAAGCTCTTATGCAAAAGCCAAATCCTGAAGGCAAAATCCGCTTTGAACGGGAAAAATATATGGTGAAATTACAACAGCTTAAAACCGATATTGGGGTATGGGAAAACAATATTGGATTTTTCGCAAGTACAGCCAATGCAGAGGCTATGTTAAAAGACTTTGAAATAAAAATAAAGGAGGCCAGGGAAACAATTCACCTTTTAGAAGAAAAAATTACTATTATTGATGAATTAAACCTTGATTAAAATGGGGATTGTTAGGATATTTTGTAATATTTAAAATGATACTGCTCCAGACCTAAGTAATTCGCCTTTCATTCGCCGGATCACGGATCCCAGTGCGAAACTCATATTTCTTTAGCCGATTTCCGTAATTTGTTCAACTATCGTTGCGCTCTCTGAGAATAAATTATTTACTTTGCGGTCATAATTAAAAAACTAGAAAATTGGCCGCAACAAAGTATATTTTTGTTACCGGGGGAGTAACTTCCTCACTTGGAAAGGGCATTATTTCAGCTTCTTTGGCAAAACTGTTGCAGGCCAGAGGTTACCACGTTACAATTCAGAAACTGGATCCCTATATCAATGTTGATCCCGGAACCTTAAATCCTTATGAGCATGGTGAGTGCTTTGTAACCGATGACGGAGCTGAGACTGATCTTGATCTGGGTCATTACGAAAGATTTCTTGATGTACAGACATCTCAGGCTAATAATGTTACTACCGGCAGGATTTATCAGGCTGTAATAAACAAAGAAAGAAAAGGCGATTATCTGGGCAAAACCGTGCAGGTTATCCCGCATATCACGGATGAAATAAAGCGCAGAATAAAACTTCTGGGTACACGGTTTAATTACGATGTGGTTATTACTGAGATTGGAGGAACTGTAGGTGATATCGAATCTTTACCCTACATTGAATCTGTAAGACAGCTTAAATGGGAGCTAGGTCCTGGTAACTCTCTTGTAATTCACCTTACTCTTGTTCCATACCTTGCTGCATCAGGAGAATTAAAGACCAAACCAACCCAGCACTCGGTAAAAACACTGCTTGAAAACGGGGTTCAGCCTGATATTCTGGTTCTCCGGACAGAGCATACCCTTAACAAGGAACTTCGAAAAAAGGTAGCACTTTTCTGCAATGTTGATTTGGAATCGGTTATTGAATCAATTGATGTTAAAACTATTTATGAGGTTCCGATTCTGATGCAGGCCGAAAAGCTCGACGAGACTGTTTTGCGTAAACTAAATCTTACCCAGGGGACACCGCCAGAGTTAAAGCCATGGAAATCCATGGTTAAGAAGCTTAAAAATCCAAAAAGAACTGTAAGGATAGCCCTTGTTGGAAAATATGTGGAATTGCAGGATTCTTATAAATCCATTATCGAATCCCTTACACATGGTGGTGCTACAAATGAGACCAAAATTGATCTTAATTGCATTCATTCCGAGACCATTTCTCACGATAATGTTGCCGAAAAGCTGGTAGGACATGATGGCATAATTGTAGCTCCTGGTTTCGGGGATCGGGGAATTGAGGGGAAAATACTGGCTGTTCAGTATGCCCGGGAGAATAGAATACCCTATCTGGGAATATGTCTGGGTATGCAATGTGCGGTTATTGAATTCGCCAGAAATGTTCTTGGCCTTAAAGACGCTCATTCAACCGAAATGACACGTATGACTCTGCATCCGGTAATTGATTTGATGGAAGAGCAAAAGGGAGTTACGGAAAAAGGCGGTACCATGAGACTTGGAGGATATCCTTGTGACATTAAAAACGGTACACTGGCGCATAAAATTTATAATGAATCACACATACGCGAAAGGCACCGTCACCGTTATGAATTTAATAATGATTACCTTGCGCAATTCGAATCATTCGGAATGATTGCATCCGGAATCAACCCCGACAGTCAGCTTGTGGAAATTATGGAACAACCCGGGCATCCTTTTTTTATTGGCGTTCAGTTCCATCCGGAATACAGAAGTACTGTGCTGAATCCACATCCGCTTTTCATAAACTTTATCTCTGCAGCAGTAGTGAGGATGGAGAAAAATAAAGCGAAAATATAATTTGATCATCAACTTTTTGAAACTTTTTTAAATGGACAGAAATTCGATTATTGGTATTGTTATTATTGCCGGAATTCTAATCGGTTACACATTTCTTACTAAACCAAACAGCGAACAATTAGCAGAACAGAGGCGGATAGCCGACTCTATCAGGACTACACAAATGGCTGCCGCTGAGCTGGAAAAAGCAAAAACGGCAAGTTATGATAGTCTCTCAAAACCAGAACAAGCCTTAACACCTGCTTTGCAGACAGCAAATGCAGCAACTAGTTTAGGTGTTTATGCGACTCACGCTCAGGGGCAGGCAAAGTTTTTCACACTTGAAAATAATAAACTTAAAGTCGTAATATCCAGTCAGGGAGCCAGACCTTATCAGGTTGAACTCAAGGATTATAAAACACATGATAAACAAGCATTAATTCTTTTCGAAGGCGACTCCAGCTTGATGGGGCTTGAATTCTTTTCTGATGGCAGAACTATTTCAACCAACCACTTATATTTCGAAACTGATCAAAAAATTTCCTCAATTCTTGTAACCGACTCCCCCGGAAGTATAAGCTTTAAACTGCCTGTTGATAGTCTCGGTGCGTATATTGAGTATACCTATACACTTCAGCCGGATAATTATCTTCTGGATTTTAAAGTAAAGATGAGCGGTATGGATCAATACCGCACTGATAACGTTCAACTTAAGTGGGAAATATATTCTCCCCAGCAGGAAATGGGAAGGACCAACGAATCAACATATACAAATCTGTATTATCGTTATCTCGATGGAGACGTAGAAAAGTTTAAGGAGAGATCAAAAAAGGAAATCCAGGAGATTACGGAATCAACCAAAATTCAATGGGTTGCATATAAACAGCAATTCTTTTCATCGGTAATTCTCGCCGGGAATGTTCCTTTCGAGGGAGGATATATGAAATCAGAAAACCTTCCTGAGAACAGCAGATTTATTAAGAAATTTTCATCTGAACTATCTCTGCCATACGACAGGACTGCATCTTTTGAAATGCCTCTCCATTTTTATTTTGGTCCGAACCATTTCCAGTCTTTGAAAAGGATTGGTTTTAAGCTCGAAGAACTTGTAACTATAGGGGGATCAATTATCCGGTGGATAAATGAATTTGTTGTAATCCCCATTTTTAACTGGCTGGATAATTTTATTTCCAATTACGGAATCATAATTCTTCTTCTGACAATAATTATTAAAATAGCATTATTACCTCTGACGTATCGTTCATATCTGTCGATGGCAAAAATGCGGGTTCTCAAACCTCAGGTAGATGAGATAAATCTGAAGATCCCAAAAGAAAAAGCCATGGAACGTCAACAGGCTACAATGGCATTGTATAAAAAAGTAGGAGTAAATCCAATGGGAGGCTGTCTGCCCATGCTGCTCCAAATGCCAATTCTTTATGCAATGTTCAGGTTCTTCCCTTCTTCAATTGAATTAAGACAAGAGTCGTTTCTCTGGGCAACTGACCTTTCAACATACGATTCAATCTTAACTCTGCCGTTTACCATTCCAATGTATGGAGCTCATGTAAGTTTATTTACTATCCTTATGACGGTTACTACCATTTTATCGATGAAAATGAGCGGACAGACTCCCGGAGCAGATTCAGCCATGCCTGGAATGAAAACCATGATGTATATTATGCCCGTGATGTTTATGGTAATCCTTAATAGTTTTTCAGCCGGACTGACTTACTATTATTTCCTTGCCAACATGATAACAATCGGACAAAACTATCTGTTCAAGTTTTTTATTGATGAAGAAGCCATCCTTAGAAAACTCAATTCGAAAAAATCAAAGGTTACGGATAGTAAAAAATCGTCATTCCAGCAAAAGCTTGAGAATATGGCAAAGCAGAGAGGCTATAAGTTACCGAAATAATATAATTCTGGTCATCCTTATTTATCTGGCAAGCTTTTCAGGAGGCGAATGTCATTGACAATAACTTATCTGTTAACTAAGGTTGTAACTTCAGGATTCCATTTCCCTTTGCAATGCTGCCATTTTAATTGCCGTAATAGCGGCCTCGTCGCCTTTGTTACCGTGTTTTCCTCCGGCACGATCGAGAGCTTGTTGCTGGTTCTGGGTTGTAAGAACGCCAAAGATATAAGGGATATTATTATTCAGGTTCAAATCGGTAATACCGTAGCTTACTCCCTGGCAAATAAAGTCAAAATGCCTGGTTTCTCCCTGAATTACACATCCCAGGCAAATTACTGCATCAACATCTCTGTATTCGGCAAAAAACTGCCCGCCAAGGGTTAATTCGTAACTTCCCGGTACCCATCTAACTTCAATGTCTTTTTCTTTGACACCATGAAGAGTCAGAGTTTTTAATGCCCCATCAAGAAGGGCTCCGGTAATTTCAATATTCCATTCCGATACAACAATACCGAATTTCATTCCTCCGGCATCGGGTATTTTTGAATGATCGTACGAAGAAAGGTTTTTTAAACTGCTGGCCATGGGAGTATATTTAAACAAAAAAAGTATCAGCAATAAAATTACTGATACTTTATGAGAAAAAAGATAAATATTTTATAAACCTGCTTTAAGCTCTGCTCTGGCAATAAACTTATCTATTTCGCGTCCTTCCTGACTCTCAGGATAGGTTTGCTTAAGGCGGGTATATACTTCAAGAGCTTTTTTGTATTGCTTTAATTCCTCGTACACCAATCCGGCTTTTTTCATAAGTATCGGACTTGTGAAGTCGTTCTCGTATTTATCAGCACCCTTGATATAGGCGGCGGCGGCATCCTCATATTTTACATCTGCGGAATATGCATCACCGAGAGATGAGTATTTTGATGCGCCAACGAGAATGTCATTGGTTTTGAATTTGTTGAGGTATGTTATTGAATTTTCAAAATCCCCCAGATTAAGATAGCATACTCCGGCATAATATTTTGCCAGATTTGACGACTTGGTCATTCCGTAATCCTCAATTATCTGAAGAAATCCAGGGTATGTGCCATAACCGTTTAAGGCCAGATTAAATGAATCCTTGTCGAAGAATTTTTCTGCCATAAACATCTCTTTGGATGCATTTTCTTCTCGGGGGGCAAGATAGAAACGCTTGGTACCTATGACTATGAGAACTATGAGAACAATACCGCTGACAATATAAATTAGGGTTTTTTGGTTTTGTTCGATGAATCTTTCAGATTTTGTGAGCGCTGACTCTATGCCTTCAAAACCGGCATCCTGCTGTTCCTTGTTTGTTTTATTGGACATTTTATGCTACTATTTATTTCAAATTTTTTAACAATCGCAAATGTAATAGATTTTTATTAAAAATCGCTCTGCCATCGTGGAATTAATCAAAAACCCTGAATTTCAAATTATTGTATTATCTGATTTTCACATTATCTTTTCATAACTTTACTGACTCAAACCTCTATATGCATCTTCAAAAACTATCAATAGTAAATTTTAAGAACTACATGCAGGCAGATTTCACCTTCAGCGAACGGATTAATTGTTTCGTTGGTAATAATGGAGTAGGCAAAACTAATCTTTTGGATGCGATTCATTATCTGGCACTTGCTAAATCATATTTTAATGCTATTGATAGCCAGAATATTATGCACGGAAAAGATTTTGCAGTTATTCAGGGTGATTTTTTCAGAGATGAACATACCGAAGCAATTTATTGCGGAATTCAGAGAAACAAAAGAAAACAATTTAAAAGGAACAAAAAAGACTATCAGAAACTTTCCGAACATATTGGATTGTTGCCTCTTGTAATGATATCGCCTTCCGATAGCAGTCTAATCCTCGAAGGCGGTGAAGAAAGACGAAAGTTTATTAATTCAGTTATTGCTCAATTCGACCGGAATTATCTTGAAAACCTTATAAATTATAATCATGCGCTCATACAGAGAAATAAACTGCTCAAGGAAATTAATAATGCGGATACTTTCGACCGTGATTACCTCTCTGTATGGGATGAACAGCTTATAAATTTTGGACAGAAAATCTTTGACGCCCGAAAGGATTTTATAGAAAAACTCGTCCCTGTTTTTTCGAAATTTTACAACATTATTTCCGGAGAAAAAGAACAGGTTGATTTAATTTACGAGAGTCAGCTTTTTGATTCAGATATGCGAACTTTACTTTATGATTCACTCAGAAAGGATCTGATTCTGCAATATACCACAATGGGAATTCATAAAGATGAACTTGATATGAAACTTGGTTCCTACTCACTGAAAAAAAACGGTTCTCAGGGACAGCAAAAAACGTTTCTTGTTGCGCTTAAACTTGCGAAGTTCGATTTTATTAAGTCTATAAGTAAAATGAATCCCATACTTCTGTTAGATGATATCTTTGATAAATTTGATGTGAACAGGGTGGAACAGATAATCAGGCTCGTTGCTGAAAATAATTTCGGACAGATTTTCATTACAGATACCAGTATGTCACATCTCAAGAAAATTCTTGAGGATATCAACATCGATCACAGAGTATTCGTTATTTCAGATGATCATACAATCAGAGAAGCAGTATGAGAAAGAGCCAGACACAAAATATCTCTGAGGTAATTTCTTCTATACTTAAAGCTAATGGTCTGGAAGATAAGTTAGCGGAAACACGCATGATCCAGTCATGGGAAGAGCTTCTTGGTAAAAGCGTAGCACGTCTGACAAAGGGGATGTACGTTAAAAACCGGACATTATTTGTTAGTCTGAATTCTTCTGTAGTCAGAAATGAACTTATGATGATAAAAAAAGACCTGCTTCCCCGCCTGAACGAGAAAGCAGGTAAATGTATTATTGATGAAATTGTTCTGAGATAAATCTACCAGCAGCAATCCTGTTCTTTATAGAATCTTTCACTTCTGTTAAAAAAGAAATCGCACTCCGTAATTGCATTTTCATCACTGTCGGAGCCGTGAACAGCATTTTTCTGCATCGACTCAGCAAATAATTTTCTGATAGTTCCTTCTTCCGCTTTGCTGGGATCTGTTGCGCCAACTATTTTACGGTAATCTTCAACAGCATTATCTTTTTCAAGAATTGCCACCACAATAGGTCCTGAACTCATAAACTCAACCAACGAGTTATAAAAAGGCCTTTCCTTATGTACAGCATAAAATTCCTGAGCCTGCCTGAGTGACAGACGTGTCATCCTCATAGCTGCAATATGAAATCCTTTTTCATTTATTATTTTCAGAATTGGACCGATATACTCGTTTGCCACAGCCCCTGGCTTGATAATCGTGAAGGTAAGTCTTCCTTTCATAGTTTTTACTTTTTAATTCTTTTGCGAATATATTAATATTTGCAGTATCCGGTATCTAAATCCGGATAAACTTATTTCTTCTTTGAAAGATTAGATAAATCAAACTGGTTTAACCTAATATCAATTAAACATAACGACAAATTAATTTTATCTTTGTATAAATCTGTTTCAATCCTTTGAAAAAGATACTATGAAATAAATGTCCCTCTTAATAAAAATTCAGAATATTGAAATCCCTCAGTACAACCGATATTGCAAAACTTAAGAAACTTATCGGAACATCAGATAACATCCTCATTACAACTCATCACAATGCAGACGGTGATGCTATTGGTTCTTCCCTGGGGCTTGCGCTAACTTTGCAAAAAGCAGGTAAAAATGTAAATATTGTAACTCCTAATGAGTATCCCCATTTCCTCAAATGGATGCCGGGAACTGATTTGATAACCGTTTTCAGGGGCAGGGAAGCAGAAGTAAAAAAAATGGTTGCTGAAGCCGACCTTCTGTTCTGTGTTGACTATAACGATAAATCGCGCCTGAAATACGCTGCCGATACAATATTTGGTGGTAAAGCAGCGGTTGTACTAATTGATCACCATCCCGAACCTATGAGTTTTGCTGATATAACTATTTCCGAGACGGATCTGGGTTCTGCTTCAGAGCTTATTTTTCATGTGATCAATCATCTTGAATTGGGAGAGTTTGTGGATAAAGATATTGCCAGTGCTCTTTATGCAGGAATAATGACTGATACAGGATGCTTTAGCTTTTCATGCTCTTATCCCGGAGTTTTTGAAGTTGTCGCACAACTGATTAAACATGGCATTCCCAAAGATGAAATACATTCGAGAATTTATGATAATTATTCGGATGCACGTATGCGGCTTATGGGTTATTGTCTGAATGAAAAGATGATTATTCTGCCTGAGTTTAATACTGCATATATCAGCCTCAAAGAGGAAGACCTGGTACGCTTTAGCCATAAACCCGGAGATACTGAAGGTTTTGTAAATCTTCCGTTCTCCATCAAAGGCATAAAACTGACAGCTTTTTTCATGGAAAAAAAGGATCATGTGAAGATTTCTTTTCGCTCCAGAGGCGATTTTTCTGTCACTGAACTGGCAAAAACAAATTTCCGGGGAGGCGGACATATGAATGCTGCCGGTGCCGAATGGGATCTTCCACTGGAGAATACTATTCAGCGTTTTCTTGATATCCTGCCAAATTATGCAGAAAAACTTAAATGATTAGGATATTTTTCTACATATCGATCCTGTTAATTATTTCAGCCTCCTGCCAGAATCCTGTACAGAAAGACCTTTCAGATATTTCGCTTCAGAAAAAAAGAGAAAATGAAGCACTTATAAATATGAATAACTATGTTGTAAGGCGAAACCGGGATTTGATAGAGCGCTTTGTTAACCGTACCGGTTTTAATATGCAGGAAACCGGATCCGGACTTTGGATCGAAATTTATTCCAGAGGTGCAGGAAAGAAGGTTGAAATCGATAATTGGGTTGAAATTTCTTTTATGCTTCAAAGTCTTGACGGAACAGTGCTGGATTCAAGCTATAACCGTAAAATCGCGAACTTCAGGGTGGGAAAGGCCGCAGTTGTAAGCGGACTTGTAGAAGGGGTTTTACTACTGCATGAGGGCGACAGCGCACGTATTATAATACCTCCACATCTGGCGTATGGCAATTTTGGCGATCAGCAGAATATTGCACCGGGTACATTCCTTTTTTATGACGTCTTTCTCAGGAAAGTTAAACCGTAAGCAATGAAGAATTTAATTGTTATTTTTTTCTCCCTGTTTCTTCTTGAATCCTGCACCGGGTATCAGGGATATTCAAAACTGACACCTGAAATATATTATTCACTCAAGCAATTTGGAGATGGGGGATCCAAACCATCTGTGGGCGATTATGTAACCCTGAGTATTGAATACAGAACCAGGGAAGATTCCGTTTTTTTTAAGGGTGTAAGAAAAATTAAACTTAAAGAGCCATTGAATTATGCCTCTGTTGATCATTGTTTTCTTTCAATAAGCAAGGGGGACAGCAGTTCTTTTATTCTTCCGGCAGAAGGTTTTTTTTTACAAACTCTTAAAAGGGAGCTTCCGGCTTTTCTCTCTGGTGATGAAGTAATGAAATTGAATGTAAGACTTTTGGAGATACAATCTTCCAAGGACTTCCTTATTGAAAAACAACTATTTCTCACCTGGTCAGCCGAGTTATCTGATTACGAAAACCTTGTACTCCAAAAATTTCTTAAAGAAGAAAATCCCGGTATCAAGCCTAAACCTGAAGGATTTTACATGTTAACTATTTCTCAGGGTAATCAACGCAAAGTTTTAAAAGGAGATCATGTATGGGTTCATTATGAAGGTAAATTTCTGGACGGAAAATTTTTCGACGGAACATACAGGTCGCATGAGCCAGTCGATTTTATTTATGGCACTCAGTTTGTTCTAATTCCCGGACTTGATCAGGCACTCGCATACATGACAGAAGGTGAAAAATCTATGGTTATTTTACCTTCCGGACTTGCATTTGGCGAAAAGGGCGATGATTTCGGAATTATTCCTCCATATACATCGCTGATATACACTTTAGAGATAGTTAAAATTGATTAATTTTTATTTTGAAGGCAACCAATTTGCTTACCTTTGCATCTAAGATGAATTAACAAACAAAACAAGAAAATAAAATGAACTTTAAACACATTTCATTTGCTGCTCTGGCGGGAATTATGGTTTTATCTTTATCATCATGTCTGAAAGACGATAGTGAAGCACAAATTGCAGAAGAAAAAAGAATTCTTGAAAATTATATTTTAACAAACAATATAACTGTTGAACCTTCACCTACAGGATTATACTACATTGAAACCCTTGCAGGAACAGGTCAATCTGCAACAGAAGGTGACTGGCTGGAAATTAATTTTACCGGTCGGCTTATTGTGAATAATGATGTTGTAATGACTTCCGACATGCAGGTTGCCAAGGATAATAGTATTTATTCATCAGGAACCTTTTATGGTCCTGCACGTTTGGTTTTGGGGCAGATTTCCTATGCCGGATTGAATCAGGGAATTGCCAACATGAAAGAGGGAGGCAAAGCAAGATTGATATTTCCCTCTGATCTGGGTCTTGGCGGACAATCTTCAGGGAGTATCCCGGCATACAGTTCCCTTATTTTTGACATAGAACTTCTTAAAGTTATTCCGGACATCAGGGAATACGAGACCAGTTTACTGATGAGTTATTTACAGACTAATGAAGTAAGCACAGATTCAACCGACTCAGGTATTTATATTAAGGAATCTGTTGCAGGAGAAGGCGATTTCCCTGATGCAAATGATCTGGTTACGGTAACATACACGGGAAAATTTTTAAATGGAGCAGTATTTGATAACAGCGGTAAATCTTTCAACCTGCACATAGGATACAACGAAGTCATTTATGGTTTTGAGGAGGGCGTAAAACTTATGCGTAAGGGGGGAGCCGCCACAATTATCATTCCTTATTATTACGCTTATGGAGAATACGGAAGACTCGATTCATATTACAGAACGGTTATTCCTCCGTTTACCACTCTGGTTTTTGATATATCGGTATCCAATATTACCAAATTTTAAATTTTCAGGCCTGGATAAGGAAAACCGAAGGTTGTTTATCCAGGTCTGATTTACTTTTTCTCCACTCGTCTATTGTTTTTACTTCAATATTTTCCTTGTCTGTCGTGATATTTTTAGCAATGCAGAGCTTAGTGGAAGACTGGCAGACTTTAAGAATTTCTTCAAATAATCGCGAATTTCGGTATGGTGTTTCGATGAAAATCTGAGTCTGATTTTCACGTTTCGATCGGTTTTCCATGTCTTTAAGTGAAATGGAAAGTTCTTTTTTATCAACCGGTAAATATCCCCTGAATGCAAAATTCTGTCCATTCATCCCTGAGGCCATTAAAGCCATCAGAATGGATGAAGGACCGGTTAATGGCACTACTCTTATTCCCCTGATATGAGCTGCATCTACTACCAGTGCTCCGGGATCAGCAACTGCCGGGACTCCTGCTTCAGAAATAATTCCTACATCAATTCCATCCATACAAGGCGCTAAAAAATCCGGAATTTCTGTGAGTATAGTGTGCTTATTCAGTTCGAAAAACACAATGTCATCAATTTTATGGGGATAGCCTGTTTTTACCAGAAACCTTCTTGCATTGCGAATATCTTCAACAATAAAAAATTTCAGTGAATGCAATAGATGCACAACTCCAGAAGGAATAACATCTGCGGTTGCAGTATCCCCAAGTGTATTAGGTATCAGATAAACCTTTCCCGGCATTTTTTTTTGATAAAGATATATAAGAAATTCCGAAAACATTAAAAAGACAAATGTTTGTACTGTATAATATATGTTCAGTCAAGGGCCGAAATAAAACATTCGGTTTAGGAATATATACTTTTATAAACTTTACTGTTATCTTAGCACTGCTAAAAAATCAACGAATTGAAAGTAACATTTTTAGGTACTGGAACTTCTCAGGGTGTACCGGTAATTGCTTGTAAATGCAATGTTTGTGCTTCAGAAGATGAAAAAGATAAGCGTCTGAGGTCTTCTGTTCTGATAGAGGTGGAGAATACAAATATTGTGATAGATACCGGTCCCGATTTTCGTCAGCAGATGCTCCGGGCAGATGTTAACCAGCTCGATGCAGTTCTGTTTTCTCATGAGCACAGGGACCATATCGCAGGACTGGATGATATACGGGCTTATAACTTCATTCAGCAGCAGCCTATGGATGTATATGCTGAAGAGAGGGTTTTCAGAGCTTTATATTATGAGTTTCCCTACATCTTTGCAGAAAAAAAATATCCCGGAGTACCTCAGGTAAATGTCAACCTGATTAGCAATACTCCATTTCAGGTAAATTCTATTTCTATTACTCCGGTTAGGATAATGCATTACCGCCTTCCGGTATTAGGTTTCAGGATTGGTCAGTTTGCTTATATTACAGATGCAAATTATATTTCTGAAGATGAAATGGAGAAACTTATTGGGGTTAAACATCTGGTAATTAATGCACTCAGGAAAGAAAAGCATATTTCGCACTATTCACTTGAGCAGGCATTACAAATTATCCGGCAATTGAGTCCAAAAAGGGCATATCTGACTCATCTTAGCCACCAGATGGGACTTCATGAGGAAATTCAAAAGGAAATACCTCCTAATGTGCTTCTTGCATACGATGGTCTGACTGTTGATTTGTAAGCCCATTCCATGAGATCCTAAAAGAAAAAAATAAATACAATCATTGCCAAAATTCAAAAATAATGAAATGTATTTCTAAAATAATCTTGCCTTTCGTGTTAATTATCAATTTTTTTGGCTGCTCACATTCACAATTGTTTTCGCAAAAAAGGTATGCAGGTAAACCATTTCAGGAAAAAATACAAATGATCCCCGGGAAAGTTCAATGTGAACTATATGATCAGGGTGGGGAAGGAATTGCTTATCATGATTCTGACAGTGTAAACAATGGAAGCGGCAGACTTAATCCTGCAAACGGTACAATTCTGAACGAGTTCCGAATGGCTGAGGGAGTGGATATTTCATATACCAAGTCTAACGAGATCGACAATAGCCCATACAATCTTGTAGAACCGGAAATGGAACAATTTTACGTTGGATGGACTGAACCCGGAGAATGGATTAATTATACCGTTATGGTTACGAGATCAGGAACATATGAAATTGGTCTTATGTATACTGCAAGCGGTAACGGGAGTATTTCGATTTCATTTGACGGAAAGCCGGTTAGCGGAGAATTGCAGGTTGCTTCAACCCGCAGTGATCAGGAGCCTGTACCCTGGAGGCAATGGCATCACTGGAACAGGATAGAATCATTAGGTGTTGTTAAACTCAAAAAAGGAATTCATATCCTTAGGCTGAATACAGTTTCTAACGGGAATATGAATTACGATTATCTTGATTTTAAATTGATTTCGAAAAAGTAAAAATGTATAAACTTGTTTCCCTGAAACAGGAAATTGATTAATCGAATGAAACTATGTAATTGAATTTAATTCTTATTTTAACTGAATTATACTAACTAATCTGCAAACCAATGAAAGTTAACCAAATGCTGAGTGGAAGTGTAGTGCTGCTTTTCGTTTCTATATCTAATTTAAATGCACAGTTTCCCGGTTCAAAAGTGGGTTCATTTGATATACTTTCAGATATCGGTTCACCCCTGATCCCCGGAACTGTCACTTACAGCGAACCTGCTCAGATTTACAGGATTTCCGGATCAGGATCAAATATATGGTTTGGTGAAGACAGCTTTTCTTTTCTGTGGAAAAAAATGAGCGGTGATTTTATCCTTCAAACCCGCCTGAAATTTATTGGAGAAGGTCATGAACTGCACCGGAAAGCAGGCCTTATGATAAGAAGTTCGAAAAGTCCCGGTTCACCTGTAATAGCATGTACCGTGCATGGTGACGGACTAACCTCTCTTCAGTTCAGAACAAAGACAGGCGGGATTATGGAGGAAATAAAATTCGAAATCTCAGGACCTGACGTGTTACAGCTTGAGAAAAAGGGAAATAAATTCACAATGTCTGTTGCTCATTTTGGCGAGCGTTATACTTTTCAGACAATAGATTCTATTGACTTAGGTTCTGAATTAATGGCGGGGTTGTTTGTTTGTTCTCACAACAACAATTATTCAGAGGAAGTTGAATTTGATAACACAAGGATATTGAATACCGTACCCGATGATCTGGTTCAATACACATCATACATTGGAAGTCTGTTAGAAGTTATGGATATCGAAAATGGAAATCGAAGGGTATTGGCAGGATCAGAAGGCTCATGGCAGGCTCCAAACTGGACACCTGACGGTAAAACACTAATATATAATTCAGACGGAAAACTGTACAATTTCGATATCGGGAGTGGGGAATCAACTGTTTTAAATACGGATTTTGCAGATAAAAACAACAATGATCACGTGCTTACTTTCGATGGCAAACAAATAGGAATAAGTCATCATCCGCAGGAAACAAACGGACAATCGGTTGTATACACATTACCGGTAACAGGTGGGGTTCCCAAAAGAATTACAGCAAATAGCCCTTCCTATTTCCACGGCTGGTCGCCTGATAACCAGTTTCTGATATATACCGGTGGGCGAAATGGTGAATATGATATTTACAGGATTTCAAAAGACGGAGGTAAGGAAACCCGCCTGACTGAAACCAAAGGACTCGACGATGGTTCAGAATATTCTCCTGATGGCAAATATATCTACTTTTGTTCAACACGAACCGGAACTATGCAGATATGGAGAATGGATCCGGATGGCAAAAATCAGGTGCAGTTAACGTTTGGCGAGCTGAATAACTGGTTTCCACATGTCTCACCGGATAATAAATTTCTGGTTTTCGTTTCTTTTCCAAAGGAAGTTCCTGCTGATTCACATCCCTTTTACCAACGTGTTTATCTCCGGATAATGCCTGTGGAAGGAGGAGAACCAAGGGTAATTGCTTACCTGTATGGTGGCCAGGGAACCATAAATGTACCCAGCTGGTCGCCCGATTCAAAGAAGATTTCATTTGTTAGTAATGGGATTTTTTAATATTTATCCTATGGTATTATACAACACTAACGATGTTTCAGCAAAACTCCCAAATTATTTTTAAAAGCATAAAAAAACCAATCCTTTTACTTTATATTTGAAACTTATTTTTAAAAAATACTTTCAAATATACAATTCTGTTTATGGGGATGACGATTGTTGAAAAGATTCTGGCGGCTCATTCAGGCAAGGAATTGGTGAAGCCCGGTGATATCATTGATGTAACTATTGATGCCCGGGTTGCCCGTGACTTTGGAGGCGCCAATGTTGTAAAGAATATTGAAGATTTTAATCTTGGTGTGGACGATCCCTTAAAAACATTTTTCACATTCGATTGTAACCCTACAGGCTCGGATCAGAAGTATGCAATCAACCAGCAAATTTGCCGTCTTTTTGCCCGGAAACACGGCCTCAAAGTATACGATATTGATAAAGGCATCGGAACACATATTCTCATTGAGGAAGGACTGGCTTATCCTGGTTCTACAGCTGTTTCCACCGATTCGCATGCAAACATTCTGGGCGCAGTTGGCTCCTTTGGTCAGGGTATGGGCGATATCGATATTGCCGCTGCCTGGGCGAAGGGGAAAGTATGGTTCAAGGTTCCTGAAAGTGTACGTTTCAATATTAATGGAAAATTCCCAAAAGGAATTTCGGCAAAGGATATTGTTCTAAATCTGCTGTCACAGTTCGGGGCCAACAGTATGCTCGGATATTCGATAGAAATTTATGGTACTGCCGTTGATTCCCTGGGACTGGACGATCGCATCACAATTTCTTCCATGGCAACAGAAATGGGAGCAATTATTATCCTTTTTACACCAAACCGGATTGTTCAGGTTTATTGCGAAGCACGTACCGGACGTAAAATTGATCCGATATTCGCTGATGATGATGCCGGATATGCAAAACATTTTGAAATAGATGGAGCAGCATTTAAAGTAATGGTCTCAAGGCCGGGAAAACCGCATGATGCAGTTGAGGTTGATATTGTGAGAAAAACTAAAATTGATTCCGTATTTATCGGGAGTTGTACCAACGGAAGAATTGAAGACATGCGCATTACTGCTGAAATTCTTAAAGGCAGAAAAGTAGCTCCGGGTGTAGTGCTGAAAATTGTTCCTTCCACTGATTTGGTATGGCGAAGATGTCTGGATGAAGGATTACTCGATATTTTTAAAGATTCCGGTGCAATGGTCTCAAATGCAGGTTGCGCAGGATGTGCGGCCGGACAGGTAGGACAAAACGGACAGGGAGAAATATCAGTCAGTACTGGTAACCGGAATTTTACCGGTAAACAGGGAAAAGGAGAGGTCTATCTGGCATCACCGGCTGTTGCGGCTGCATCTGCAATTGCAGGTTATATTACAACTCCCGATAGCATCCCCGATCATCCTGCATTATTTGAAATATCCCCGGATTCCATTACTTCCGGAAACAAATTGAAACCGGTAAAATCTCCGGCAAAAAAGCCGGAGGTAGTTAGCGGAAAATCATGGAACATAAGCATCGACAATATCGATACCGATATGATTTTCCATAACCGCTACCTTACCATTACAAAACCTGAGGAGATGGCACAGTATACTTTTGATAACCTCAGGGGATATGAGGATTTTGCCAAAAAGGCAATGAAAGGTGATATTGTGGTGACAGGCAAAAATTTTGGTTCAGGGAGTTCAAGACAGCAGGCTGTTGATTGTTTCGCGGCCCTGGGTATTCAATGCCTGGTGGCTGAATCTTTTGGCTCAATATATGAAAGGAATGCAATCAATGCCGCCTTTCCAATAGTTGTGTGCGAATCAGTTCAAAAACTGAAACTTGAAACCGGTGATGTGCTTGAAGTAGATTTTGTACATGGAAAAATTGCAAACCTGACAAAAAAAATTACAGTTGAATCCGAAAAATTTTCTGAGGTACAATTGGAGATATACAGGAATGACGGACTTTTTTGATAATCCCGTTCACAAGCATTAAAAATACAAAACCACAATAACTATGAAACTGATTATTCCTGAAGGTTACAAATCACTACTCGACCTGAAACAAACAGAACTGGCGATTAAAGAAGTTAAGGATTTCTTTGAATCTTCACTTTCTTCTGATCTGAAATTAAGAAGGGTTACCGCTCCTCTTTTTGTTATGAAAGGAACAGGTATAAATGACGACCTTAACGGAATTGAGCGTCCGGTATCTTTTCCAATCCTCGATCTGGGAAATGCAACTGCAGAAGTCGTCCAGTCGCTTGCAAAATGGAAGAGGATGATGCTTTGTGATTATGAGATCCGCATGAATCATGGTATCTACACCGATATGAATGCTCTTCGTCCGGATGAGGAACTGGATAACCTGCATTCCGTTTATGTTGACCAGTGGGACTGGGAAAAAGTAATTCGTAAGGAGGACAGAAATCTCAATTTTCTTAAGGACATTGTTAATCGTGTATATGCATCAATGGTCCGCACAGAGTTTGTGATTTATGAGTCTTACCCTCAGCTGGAACCTGTTTTACCTGAAAGCATTACTTTTTTTCATGCTGAAGAACTTCTTGATATGTATCCCGAATTAACTCCAAAGCAACGTGAAGACAAAGTTGCTGAGAAATATGGAGCCGTTTTTATTATTGGAATCGGAGGAGAAATGGCCGATGGGAAACCTCATGATGGACGCGCTCCGGACTATGACGACTGGACCACTCCGACTGTAAATGGTTATAAAGGTCTGAATGGTGATATTATTTTGTGGAATCAGGTATTAAAAATGGCTTTTGAAGTTTCATCGATGGGAATACGGGTAGATAAGGCAGCTATGGAACTTCAGCTTAAACTTCGTGGACAGGAACACAGGAGCAGCCTTCAGTTTCACCGCAGACTGCTGAATGGTGAGTTGCCCGAATCAATAGGAGGAGGAATTGGTCAATCCAGAATGTGTATGTTTTTTCTAAGAAAAGCACACATCGGTGAAATACAAAGTTCGGTTTGGCCGGGGGAAATGGTAGCTCACTGCAGAAAAAGCGGGATACAACTTATATAAATCTATATTGAATAATAGAGCAATAGCGAGGTTTTAAGAATTTAGTCAGCATACTTTATTAGCAGATTTAAATAAAGTATATGCTTGCTCCATTTTGCATACCGTTTTAACCCCCGATCCAGTTTACCAGGCCTTTCTTTTCAATAATCTCCATCAGCTTATCCGGCAAGGGTTCGAAACTATATTTTTTACCGGCAATGATAACTTTTCCTCCCTTGAAATCAATGTCCACCGTATCCCCCGGTTTATAAGCCTCAACTGCCTCAGGAAAAACAATCAATGCCAGCCCCTGATTTATAGAAGAGCGATAGAAAATTCTGTTTACAGATTTTACAATTATTGCGCGGATTCCGGCATGTGCCAAACCAACGGAAGGATGCTCACGTGAGCTGCCGCAACCGAAATTCTCACCGGCAATTATAATATCTCCCGGTTCAACATTTTTGCTGAAATTCGGATCAAATCCCATGAAAAGGTGCGGCATGATTGCTGCTGCATCCGAACTGTTAACATTGTATGTAAGATTGCCAGCGAACATCTGGTCGGTGTTCATATTGTCTGCATCTTTGTAATTCCAGACTTTTCCGGTTTTACGATTATCCTCCTTTGGAATACTTAATGTCTGAGCCTCGTCGCGTTGGTATGGAAAAACTTCAGCACATCCTTCCAGCCGGGGATCTGTTATCTTACCCATAATAGCCGACCAGGCTACCGTAGCAGGAGAGGCAAGGTAAACAGAAGCTTTTTCATTACCCATTCTGCCAAGAAAATTACGGTTTGCAGTAGAAATGACCGTTTGATTATCGGCGGGGATTCCCTGACCAGTTCCAAGACATGGTCCACATGAAGAACTCAGGACATTTGCCCCGGCATTCATAAATATTTCAATCAGTCCTTCCTTCATTGCCTGAGTAAATACCTCTCTTGAAGCCGGAATAACGTTTAGCTGGAAACCATTTTTTACAGTATTATTTTCCAATATTGCAGCAGCAATTCTGAGATCTTCAATTCTTCCATTGGTACATGTACCGATAAGTCCCTGATGAACAGGCGTTCCTTCCACTTCCTTAACAGAATGAACATTCTCTACATTATGAGGAGCGGCAACAAGAGGGTATATTTCATCGAGATCGATGGTGAATTCTTTTGAATACTTTGCATCATCATCAGCCCAGATCCCATCCAGTTTTTTCAATCCGTAAAAACCTGCAAGAACTTCATCAGGAGGGAATACAGCATTTTTGGCTCCCATTTCCGATGCAAGATTTGCAAGCGTCATCCGATCGGATATTTCGAGGGAAGAAACTCCATTGCCATGGAATTCAATCGACATATAATTAGCACCGTCAGCGCCCAACATACCAATGATCCAGAGTGACAAATCTTTTGCATATACTCCGGGCCTGAGATTCCCGTTGAGATTAATTTTCATCGATTCAGGAACTCTGAACCAGGTTTCGCCTCGGCTCCAGATACCCGCAGATTCGGTACGATCGATTCCTGCTGCTAGAGCATTGAATGCACCGGCAGTACAGGTATGACTGTCGCTTCCGGCTATTATCATTCCTGGCTTTGCATGATACGACATAATCTGATGACAGATTCCGCGTCCGGCATCATAAAAGTTTTTGATTCCCTGCTGTTCAACAATTTCACGTATCGCCTGATAATCGTTTGCCAGTTTTGCATTGGTAGGGGGTGCATTGTGATCCAAAACAATAAGTAATTGTTCAGGATGCAATACCTTGTTACCTTTCATTTTCTGAAAGGTTTTGTATATGCTGGCCGTATTATCGTGTGTCAGGAGAATGTCTGGTTTACGAAATACAATAGCTCCTTCTGGTGCCCCCAGTATTTTCTCAACAAATGTTTTTGACATGATTATGTTTTTTACAAAAATCAGCAAAAAGATTATAGTATTGGATTCAGGAAGGAATGTTGTATAATAGTAAAAACCTGCATTTGGATTTACAGGTTGTTATTATCAGTGGAGATCACCCAGTTGAATTTCTTTAAAAAGCTTATAGCCGGTTGCATTTAGCTCTTTTACATATACCTTAAATCTACAATCAGTTAATGCATAGTCTGTAAAGAAATAATCAAACCCAAAATTGCACATACATTTGCACAGGCAATTCTCCACACAAATATCAGAGATATAAATGTTTACTAAATTGTCATTAATGCTTACTGAATCTTTCAGGATTCCGCAACAATTGTGATTTTTTACTACATGCAGAGTTAAAGTGTCCGATAGCGTCGACAGAAAAATTGTATCCGTAGGTACTGTATAATCTTTCAAGGATCCTGTACGATTTTCGTTAATGCAACCCAGCTGATTTATTTTACGGAGTTTTATTTCGTCAGAATAGGATTGATGAATTCTGATGTAGTTTAGTTTGACATCTTCCGGAGTACTTATATCAATTACCCTTGAGACCATTTCACCCGCTGAATCGATTCGTAGTAAAATCTCCGTTTGAGCAGGATAGGTTTTGATGCAGGCATAACACAATAACTCAGCAGAAATATTTTCACATTTATTCAGTCTGCCTATGAGGATATCACAGTTATTTGAATGCCCGATTTTATCGGAATTATTTGGAGCAGGATTGAGGTCCTTAACGAGCTTGGCAATTTCGGGACCTATAAGTGAATTATCATTTTGAAGCAGTCCGGTTTGTAGTAAATTGCAATCAAGACCAAATGGAGTCGAATGGTTCTCTGTATCACAGGAGATTAATGATAAAAAATAAGAAAAAAGTATAACAGATGCAATTCGGTTTTTCATGGGGGCATGAATATATGATCTTATATTTTTTCTAAAATGTTTTGCTATATTTAAGATGAAATGTATACGTAAAAGGTTGCATGTATTGTTAAAATAAGTATTTAAAAATTCGAATTATTTATCTTTGCTCATTATGCATTTAATTATTGTATTAAAATAATTGATTTGTAAGCTTCCTCGAATTATATTGAATCCTTCGTCCTTCTAATAAAACTCATATATGAAAAAATTATTATTATTTCTGCTGGTTATTTTAGTTTTGTCAGGCTCTGTTCAACTGAATGCTCAGAATCCCTTTAATAAAGGGGTTAACCTCACAGGGTGGTTTCAGACAGGTAGTACAAAATCCATTCCTTTTTCAAAATACACCAAACAGGATTTTCAGAATATTAAAAGTCTGGGCTGCGATGTTATCCGATTGCCAATAAGTTTACATTTTATGACGAACGGAGCACCGGACTATACCATTGATCCGCTTTTGTTCACTTTTTTGGATCAGGTAGTAGATTGGGCAGAAGAAGTAGAAATAAATCTTATTCTTGATAACCATACAATCGAAGGTGCTAATTCCATTTCAGTGGAAGCTCCCGTGATTAGAGTCTGGCCCCAGATGGCGAAACATTTCAAGGATAGATCGGATTTTCTTTTTTATGAGATTCTCAATGAACCCCATACAATAACCACTACTCAATGGTCGGTAATACAGAAGAAAGCTATCGATTCCATCCGTGCATACGATACAAAACACACCATCATAGTTGGAGGTTCCGGGTATAATGGTATAACCGAACTGGCAAAACTACCTGTGTATACCGATCAAAATCTGATTTACACATTTCATTTTTATGATCCATTTTTATTTACTCATCAGGGTGCAACATGGCCAAATCCCTCTTTGGGAGATTTAGGTGGAGTTCCCTTTCCATATGATATCACGCGCATGCCTGTGTGTCCAGTTTCGCTTAAAGGAACATGGATTGAGGGCAGTCTGAATACGGGTTACAAAAATGACGGTCTGGTTTCAAAGCTTAAATCCACCCTTGATATAGCAATTGCATTTGCAAATGCAAGAGGCGTGAAAATATATTGTGGCGAATTGGGTGTTTACAATTTTAAGAGTCCTGAATCCGACAGGGTAATATGGTATAATGAGGTATGCAGTTATCTTACTGAGAAATCGGTTCCCTGGTCGATGTGGGATTATCAGGGTGGATTTGGCCTTTTCAACAAGGGAACAAACGAGTTATTTGAGTTTGATATAAATGTTCCAATGGCTGAAGGAATGGGATTTACATCACCTGAACAACAGGTTTATGAAGCGAAACCCGATTCGGTCGCTTTTGAAATTTATACCGACTTTGCAGGTTCAGGAATTATCAGCGGGGGAGGATCTTCCACCGGAATCCTGGATTTTTATTCAGATGACAGATTTGACGGAGACTATTCAGTGTATGTTACAGGTATACCGCAATATACAGCAGTGGATTTCGATTTTAAATATAATAAGGATCTTTCCAAATTAAGAACTCTGAATTATGCTTTAGATTTTTGGATTAAAGGGGATGCTGCATCATCGAGTATTGTTGCCCGGTTTATCGATACAAAAACATCAGAACCGGGGGATCATCCCTGGAGGATGGATTATACCATAACTGCTTCCAAAGTACCATGGGACGGTAACTGGCATCATGTGAACATCCCATTGAAAAGTTTTATTGATATTGGTTCCTGGGATGGAGCCTGGTTTTCAAGCACTAATTCTTTTGACTGGACAGCAGTTGATCGGTTTCAGTTTGTTTCTGAAAATATGAATTTTACCGGGAGGCAATTCTGGATAGATAATATTCTTCTAACTGACCGCAAAGACCTATCAATCGGGGATAATAATTTTTCCCGGCAAATGAAAGTAAACGTTTTTCCAAATCCGGCATCGGAGAGTATTCAGATATTTTCTGAAAGAATTATAGACAGAATAACAATTTACGATATCACCGGAAGGGAGGTATTAAATTTATTTCCTGAAAAAGAACATGTATTTGTCTCGTTACATTCCTTTAAAAAAGGTTGCTATTTGCTTAAAAGCCTGATTGATAATGAAACAACGGTTACCAGATTGATAATTAACTAAGAAAACCCGGGTTTAATAGCTAAACAGGATGAACATAGGCTGAAGGCGAATCAAGTACATGGATCCGGTCGGTTGAATCATTTTGAATGGAGCTGACATTTAACAAAACATCTACCACCTCATTTGTAAGATCGGCAGGGACACTTATGGCACTTCTGATCATTGTTGATGAAATTTCCTTTTCATTTTCAGAAATATGAGGCATAACCCTTGAAGTGGTTGCTCCTCTTGCCCCAACTTTCAGACAGGCTTCTCTCAGCAGGTCAATACGGTCCTCGTCTGAGATAATTGCAATCTCACAGTTATCACGTGGTAGTAATGATTTATTAATACTTTTTTCCTGATCGTCGGCATCTAAACGTTTTCTCCAGCTTGTTCCTGTTTTTAACTGATCTATTGCTGCAATTATCTGTTCAATTGAAGCAGCATATTTTTGTTTTCCAATTTTCAGACGCGTGTCAATCAACCCCATTGTTACAGGTGTGTTGTAAATGAAACCTCTTCCAGGACGGTCGAGTCGTCCCTGCTCAATTAATAACCTGATAATACTTTCGGAATCATGTTCAGGCATTATGAGGTGCACAATTTCTTTTTCGGGGGATATGGTTATCCTGATAAGTCCAAGCTGATCGCGGTTATAATTACCGGTCCCGAATGTTACAAATGGAACACATATACCAAGGTCAAGTGCAATTTTTGCTAGTTGTTCACCGCTGCCCGGTACCGAAAGGACACAAATTACATAGGCAAGTTTATATAGAAGTTTATCTGCATGACTTGTGATTTCTGTTTGATTGAGCGCGTTAATGTTTATGAGTGGTGGTTCTTTTGTGAATTCCATCAGGTCCTGCGAAAAAATGGTTCCCCGACCCGGAATGTGCAGTTCAGTTATATGAATGAGAGACTCAATTACTTTTTTTGAGGATTCCCGGGGCACCGTAAACCTGAACACATTTACGGGCAGGTTCTGAAGTTTTATGGTTTCGCCGGGAAGCCCAAATGGACTTGGTTTTACAATTTCCCTGACACTCCTGCCACTTTCACTATAACTGATTATCCCCAGCAGATTCAGATAATCTATAACTTTCGGGCTTAGAAGCTGATTTACAATGCATGTAATGCGACTGACGCGATGTGGGGTGTAAATACCCTTGTTCATCTGAGTTCTCCAAACAGTTCTTGACGGAGAAAACACTCTATTTTCAATACTCTTATTCATACCTGTGTGCTTCTTAATTTAGGATTTTTGAAGAGAAAGCTTTTGCCTCTTTCTTGTGTATAAACCGTAAAGCAAAACTGTAATGATTGGAAATGCCGATGCTAAAGCAAGAACCCCAAAACCATCCGATATGTTTAATTCCCCGCCAATTCCCAGACCCATTGCCAAAACAAGAGGAACGGTAACAGGTCCGGTTGTTACACCACCACTGTCCCAGGCTATTGCAGTGAATTCTTCTTCACTCCAGATAGTAAGAGGAATTAGTAAAAGATATGGGGGAATGATAAGCCAGATTAGAGGAATATCAAATAATATCCTTGTCAGACCAAGCACGATTCCAATTCCTACTCCGAATGAAACAATCTGAACAATCCGGGTACGCTTAATTGCACCCACAGTAATTCCTTCAAGAGTTAAGCCTAATGCATTTAAGGCAGGTTCGGCAAGAGTGGCTCCATATCCCATCCCAAAGGCAAAAGCAAGGACAAGGAAAATGCCCAGGATTGAAAGTTTACTGCTGAATAAAGGTTTTTGATTTATTATATGTTCATAGCTTTTATTTACCGGGTTGTATCTATCGGCACTATATTCAATAAGTTTTAATTCCTCATTCTCAAGCATATTGAAATGAGCATTTTGTCTTCCTTCCGGAGTAATACTTTTAAAGACAAGGGTAGTGTCAAAGTTGTTTATAATGACGCGGTCGACAAATTTATCTTCACTGGCAAATGCACGCGGAAGTTGTGCGCCAACATCGCTTCCAAGAGGTGCCAGACCCAGACGGATTCCCGCAGTAAGAAGCGTCATCCCGATAAGTGTGAAAAGAATGCCCAATGCCACTTCATCCTTATACCGGAGTTTTTCCTTAAGGAACAAAATAAGAACAATCAATAATAATAACGATAACGGAATAACCGCCCTAAATCCGGCGATAGTTTCACCCAACAGGGTTTTTTTGAGAGACACATCCGTTGTCGGTTTTTCTTCTGCCAACTCAACTGCAGATAAAAGTTTCCGTTCGTTTTCCGATGCTTTGTTAATAATCCATTGCGAAACCGGAATATTTCCCAGAATTGCAAGTTTTTTGGAGGGATCTTCATGTAAGGACAACACAGCAGACTCATATGAATCGTGGTCTGAAAAATATGCCTGCCGGGCTTGTTCTGAACCATGAGTAAACGCATGTTTTAAAAGTTTCTCATCATTATCAAACAGGTAAAGTGCCTTACTTCTGGAATCAGGTGAAAAAAAATCTTTCTCTGTGGTACCTCCTGGAGCTCCTGTGTTTAGAATGATCCCTAAAATAAAAACACTTAAAACCGGAAATGCAGATGCGAGAAGGATGATGCCAAATCCTCCGCTTGTTCCCTTTCCTTTGTTAGAGGCCCGCGAAACACCGATTCCCAGAGCAAGTACAAGTGGTACTGTTACTGCTCCGGTTGTAACGGCTCCGCAATCCCAGGCAAGACCAATTATTCCTTTCAGATTATCATTGAAGCTAAACACAAGCGAAAGCACGAGTAAAACCGGTATAATAATTAAAATCAGCGGTTTAATCGACCAGTTATAATAAAAACGAAACATTCCCAGAGCAACAGCAAAACCGACTCCGATTCCCACAGAAATTACCAATAAATTGGTATGTTTTCCCAGCATCATAAAAAGCAGTGGCGAATCCCATGCAGTTACGGTAGAGCCGGCAGTCCGTAGCGCACTTATTGCCGGTTCTGCAAAGGTAGCCCCAAAACCAAGCAATAAGCCAAAAGCCGCAATCATAATAATTCCAACCTGAGTAGGTAGTTTAACACCTACGCGCTCCCCAAGTGGCATTAGTCCAAGAATAAGTCCTTCCAGAAAGAAGGCCAGGCCAAATACCACCATCGCAATACCTCCCGCAATACCAAGTGCATCAGTTAGTGGTACGCCCAATATAATCGTCTGAAAAACAATTAAATAGATAATAATGAATGCCACTGATCTTAATTGTTCGGAAATTCTGGTACGGGCATATCCATAAAGCATGGTAACTGAATCCCTGAACGGTACATGTTTTCGTTTACTTATACCCATTACATTTGGAATTTATCTTTAAGTATTGCAATAATAAGATATTGATTTGAAAGTAAAATTAAAATTACACGTTTGTATTTATTGACATTACTAACACACATATTCGGGTGTCGAACAGAAAAGATTAAATGAAGAAACAGAATGATTTATTAAAGTTTAGCAGGGGAGTACAAAATTACCTATTTATTCTCCCGGATAATTCGTCCGCTGCTCAAAAACGAAACTCCCTGGTTGAATTTTAGCCCGATCATTACAGATTCTACCAGTGGTTCGTTTATTAATGAATCGGAGACCCATTCAACAATAAAATTTGCCCCGGTGCCGCTATTATCTGACTCTGGAACAAAATAATTAGTTGCACCCAGCGGATTTAGAACGGTATCCTTTTTAAGGTAATCAGCAACAAGCTTTCCGTCATTATCAAAATACAGAACCTTGGTAATTCGCAGAGTATTGTGAAAATCGGTGTTGTGAATTGCCACAAATGCACTCAAATCGTATCTTTTATTGTGTTCAAAATAAGGGACATGAGAATAAATTGGCAAATAGAGAACCTGTCCGCGTACTTTTTTTGTTGAATTATTTTCTTTTACAATAAGGGAGCCGGCATCAAAGTGCCCGTTAATCTTCGGAAAACTTGTCTGAGGTTCTTCTTGTCTGCAGGAGATAATTACAGAAACAGTAAAAATCAGGAATGTCACCCTTTTTAAAATTCTAACCGTATTCATATTGCTATTTTTTAATTTGAAAATCCTGTTAAATCTGTTTGCCAATACACGAATTTAATTCTTCGATAGATTTTAAATCATCTGCCATAATGTACAAATTGTCGCCATCCAGGAGTTTAGTCGATCCCTCTGAGATAAAAAACTTATTATTTCTTTCAATTAATGCAATAATTATACTGTTTGGTAATCCAATATCTACAATTGACTTTCCCACACAGGAATAGCCGGGTTCTATCAGAACTGTTCGGAAAATCGATTTGGTTTTCCAGGCAAGCTCGAGATCCAGAACAGATTGCTTCTTCAGACTTACAGGGACTGTTATTCTTAACATTCTGGCTATAAAGGGAAGACTGGTACCCTGAATCAGTACTGAAGTCAATGAAATAAAGAAAACCAGATTAAAAATTGCATTTGCTTTATCAATCCCTGCTGTTAAAGGAAATGTTGCCAATACTATGGGAACGGCGCCCCTGAGTCCAACCCATGAAATAAATAGTTTCTTACGTGCTCCCAGTTTAAAAAAGGCTAAAGAGATAAAAACACTTACCGGACGGGCTATAAATATCAAAAGAAGTGATATCAGAATGCCTAATCCTATATAAGGGACAAGCTGTGTGGGAAAAACCAGCAGTCCAAGTGTAAGAAACAGAATAATCTGCATCATCCAGGCATTTCCATCGAAGTGCTTAATCAGACTTTTTTTATGAATGAAATCGCGGTTTCCCAGTACGCATGCAGAAATGTAAACTGCCAGAAATGCGTTTCCACCGATAACCTCGGCAAATGAAAATGTGAAAAACACAAATGTTAACAACAGAACAGAATACAATCCATCAAACTCAAGCTTAATCCAGTTTATGATTCTATGCATGGCAATACCCATACCATAGCCAATGAGACCTCCGAGAATCATCTGCGAAAAAAACATTGAAACCAGAGTTAAGTAACTGGCATCCTTATTTACCACCAGATAGGTGAAAACAATGGTAAGGAAGTATGCCATCGGGTCGTTACTTCCGCTTTCCAGTTCCAGAATGGGCCTGATTCTTCCCTTTAACCCGATACTTTTAGAACGTAAAATTGAAAAAACTGCGGCTGCATCGGTAGATGAAACAATTGCCCCAAGCAATAGTCCCTCAAAAATAGAAAAGTCTGTGAAAGTCATTACCAGCAGACCCATTACGGTTGTTGAAATTAAGACTCCTGCCGTTGATAATGAAAACCCATGCCAGAAAACCGGCTTTATGTCGGTCCACCTGGTTTCAATCCCCCCTGAAAACAGAATAAAACTTAATGCAACTGAGCCAATAAACTGGGCGATTTTAGGATCGGAGAATGCAATTCCTCCCAGGCCATCGGATCCGGCGAGCATTCCTACAAGGAGAAAGAGCAATAGTGTGGGAATCCCGAAACGTGTAGTTCGGCTGGCTAATAAACTGACAAATAGCAATACAGAACCAATCAGTAAGATATTGTCGAAGGTTAGCGTCATCCGGATTCAGTTGATTTATTCAAATTTAAACAATTTGAATAGAAAAATGGCTATTCAGGATGCGATTTTGGCGTTAATTTCCAAAAGGCTGACTAACCCATTTTAGTATTGAAAGCTTATAAATGCACTCAAAATGATCTTAAACTAAGCATTAACAATTTAGTAATGCCAGGTTCATATTCAATTGACTTTCTTCCGGTAATATTGGAAATAATTAAAATGGAGTTTAAGGTATACGTCCAACGGTTGGTAATATAAAATCTATTGAAAACAGATTCCTTCTATAACTGCTGTTCTGAATACAAAAAATCTCTATCTGCGCATGAACTTAAATATGTATTAATTTTTTATGGGAAATAATAAGCGTAAGGTTGAAATTCTCGTTCTTTCTGATATTCACCTTGGTACCTATG
>CAYOLQ010000026.1:0-6404 GCA_964404825.1 uncultured Chitinophaga sp.
TTTACCCACAAGGCCCTCAGGCCAGCGGCCATTTTTTCGGGCCCCCGCGCTTTGGATTTCAGTTTATTCACAGCCTCTTGATATTAATTTTCCCCAGAAAGCAATGATTCTATTTTAGTTCAGATTAAAATGCTTTTTAATCCATTCCATTTTAATCTCAGAATTTTCGGACGGGAGACCGTGTCCGGCATACGGATAAACACGGTATTCCTTAACTGTTTCAAGCTGGTTATAGGCTGCAAAATTTATATGGGGCGGACATGTTTCATCACGAAGCCCTATCGACATAAGTACCGGTACTTTTATCCAGGGAGCAAGATTTTTGATATCGATGTAGCTTAGGGTTTTATAGATTTCATCCTGAGGAATTTCCGGGTGATCCCTGAAATAATTAGCAAATTCTCCTCCCGGCCATGCAGCTACTTTGAAATAATCTCTGAAATCTGACAGGAAGGGAACATCCGGTACACAAAGATCAATTCGTGAATCCAGGGCTGCGGTTGCAAAACTCAAAGCTCCTCCCTGACTTCCTCCGGCAACCGCAATCCGGCTGGTGTCGACACACTCCTGACTGCTAAGGAAGTCAACGGCCCGCAGGCAATCCATATAAGCTCCGCGGTAGATATAAAGCTCCTTGTCGTGTACATTATACTGCATATATCCTGGAAATCCGGGATTAATATTGTCTCTGCTGTTACCATGCCCTCTGATATTCAGATTAAAGCTAATCATATCATTTCCTTTATAAGCATATCCGGGAACCATAACAGAGCTGTAACCCTGAACATAAAGAATTGCAGGGTAAACTCCCGGTTTCGCAGGTTTAGTGTACCAGCCCCTGATGAGAATATTTCCAAGCGATCTCATCTCAACAAGGTAAACTTCCTTTTTATTTGTGCAGAGGGAATCCTGACGGATAAGTTTAAACTGGGGATCAACAGCTGCCAGCTCCCTTTTGGCCCGCATCCAGTAATTGTCGAAATCATCAGGACGATCAAGCGGAGATACAATTTCTTCAGGACGAACTCCAATGCTGAAATTCATTTTTTTATTATTGAATTCACCTGAATACAAAACTGTGACGTTATAGAAGCCGGGAGAAAGTTCACCTGCTTCCATTACTATTGTGGATGATTTTTTAGCCTTTACTGATACAGGGACTTCAGCAACTTTTACAGTTTCCCCGAAGTCAGAAAGTAATTTCAGGGTTATGGTTCCTTTGAGAGTAGATTTCATCTGATTTGTTATCCTGACGGGAATATTTATAACCCCTTTTTCAAGAAACAGATGATCGGGCCGGATGAACTGTGGTTCCATTTTCAGTAATTGCTCAAGACCAATTACATTGCATCCAATCTCATCGCCAATAATGCCGCCACCACCGCCGGAATCGTAAACTCTTACAGCAATTACATTAGGTTTATCCCAAAGGATTTTGTCAATCGGGATTGAATATACCCTGACTTTGTCGTATGCCCCCATGTAATTGGGAGGTATTTCACCGTTTTTTCCGATAATCTCTCCATTCCAGTATGTATAATCTACATCATCGATTGTTCCTAGCCTGAGTATTAACCCACCATTTGCAGTAGCTTCTTTTTTTAGCTGTGATGATATTACCAGTGTCTGACGGTACCATGCAAAACCATCATAGTTACTGAATCCCTGAGATTCCCAGTTTGTGCCGGCAGTAATAGAACTCCAGGTGTCATCGTTAAAATCCGGACGAGCCCATTCCGTGTTGTCTCCGGTTTGGAATTTCCAGTCATATTTCAGGAGATTCTGGGCATTAAGTAAAGATCCCCCGAGAAGAAGCACAAGCAATACAGTTAATCTTTTCATATAAGTTTATATAGCGTTAATGTCCCATTTATCAATCCAGCGGATTTTAAAATTGTTGTCATTTAATTCAACGGGAAGCCAAATGTATCTTCCATCAATCGGGTTTTCGGGTTTCCAGCGATCACCCATATAAATAAAAACATCTTGTTTTCCCTGAACCGGCAAAATAAAGGTGCTTTGCGATTCAAAAGTCGTTAATGAATCAGCTCCAACACAAGGATTCCCCAGCTCAGTCCAGGGACCCCAGATGCTTTCGGCTGTTGCCGATCTGGCTGCATTGGGTTTCCAGCCGGTGCAATCCGATCCCATGAAAAAATATCTGCCATTTGAAGTTTTAAAAACTGCCGGTGCCTCCATATAACGATTAGCAAAAAAGCGGGCATAGTTACCTGAGGTGGATAAATAGTCTTCACTAAGCTCAGAGATATGAAGCGTGCTGTTCTCTTCCGAGGAATAAATGAGGTATGCTTTACCATCGTCATCTGCAAACAGGTTCATATCTCTGGCCATCTGTCCGTTTTTGAAATCGCGACCCAGTATATTTAATGTATCGGGATGAGCCGGCAGACAACCCTTTCCGCCACAATATGCTGATTTAATGCTGTCGGCCACAGGCAATTTATGAAAATCCTGCACGTTAACAGGCCAGAATCCGGCGTCGGGGCGGAAGGAAGCGATAAATTTGAAAGGACCTTCAGGAGTATCGCTTACCGCAACTCCGGAACGGGCATCATCATATCCCCGGTTCTTACGCTCGAGGTGAAACCACATAACAAATTTGCCTGTCTTTGAGTTGAAAATAACTTTGGGACGTTCCAGAATACATCCCTTTGCAATATCATGGTTTTCATCATTTTCAACCACTTTTAGTGCAATCCCTTTATCGTCCCATTCAGAAAGGTTTTCGGATGAATATACATGAACCCCCACCTGTGCTTTGTTTCCTTCGTCCCCTTCAATTTTATGCTCGCCGTACCAGTAATATGTGTTGTTATGAAAAAGAATACCACCTCCATGAGCATTTATATGAACCCCGTTTGTGTCGTTCCATATTTCGCCGGGTGTGATAAACTCCTGCTCCTTATTGGCTTTACACGAGACCAATAAAAAAACCACAGTTAAGAGAACTGTGATTGATGATAATTCCGGAAGAATACTAAATGTAGTTTTCATTTGAGATTTATTCATAGTTGGGAATCAGAACCTTTTGTTTAAAAGCTTTTTAATCTAATCGCAATATAGGGTTTTCCAGGAAGTGTTATCAGACAATTTCCAGTAAAAGCACCTTCCTGGGGAGTTATGGTCATATTCCATGTGTCGATAATCTCCACAGAATATCGTTTGTTTTCAGGCAGATTCAGAACATAACTTGCCGGCTGATCCTGGTTAAAATAAAGCAGGTAGAATTCGTCTTTATATCCTGCTGAAGCGAAGGGCATCCACCATGGGAATATGCTGGCAGTTGAAAGAGGGGTGGGCGATGATTCGATAATTTGCTTAAGAAATTTGATTCTTTCCGGACTTTCGCCGCGGAGAATTCCTCCTTTAGACCACCAGAGTATGTCTGAGGATTTGTTGGGCATCTGGATGGGGTCTTCGGTAACATAGGTCTCACCGTGCCCAACATAAGCTCCATTTAAAAAGCCGCGCCAGAATTTTTCGGTCATTGTCTGAGCAGTCAGATTACCCCATGACCATGGTACATTGCCTTCGTATCTGCATTCATCATAAATTACCGGTTTTTTATATTTAGCCCGTAAGTCTTTCGCCCTGTGGGTATCTTCGTTCTGAATACTGGCATGCGTAATCAATGGGTTGGTATGGTCGTAAAAGGTTGACCCGTTATGAATGCTTCTTAAACGATTATATGGATCGTTTTTGGCGAACATTTCGATAAAATGATCCCAGTCACTCATTTTTTTTGCATTCATAAAGTCAAATTCATTGGCCATACTCCACCAAACATTTTTATAAGCGGCGAACCGGGCAATAATGTAATTAATATAGAGGTCGTCTGTTTTTCTGTCCATTGTGCTGAATCCCCAGCGATCATACGGATGAAAAACAATCAGATCAGCCTCTATTCCCATGGCATCAAGCTGAGAAATACGGTTTTCGATATTTACGAAGAATTCAGGGTTAAACCTGCTGAAATCCCATTCTTTGGCTGGTTTTCCCTCGAAAGGATACAGCAGAGGTTCATTTTTATTCCAGTCGTAATCTTTCGGGAAAATGCACATTCTCATTTTGTTAAAATACCCGTTAGATAAGGTTTTTAAAGTTTGTTCCGCAAGGTGATCCCCCTGATGAACCCAGCCGTAGCAAGTTGTGCCGAATGGGAAATAGGGAGTTCCGTCACTGTATTCAAAATGAAATGTATCCCTTACAACAACCGGTCCGTGATTTCCTTTTTGGGGAGGTACACATTTGAAAGTCCCTTTTTTGTTATTCAGGGCTTTAACATTGCTTCCTGAGATGTATTTCCATTGTCCTTCAGCATTTGGCATAAAACGAACTTTATATATTCCGTTTCCATCATAAAAGCCAGAAATTGCAATAGTATCCTGCTGGTTAATGAATATGGCCGATAACTCAGTTTCTACAAATGGGTTTCCTGTTTTTGGACCGGAAAGACTCAATTCGAAAATTTTCCATTTCTCAACATTAGTCTGGGCGGTAATACTTACCAACCCTGTTAAAACCAGACACAAGAGTAAAGTTGTTTTTTTCATTGTGTTTTAATTTCAATTAAACTTAAAGAAAAGAAAGTTATTTTTCATATTTTCTAAGTACGTCTTTCATCGCGGCAAGCTTTTCGGGTTGAGTAGATACGGTAATTTCGCAACCCCCTGACATAATGAGGCGTTTTCCTGAATTTTCCTGAACGAGAGTATTTGTTATTTCTGCAATTTCGTTTTTTTCAGCATCTTGTATTGTTACAGGATTGATATTTCCACAAATAGCAGTTGTATTGCCCATGTAATTGAACGCATCGCTGAAGGATACTTCCCAGTCAATATCCAGAATGTCGGGACCAACTTCTTTCAGAGACGGCAGAAGATGGGTAATGTTTCCACAGATATGAATTTTGACTTTTCCTCCCAGTGACTGAATATACCTTGTCAGTTCCCTGTGTCTTTCTTTAACAAACTTGTTGTAAACTTCAGGGTCAATCTGGGAGCAAATTGCATCCCCGATCCCGATTACATCGCAACCGGCTTCAATCTGAGCTTTTGCGAAATCTTTAGCAGTAATCAGGCATTTATCCATCAGGAAATCGCAAAAGTTAGGATCTGTCATTAACATCATCAGCATATTACTTACTCCCACAAGACTGCAGGCTTCGGCCAGAGGACCTTCAACCCAACCGAATACGGGAACACTGCCTTTTAGCAATTTCTGATAAAGTTCAGCACCGGCTATACGGTCTTGTGTTCGCGGTGAAGAATATATGTCAGGATTTTTAAGATTATGTACATCCTCAATTGTTTTTACTATAGGGGACAGGCAAACGGGTACTCCTTCGGGAATGAATTTTATTTTAGCTCCGAATGCCGCCGTTTCTCTATATGGATCGGAAATCAGTTCTACCCAGTCCAGATCAAATTCCTTCAAGGCTCTGATATTGCTTTGCACCAGTATCCTGTGATCGGATGCGAATTCAGCATAGGTGGAATTGTTCCGGCGGGCAGCAAAGTGCATTAAAATCGGGTGAAAAGGTATATACTCCGGAATGGTTCCAGGGTTAAGAAATTTCAGAAATTTTTCTTTTTTGTCCATTTAGTTAAAAGGGATGTTTTGTTAGTATTTGACCCGGTACAAAGTTAATAACCGCCCGGAGCTGATTCGGCTTTTTTACCTGTAATTGCAGCAATGATGGAAGCTGTAGCTGTTGCCCCGATACGCGTAACACCCCAGGAACGAACTTTTAATGTGTCTTCGAGAGTCCTTACACCACCTGCAGCTTTAATCTGAACTGAAGGTTTGGAATGTTTCCGCATTAGTTTCAGGTCATGCTCTGTGGCTCCCAGATAGTTGTAACCTCCGTCAGCCTGTTTCACAAAACCATATCCGGTTGAGGTTTTCACAAATTCCACATCATATTTACTGCAGATCTCACAAAGCCTGATTTTGAATTTGTCTTCGGGCAGGAAGTCGTTTTCGAAAATTACCTTGAGTGCAGCTTTGTGTTTTTTTGTAACCGATACTATAGCTTTGATTTCATCATCAACATACGACCAGTCTTCACCAAGGACTTTTCCGATATTTACAACCATATCAATTTCAGTTGCCCCATCCAGAATAGCTTTTTCTGTTTCAAAAACCTTTACTTCGGTACAGCTGTTTCCATGGGGGAACCCGATCACGGTACACACCAGCACGTCGGTACCTTTAAGCATTTCTGCAGCCATTTTCACAGCATAGGGTTTGATGCAAACGGAGGCCACGTTATATTTCTTTGCCAGTTCAATTCCTTCCTTCAGGGTTTTATCATCCATTGTTGGGTGAAGGAGAGAATGATCGATCATTTTTGCGATTTCTTTTACAGTAGGCTGATTCAT
>CAYOLQ010000026.1:6504-8873 GCA_964404825.1 uncultured Chitinophaga sp.
TTCTTATAACATTCGAAAATGATATTCAGGTGTTTACGGGCAAGTTCAAGGGGCATAGCAGGTTTTTCTTTATTTTCCAAAACGTCTATCCAGTGATTGGCTAGTGCAAGTTCATCATTGTGTCCTTCCATGTCAATAGTAATCTGAATTTTCCTTCCGGGTCCTTTGCCGTCGTTTTCCAAATCAAAAAATTCCAGTTCAGGTTTGTCCCATGAACAATAGCCAAGCCGGATACCTCCCCGTGTACCATAGATTCTTGTTTCGTTCGGAATCTCGATGTTGGCATGATTTCCCCTTTCCCAGTAGAGTCTGACTCCATTACACAGCTGCATATTCACAACAAAATGTTCCTCTACATCGTAGGTATCGTTTCCCGGATCAAATGCATCCAGCCCGGACTTAAGCATGACGGTATTAACTTTTTCGAGTTCAGGAACATCATTGAGAACTCCCAGGTGAAATGACAAATCGTATACGCCCCAGTCAAACAAGGGTCCACCGCCTGCAATTTCGCTGTTAAGAAACCACCTGGCTGAAGGATGGTATTCGATTCCGGGGCGGTTATTGCGCCAGATGCTGTTGTGATGAATAAAATAGATGTCTCCCAGCTTTCCCTCATCAATAATCTTTTTTACCATTTTAAATCTGGGTGTAAGTCTCGAATGCCGGGCTGAACAATCACAGATTTTTATTTCAGGATGACTTGCTGCAACAGTAATCATTTCATCAATCTCGGAAAGGTTCATTGCTGCCGGTTTTTCAACAAGAACATGTTTGCCGGCCTTAACGGAATCAATGAAAATATTTTTGTGAAACTTTGGAGGGGTGCAGATTACAATACTTTCAACTTCCGGATCGTTCAGAATATCCTTATAATCAGTGGTTGTATTACTAATCTGATGCTTTGCAGCCAGATTCTTAAGAACTTCCGGATTAATGTCTGCGAGCCATTTAATTCTGGCTTTATTTGTTTTCTGAAAGTTTTCTATATGATGGCTGCCGATCATTCCGGCACCAATTATCCCGATTATATGCTTATTCATTATTTAAGGGATTATTTTTTCCAGTCAAGCACAACCCCATAATATTTATCGGGATTGTTTCTGAGCCCATCGTAAGCTGTTTGTATTTCCGAAGGATCCAGTATATGTGAAACCAGTGGTTTAATAATAAGTCTGCCGGAGTTAATAAGATCAAGAATTATCCTTGCATTTCGCTCAATGCTGTGCTTCACGAATTCAACGGCATGTGTTGGGTAGGTGAATTCCAAAGCTCCTTTAAGCGAATGGCACCAGGGCAGGTAATGAAAATGTTTCATGAATGCTGTTACATTGGAATCAAAAGCCTTTCTGGGCGAGCCGAGCAGAATTGTCTCACCGTACAGGCCAACAAGGTCAAGTGATTCTGAAATCAGACTGGCTGATCCGGTTGCATCAATATAGCCTGAGACTTTCCTTCCCTCTGTTAATTTTTCAAGGCATGCGCCGAGGTTTTCAGTGGAATTGTTAATCACATTTTTAATTCCGCATTCTTTTGCAACACGAATCCTTTCCGGATTAAGATCGGTAGCAATAACATTTGCGCCCTGTAATTGAGCCAGCTGAGCTGCCAGGTTACCAATGGCACCCAGACCTGTTACAAGAATATCGTCTCCAAGCTCAAGGGAAGATTTCCGGATTGATGTCAAAGCAATCCCTGCCATGTGGGTAAAACAGGCCAGAACGGGATCAATGCCATCGGGAAGTTTTACACATACACCATGCCAGCGATCAGTAATATTTATTTTAAAATATGCTGCATGCGGACCATAGGTGTAAACAATGTCACCAACATGCAGGTGAATGATATTGTCACTTTTCTCAGTTATTTCTCCAATGGCAGTATAACCGGGAGTTCCGGGGATCTGAAAGAATGATTCTTTACCTTCAATGCAGGCCAGTTCGGTTCCGGAACTGATATGAGAATAATGTGTTTTAATGATAACTTCATTGTCACCGGCAATACTTTCTGTATAGGGTAAAAAAGCCAAACCCGCTTTGTTTATATCAGAAACAATAATTTTTCGGTTTTTCACGGATTATTTATTTGAATTCAAAAATACATCTTCATAAAGCAGGATAAGTTAATCATTTTGATCAAAAGGTTTGGTATTTTGAAATTCTGTCAAAGTAGAATTAAAATAACCAACTAATAAAAAAATATAGCCGACCCAGTGTCTCTGCTGATCTTATATTTTTGGGAAAGCTAATCCACCTTAAATTTATGAAACTATCCTTTAAAGAAAAAGTAGGCTACAGCGTTGGAGAATTGGCCGGAAGCAGTCTCTGGCAAACCATGATGTTTTTCTTACCTGTGTTCTATACTGATAT
>CAYOLQ010000026.1:8973-11882 GCA_964404825.1 uncultured Chitinophaga sp.
GGTATTTTTGTGCAGGCACTGCTTATCCCTATGGTTGAAAAACTTGGACAAGGGAATGAAGCCCGCGGATATCAGCTGGCAATGGGAATTATTGCAATAATGGGAGTAGCTTCGTTATTGGTCGCTTTTTTCACCACGAGAGAAAGGGTATTGCCTGATCCTGAAGCAAAGAAAACCCTGAAAACAGATTTTACTGATTTGTTCAGTAACAGACCATGGGTCGTATTATTTGCCATTTCAATTATTTTTTTAATTTATATTGGTGTACGTTCAGCTTCAGTAATGTATTATTTCGAATACTATATGGGAAGAAAAGATCTGGCATCGGTTTTTATGGTATCAGGTACATTGGGAGTTCTTCTTGGGGTTTTACCTACAAAATACCTTTCCGTTAGACTAGGGAAAAAGCGACTTTTCATTATTTCAATGTTCATAATTGCCGGTTCGCTTATTGCCAATTATTTTGCTGCTCCCGATGATATCATTTTAATTTTTGGTACACAGATCCTGTTCTCTCTGGCTTCGGGACCTAGCATGCCTCTTTTATGGTCGATGCTTGCTGATTCAGCCGACTATGGCGAATGGAAGACTGGTCGCCGGACAACAGGACTTATCTATTCGGCAATTACATTTGGACAGAAAACAGGCGTGGCTGTTGGTGCCGCTTTTATGCTTTATGTAATAGGAGCTTTTGGATATATTGCCAATCAGATGCAGCTTCCAGGGGCTCTTACCGGCATGCGTCTTTGTATGACTCTTATTCCGGCAGCAATTTGTCTCGTTGGAACAGGAATACTCTTCTATTATAACCTTAATGAGAAAACTCTTGAGATAATTGAAAAAGATCTTGCCGAAAGAAGAAGTTCTGCAAAATGAACTGTAAATTCGAATCAAAATAATCTACTTACCTATGAAAATCATTAATGGAATTTGTATGCTAGTCATAACCCTGAGCTTTACTGCCTGTAAACCGGTTGAAAAAGGATGGGAATTAAAATCTCCCGATGGACAAATTACTGTAACTGTTGCAAATGAGCAAAATCAGCTTAGTTATAATGTTCAGATGGCGAATGCCGGAGAAAACCATATAGCAATTTCTTCCTCTCCTCTTGGAATTGTCAGAGAAGACGGCGATTTTTCAAAAAACCTCAGCTTATTAAAAAGCAGTATTTCGGAAATCGTAAAAGTTGACTATCGGTTATTGTCGGGAAAAACCCGTGAATGCAGCAATGAATACAAAGAAATGATTCTTGAGTTTCAAAATGAAAATCTTCAGCCTGTCAACATAATTTTCAGAGCATTTAATAATGGAATTGCATTGAGTTATGAATTCCCCTCACCTGAAAATGAAAGTGTCAGAATCCTTAATGAAAAAACAGGATTTTTTCTTCCGGGCGCTAAAGCCTGGATGCACTCTTACGATACAGTAACAAAATGGACACCTGCCTATGAAACTTTCTATGAAGGCCCTATGGCTTCAGGAACAGCTGCTGCACAGGGTAAAAACGGCTGGGCATTCCCTGCATTATTCGAAACTACAGATAATATCTGGGTTTTGATTTCCGAATCAGGTCTCGATGGAAATTATGTTGCTTCACATATGGATGTTGACGGGAGCGAAGGACTCTACATTCTTAAGAACCCTCTTGAAACGGAAGCCCTTGGCCTATTTGATGCAACCTCAATTGTAGAATTGCCTTTCAGAACCCCCTGGAGAGTAATTATGATAGGAAATAAACTTTCTGCAATTGTTGAGTCTAATCTAATCACAGATCTTGCTGCCGAAAACAAACTGCAGAACACAGACTGGATTAAACCCGGACGTGCCGGCTGGAGCTGGTGGTATGATAACGATTCCCCAAAAGATTATAAAAGGATGCTTCCCTATATTGATTATGCATCAGCAATGGGGTGGGAATATTTTCTTGTTGATGCAAACTGGAATATGATGGTAAATGGATCTGTAGAGAAACTCACGGAATATGCATCTGCAAAGAATGTAGGCCTGTTGCTTTGGTATAACTCGGGAGGTAAGCATAATGATGTTTCCGAAGCGCCACGTGACCTTATGTTTGACCGTGAAGCCAGACGTGCAGAATTTAAACGAATACACGAACTTGGCGTAAAAGGGGTTAAGGTGGATTTCTTTCAGAGTGATAAACAAGACATTATCAATCAGTATATTGGAATACTTGAGGATGCAGCTGAATTTCAGATTATGGTGAATTTTCACGGGTGTACCCTGCCAAAAGGATGGAGCCGGACGTATCCTCATTTAGTGTCGACAGAAGCAGTAAGGGGCGCAGAATGTTACTTGTTTGATCCTCTTTACCCGGAGAAAGCCCCTGCTCATATTGCTACCTTTCCGTTTACCAGGGGAGTTGTTGGGCCAACCGATTATACACCCGGAGGATTTTCAGATAGAAAATACCCTCATCTTACGTCCTTCGGATTTGAAATCGCCCTGCCAGTTATCATCGAGAGTGGAATTACCCATTTTGTTGATTCTCCCGAAGCCTATTCTGCAATGCCGGAATTTGTAACCCAATTCCTTAAAGATGTTCCGGTATTATGGGATGAAATGATTTTTCTGGATGGATATCCCGGGAAATATGCGGTTATAGCCAGAAGAAGCGGTGACAAATGGTTTCTGGCCGGGATAAACGGACAAACACAGGATCAGCGGGTTAGGATTAATCTTTCGGAGTTTACAAAAAGCACAGCTCTGAAACTGATTACCGATGGAGCAAACGACAGAAATCTTGTTGAAATGGAAATAGTTTCTTCTGAAGGAGTTTTTGAAATTAGCATGATGCCTTTGGGTGGATTTGCAGGCATTATATCTGCCGACAAGAAATAGAAACGGTTTTGTTCACGATATGAGATACTGTTGTGTTATCTTTCATTTC
>CAYOLQ010000026.1:11982-30972 GCA_964404825.1 uncultured Chitinophaga sp.
TTTCTCTTGGTGCACCTTGTGGTAAAAAAGATTAACCACAAAGCACACAAAGAAACTTTCTTAAGATTCTGGTATATTGAATTGAACTCGGAATCGGATTATCCCATAATTACTTCGATACGTGCAGGTTTGTCAAGTATAGAAAAAGGAATCTGATTGTTTTCCATAATTTCACCATTTACAAGCAGGGTTTTTACACCCTTTTCAAGTCCATTTTCATTATGGATGATAATATCAAATGTCACTCCTCTGAACATCCTTTGATAGTTTACCTTTTTCCAACCGGCAGGAATACATGGATCAATTACCAGAAATTTATATTCAGGTTGAAATCCCAGAATGTACCTTGTGATTGCATAATACGTCCATGTTGCGGATCCGCTGAGCCAGGGAATCCTGGAAGCACCGTGCTTTGGGCTGTAGCGGGTATGTGTTGACTGGCAAACCACGTATGGCTCTATTTCCCGGATTTCGGCTTTATCATTATAGGCTGCAGGCAAATATGCCCTGAGATATTCGTAAGCCCTGCTCCCGTTTCCGGCTATTGCTTCAGCCATAACTCCCCAACCCTGAGTATGAACAAAGATTCCTCCGTTTTCTTTAAGTCCGGGATTCATCAACTGGGCACGAACAATATTGTAATCAGATTTGGTATAAGGTGGATCACAAAGCATCAATCCATATGGGGTAGCAAGACGTTCGTTAACTTTTGCAAGAATTTTGCGGGCACGCTCACCGGTAGCTAATCCGCTTATTACAGCCCAGACCTGAGGATTCAGGTAAATCTGACCTTCCTCTGATTCTTTGGATCCGAATTTCATTCCATCGACCCGGTACCCTCTCATATACCATTCTCCATCCCAGGCATCCTTTTCCAGTTTATGGTCTAGTTTCTGCAATTCATCTTTAGCCCATGCTGCTTCCGAATCCTGTTTTACAAGATTTGCTGTTTCTACATACTCTTTTAAAGCAAGCCGAAGCTGCATCCCAACAAAAATGCTCTCACCATCATACCCGAATTTGAGGCAATCGTTCCAGTCTGCTCTCAAACCGCAGGGCAGACCATGATTTCCGGAAAAGCGCAGGTTAAACTCAATTGCTTTTCTCATGTGGCCTAAAACAGTATCTTTTCCTTTGTCGGAATACGGCAGAGTTTTATTCAGAAATTCAATATCGCCAGTTTCCCTGATGTAGGCAGGGATAGCGTTAAAGAGCCACAGGCAGTCGTCTGAACGGTATTCCGATTTATCAGGCAAGGGCTCATTTCCGGGATTATGCGAAACGGGAAGAATAACCGGCATGGCTCCTCCTTCGGAAGTTTGTCCGGTTATCATGAGTTCAAGTCGCTTTTTAACTTCGTCAGGAATGGCGTGGACTACCCCCATAAGATCCTGAACTGAATCGCGGTAACCAAGCCCGTCGCGGTCGATTCCTGAATAAATAAGACTGGCTGCACGCGACCAGTTAAAGGTTACCAGTGCGTTGTAAATTCCCCAGGTATTAATTGTAGAATTCAGTTCCTTGTCAGGCGTTTCCGCGCTTATTCCTCCGGTTTTTGAGTGCCAGAAAGATTTTACCTTTTCAAGTTCCATCTTTATCTTTTCTGAACCGGAATATTCTGTCCTGGCTTCCGATCCTTCTTTACTTCCTTCACCTATGCCCAGAATAACTGTAAATTCTTTCGTTTCTCCGGGCTCTAAATCAATATCTCCCGAAAGTGATCCACAGGGATTGTCGCCGTAACCCAGCGAATCCCCTGACTTTCCCGAGCAAACAGATATTGGATTTGAATAGGTACGGTAATTACCAATAAACGTCTCCCTGTCTGTATCAAAACCATTAACATCAAGACCTGCAATTGCCTGAAAAGTATGCCGGCCCTGATCTTTTTCCCTGAAATTATCAGGCATGTGGGGGATATGAATATTGGTACCATGATCGATGATTCCGTCGGCAACTTTCATTGTTGCAGTATATTGCACATACTGGATATTAAGAAGGTCGTCAACCGCATTCCAGCTGGCCGCATATTCAACATAGGTGAATGCTTTAAGGGATCGGCGTTTAAGGTCTTTGTTTGTTACTTTGATATTCCATAATTCCAGAGTTTTCCCCAGAGGAACAAAATATGTCGTTTCGGTTTCAATATTTTTATAAAGGGATTTTATAATGGTGTAGCCCATTCCGTGCCGGCACTCAGATGAGTATTGATCCAGAGGCTTACCCACAGGCTGCCATGAACCTGACCAGAAATCCTTTGTAGATTTATCAAATAAATACAAATAGCGTCCCGGTTGATCCATAGGAACGCTGTTAAAACGCATCCTCATGAAACGGCCCATTCCACCGGATTTATAGAATGAGTATCCCCCGGCATTATTCGTAATTAATGCTCCGTATTGAGTATCGCCCAGATAATTGCTCCATGATTTTGGAGTATCAGGACGGGTAATTACATATTCCTTATTTGGATCATCGAAATAACCGTAATTCATGATGTATAGTGTTAATTTTTTTTATTGGGATCAACGGTAACGGGAATTCAGGTAAAACAAAGTTAAACAATCCGGGAACGTATCGAAACCTGATAATTGCGCTGTAAAAAACCCCCCTTCATCATTATCGGATTGATACCACTGAATTATTTCCGGCGCTAATTTCCTGATTAAAAAGGAACATCCGGTCATCATCCTTCAATACCATTTTTGTTTTTACTTTTTTACCATTCAAATATACTACCGGTTTTTCATGTGATAAATACTTTGATGGAACAGTGACGGATTTAATGTTCATAGAACCCGTTAAAACCTCTACAGATATTTCACTTTTATCTATTTTAAATCTTGCAGTGCCATTTCCATACGAAAAGAAAAGTCTGAAATTATCCTTTTCAATTCTGGGATCGAATGTGTAATTGCCATTGTTTATTCCCAATCCCAGATATCCGTTAATAATCGACCATGCAGAAAGAGGGCGGTAATAATGACCTCCAAATTCCTGATGATCCCAATATAAACCCGCTTTTTTGTAACGTTCATCTACCGTTTTAATAATTTTCAATGCTTCAGTAGTTTTCCCTTCATAAAGCAGAAGACCTGCAAAACCGAGTTCAACGCCTGACCAGCATGTGTTTGCCTGATCAACCCAAAGATCGGATTCGTGTATCGGAAAAAGTTCCGGATACTGAGGCCAGGAGCAATTTCTGAGGCCAAAATTTTCGATATATGAATATTCCATAATGCTTTCAAGAGCCCGGGATACATGTTCCTCCGGAAACAGATATCCTAATCCGGCCTGATGAACAATCCATTGACCAATTATCTGGTCGGTAAGTATACCCGGATCGATCCCTCTTTCACCTGAATAATCATTTGAAAGATTGTAATAACTCCCATTCCAGAGTTTTTGTTCCATCAGAGCGGAACCTTTCTCAAGAATCTCTGAAGAAAGTTTGAGTGTTTTCTGATCATTTAGAATCAAAGCAGCTTCTTTTGTCATAGTCATAGCCGACAGCCACTGGGATTGAATATACGATGCCAGACCATACATCGGGAAATTATCATAACTGCACATAATGCCATCCATATCGGGCATCATATCTTTATCCGCATCTCGTTCTGAAAGTAAGTATTCAATACCTTTTACAACAGAAGGCCATATTTCGCGGAGGAAATCCTGGTCTCCGGTCCAGAAGAAGTCGCGCAGTACAAGCTGAATATAATTCGGTACCAGATCCACTCTGTGGTAAACTCCCCATGTACCATTGAGTGTCTGCTCGAGATCAGAACTGATACCATGGTTAATTTCTCCCTTTGATGACTGGAGATTTTTGTGAATGCGCATCATATTTTTCTGGAGTTCAGGAAAAAGCGCAATTGTTGTGGCTGAGCCATAAAGAGAAACATCAATAGTTGCATTAGGTCCCCAGGGCTGTGAAGGAGTCAACCCTTCCCTGATAGCAAATTTTCCGCTTTTTGTAAGAGTGGAGCTCGTAATGAGGGTATTTAACTGTGAATTAATCTGGTTGAGAACAAAAGCTTCAATATCGGAATCGTAGAAATTATCAAGAAAATCCTGACTTTTTTTGTTGAGATCTGATTTATTTTCAAGCATATAAGAAGCAACCTCAGAAGCTGATTTAAAGTAGTTGCTGTAATAATGACCTTGAATTTTAGTTAAAGAATAGCCTAAGGAATAGTCTTCATCCGGATTAGCTGATTTTTCATTCTGAGCACCATAAAGATTTGGAAAATTCCAGGCCATAGTAATTCCGGCATTCAGGGTATCTCCTTTATTCAGTTCAGCATCGAATCCCAATGAACTAAAGCAACGTTGATCCTTATTTCCGGAAATATGAGCAAGTTTTTTCCCGCCGGTGGTTTTGTTCCTGTTTTCAGTATCATCGATATCCTCAAATTTCTGAGAGAGGAGCAATTTCTCATAATATGGGTGCTTGTGTTCCCATCCAATGTAGTAGGTACTGTTCGGGGAGTCGGAGAAAAGTCCCATCTGTCCCCATGAACCCGATGTGGAGTCCATTCCCCCGGAACTCATTGAGAATCCTTTGAAATCTTGTTTGTTAAAACTCTCGGCAGCAAAAAATTTATCGGTTGTTTCATAGCCGCTCAGGTTCCTGAGCGTGCCCACCAGAAGCACTTTTACCGGTTTGGCGGAATGAGAGATGATGCTGAAGTTGAAAAAGATCCCCGGAAGAGAGGAGTTTTTTACATCATGGGGTATAAACGGAGAATAGGATTGTAATTTTATTTCAAATGGCATTTCACTGTCGGTAAAGACCATATTAACAAACGGAAAAGTACCGTTGTATTCTATTTTTTCAACCGAAGAAAGCCAAGGATAATAATAGGTAATGCTCTCAAGAGCGGCTTCCGATAGGCCATCATTTATCTGCAAAAGTTTAAGTCTGGGCATTTCATCTTCAACCTGATACCTGACCAGAAAGAAGAGATAGGAATCATTATCTGAATTATGCGGAAATGTGCGGACTACAAGCGGATCCCCCGTGAAAACAGGCCAGTTATTCATTATGCTCCAATTGTAGAATTGTCCGTTTTTTCGAAGCTCAACCGATCCGGCACCAATACCACCTAATGCTATTCCACTGCGGTTACTGGAACTTCTGTGGTAGGTTTCGGATAATCCGTTTTGAAATTGACCTGATAAAACAGGATTGAGCAACAGTAAGAGAGGAAAAGCCAGAGTAAGATATTTCTTAATAATGAAAGCAGATAATTCCATAGGATTAAAAAAATAGTATGTAGACACTTCTTCAGGTTATCAAAGCTATTCAAACCTGACGAGCCAGAGGGATACTATTTTTCCCTAAAGGTTTACTATTTTCTGAATTTGAATTTAATTAGTAGAATTTTTAATTCTACTTTGACAGAAAAGAAAAATCTAGCAGTTTTTACCCTAAATCCCTAAAGGGAACAGCTTGATTTTTCTGTATGCTCCCTTCTCTGCTGCCGCGAAGCTTCAGCAAAGCGCAGTAGGGTTAGGGGTAAACGGGCAGATAAATCGTCGAAAATGCTTATCTGTCAAAATAGAATTAAAAACAGCAAAAAACCTTTCAGATCATAAGAAAAGTCAATAGAAAGATTAAGATTACCAGAAACACCGAAAGGGTAATTTCGAGAAGAATAATTTTGGAGGGACGTTGATATAATTGTTTAAAGAATTTCATGCAAATATTTTCATCGAAGATAAACCCTGAATTACGGTTTGAGGTTTGTCTATTTCACAAATAGTTTCGTGATTTTAATTTTGCATGTATTCTTTAGGTGACATATCGAAGAATTCACTAAAGCAGGTAGAAAAGTATTTAGGATTATTAAAACCAACAGCATAAGCAACTTCACTGATGCTGTAGTTACCTTTTTTCAGGAGTTTTGCTGCAGTTTTCAAACGGATATTCCGAATGAATATATTTACAGTTAATCCTGAAAGAGCTTTAAGTTTTTTGTAGAGGTTTCCTTTACTTACTCCCAGATCACTTGCCAGCCGATCTCCGCTGAGGTATGAATCGTCAATATTGTCTTCAATAATTTTTACCATTTTCTCCAGAAACCCATGATCGATTTCACTTATTTTAATATTAGCAGGGATCGAATCAAGTTCACTAGAGAATTTTTTTGCCAGCTGAGCCCTGTTCTCAAGAATATTCCGTATCCTGAGTTTTAATATACTGGGATTAAATGGTTTTGTGATATAATCATCTGCGCCGTATTCAAGACCCTGAATCTGATTTTCCTCAGAACTTTTTGCTGTCAGAAGAATTATGGGAATATGACTGGTTAACTCATTTGATTTCACATTTCTGCACAATTCAAAGCCATCCATAACCGGCATCATTATATCGGAAATTATCAGGTCAGGCATTTGATTCTGTACCATTTTCAAACCTTCCAGTCCATTTGATGCAATATTGACATGATAATCCACAGATAACTCATCTTCAAGGTATTTCTGCATATCGGGATCGTCATCAATTACCAGAGCCCGGAACGAATCGATTGTGGCTGTCTGAGGTTTCAAAACAGGATTATGGGCAGACGGAATATCAATGTCGAGCATTGAACGCGAATAAGATAGCTGAATGGCGTTTTCAGATTCTTCGGCAAAATCTTCCGGCACATAAATATCTGTACACAGTGGCAGGAATACTTCAACGGTTGTGCCTTTCCCTGGTTCAGAACTTGCAGATATTTTTCCTTTATGTTTTTCTATCAGATCCTTACACAGAGAAAGACCGATCCCGGAACTTATCTGACCTGTTTCACTTTTGGTGGTCAACTGGTAAAAACGATCAAAAATGAACGGGAGATGTTTTTCTGCAATACCTTTACCGGTATCTGCTACGCTTATTTTTATCCAGGTTTGTTTTTCAATTTCAGTATGTTCCAGGAAGATGATAATTGCCCCGCCATTGGGTGTATGGTTGAAAGCGTTTGACAGGAGGTTGAATACAATTTTCTCAATTTTATCAGAATCAAAAAAGAGATTTACTGAGTCAGTTTCAGAAATGAAACTAAAATTAATATTGTTCTTCTTTGCCAATCCCTCAAACAGCTCGCTGATATTCAGGAGAAAAGGTACCATATCCTCATCTCTGAGTTTTAATTTCATGGCCCCTGTTTCAATTCTTCTGATTTCGAGTAACTGATTTATCAGACGGAACAGGCGTTTTTCATTTTTATAAATCAGGGTTAAGGATTCTTTAACTTTTTGTGTATCGGCATAGGAATCCCGTTCAAGTAATGATTCGGTAGGGCCTAAAATGAGTGTAAGGGGAGTGCGGAATTCGTGTGATATATTTGTAAAGAACCTGAGTTTTAGCTCATCTGCTTCATGGAGTTTCCGGGCCATGGTTTCAATCTCATCCTTTTGTTTTTCGAGGGTGTGATTTTGTTCTTTGAGATTTTCGAATTGCAAAGCAATTTTTTCGTTCTGCCTGATTATTTCGTCCTGATGAATCTCCAGTTCCCGGTTAACTTTCTTCAAATCATGTGTTTGAATTTCTATCTGCTCCTTCAGGTATTGTTTTTGCCGGGTCAAAATACGGGTACGGATCTGAAGAATCGAAAGAAACAGGATAAGTATAGTAATAAACAGCAATGCTTTAAACCAGATTTGTTCCCAGAAAGGTGGAACAACTATTATTTCAATAACAGCAGGGTCGGGAGATAACTTACTGTCACTATTTGTCGCCCATACCTTAAAACGGTATTCACCTGTAGGGATATTTGTATAGGAGGCAAAACGCTTGGATGCATCAACCTCATTTTCAACTGTTTCAAATCCTTCAAGTATATATTTGAATTGTGTTTTTCCTGATGAAACATACTGAAGGGATGAAAATTCAAATGAAAAAATTCTGTCTTTGTGTGTCAGAAAAATCTGTTTTTGAGAAGAGATGCTTTCAGTCAGTATGACTTTTTTCCTGATAGTATCCAAAGGCAGGACAGGTACATTGAAGATACTGAAATTTGTGATTACAGGTTTTGCGTCAAAAGGGTTAGGATGAAGTTGTTGAGGATCAAACCTCGTAATACCGTTAACGCCGCCAAAGTACATGACTCCTTTTTCATTTTTAAAATAGGCGCCTTCATTAAACTCATCACTTTGCAACCCGTCTTCCGAATTAAAGTTTTTTACAGAGTATGTAACGGGATCAAAACAGGTAAGACCCTTATTACTGCTAATCCAGAGATTTCCCTGTTCGTCTTCCAGTATTCCATGTATTGTGTTACTGGGAAGACCGTTACTTTTATCAAATGTTCTGAAAGTCCCCGTTTTTTTATCAAATTTCTGCAATCCTCCGTGGGTGCCGATCCATAATATACCCTCACCATGAATTCTGGGTTCAAGGATGGACTTTACCAGATTATTTCCTATTGAATTTGGGTCATCGGGATTATGTTTATAATGCCGGAATGCGCCATTATATGGATCAAGGCGGTTTAAACCGCCGAAAGCAGTTCCAATCCAGATAATTCCTTCACTATCTTCATAAATTATATTAATCCAAAAATCACTGGTACCTCCATCCTTACCGGTGGTCACCGGGTAGTAATTAAAATTTCTTTCTTTAGGGTTATAATGCGCAAGCCCATTACCTGTGCCTCCAAAGTAGACCTCATTACTCCGCGTAACACAAATAGTACGGAGCGACCATATTTTAAAGGCTTTTGGATCATTCGGATTGTGATGAAAAGTCATGAATTTTCCGGTTTCAGGATCGAACAGACTTACTTTATAATCAAAGTAGCCTAGCCAAATTTTACCGTCATTCTGAGGTTTTATAACTCCGATAATATTTCCCGGGATCTGATTTGAAATAGTGAAATTTATGTTTTTCGGATTTTCCGATTCCTGTCTGTAGATTTTATTAGGTGTGTTTTTCCCCCTGATAATATTCAGACCTTCCTTTGTTCCCACGAACAATTCTGATTTATTATTTTCAAAAACCGAATATATTTCTTTGTTTGACAGTTGAGTACCTGTTAATGAGCTATTACTGAGTAATTGAAAATTTTTTGAATATAAGTCTGCTTTCAGAATCCCGTCTTTTTCAGTTCCTAACCATAATATTCCTGTAGAACTGATAAACAGGAATTGGGTTTTAATATTTTTTCGTGAATCGAATGATTTAACAAACAGGGGAATTTCTTCGCAAATAGTCATTTCAGGATTAAAGCGAAAAAGATTTTTGTAAATATCTGCCGATGCCAGAACATTTCCCAAAGGATCCTCAATTATATGCTCAACAGACAAATAGGAAGTCTCATCAAAAAGCTTTGTAATCCATACGCTTCCGGTTTTTTGTATTTCGTACAAGCCTCCAATCATGGCTACCAGTATTTTACCGGTTCGGGTTTTATAGATTCTGTTTATAGTTGCTTCTTCATTTTTAATAAGGGACTTAGAAAGGAAACGGGTAATTTTCAGTCTGGAGGGATCATCCGGAAATTCAATGAGATTAAGGCCCCCCATGGGTGTGCCAAGCCATATTGTACTGTCATTCTGTACTAAAAGAGATGTGATTACGGTATCGCTTACTGAGTTTTCTTTTGTACCATAAAGGAATTTCAGGCATTTACCGGTCTTCGGATCCAGACGGTTCAGCCCGTTTCGGGTTCCTGCCCAGATGTTCCCTTTGGAGTCGGCCGATAGGCAAACAATTCTGTTATCGCTAAGCGAATTCGGATCAGAAGGCTTATTATAAAATGACGTAAAAGAATCATTTTTACGATTATATAAGTTCAATCCTGTTTGTGTCCCGATCCACAAATTATCAAGACTATCTTCGCAGAAAACACTATGAACAGTAGAGTTTAGTGGTTGAATCTGAGTATCTGAAATAGAACCATGTTTTCCTGGAATTGATTCGTATTCGTAGAACATTTCCGTTTTGGTATCGAAACGGTTGATACCTTTTCCCTGATACAGAATCCACATCTGGGATGACTGATCCAAATAAATTCTGTTTATCCAGCTGGCAGATGGAAATCTCTGGCCTCTTCCGGGCTGATAGACTTTAAACCCGTAACCATCGTAGCGGTTAAGCCCATCCTGAGTTGAAAACCACATAAAGCCTGTTTTATCTTCAACACATCCGGTAATCAGACTATGAGACAAACCATCAGAAAGATTTAATTGCTCAAAACTTATCGGGTTTTGCTGAGCATTTAAGCCAATGCATTTAAGAATAAATAAAGCAATCAGAAAATTCTTGATGCGGGCCATATATGTTTTCGTTTTGCTCAATATATCAGAAAGAGGGTAAAGATATGATTTTTTAAACAGCCGCTAAAATGCAGGATTTTCTCTTGGGTAATTTTGTAATATGAAGGATAGAGCTAAGTGGGCTGTATAAAAAAAGGGGTCAGAAACTGACCCCTTCTTCCTAAGATAAAATAGTACTAACTAAAAACAATCATTAACGCATTATTTTTCTTGATTCATTGTTTGCACGAACAATGTAGATTCCTTTTTCAAGACCGGAGAGTTCAATCTGGCGAACATTCCGTTTTGAAGTAATCTGCTGACCTAACATGTTATAGATAACAACATTAGCGTTTGTGTTAAACTGAATCTGATCAGGAGTCACGAGACTGAAAATACTTTCAGTAACTTTAGTCTGAGGTACAGAAGTAACATCAGCAATATTGAGGAATCCGGCAAAATAAGTAATAGCCCATACGTCGTTGGTAGTAGTGTTCCACCAGTATTCAGCAGGTTTTTTTACCGGAGTCGGATCAGTATTTAATGCATCATCAGCATCAATATCATTTACCTTCATATCAATAGTTACACCTTTTCCTCCATTTAAAGCCTGCCAGATAGTTTTATCGAATTCTGGTCTTGCTTCACCCGTAAATGCAGTATAACCCAAAGTAAATATTTGTTTGATTGTTGATGATCCCACAGATGTATGGTTATCCATAAAAATACTTGCTCCCAGGATTTCGTTAGTACCACCCCAGTTAATATTAGCTGTAGCACCGGTTACCATCATAGCCGCATCAAAACCTGTAGTTTTGAAAGTAGCTTTGTAAGCACCAAATTCAATATAACGGGCATACCATGCACCTTCGAGACCAGTGATATCTTCAACATCAAGTTTCAGATAAGGAGCCCAGGCGATTTCCACGGTTTCAGAACCTGTAACATCATCATCAGTGTACTTTAAAAGAATATACATTGCATCATCGTCACAAAGAACCTTGAAGGATGCATCTTTAAAGTCATCCGGACCTTTGTGAGAAGCGTTCAGACCCAGTTGGTTATCAATAACGTATTCGTTGGTTAATTTTGCCCATTCAGCGTCGAAATCACAAGTAAGGGGGTCAAAAGTGGCAACTGGAATTGCGCTTGCCTGTGCTCTTACAGGCTCTTCTGTTGCTGGTTTTGGCCACCATGAAGGAACCGGTGAAGCGGGCCAGGTTGAAACAAATTCGGTATCCTGACTAACCGGAATTCTTTGAACATTTAAAAATCCGGCAAAGAAAGTAATTGCCCAGCAGTCGTTGGTAGGAGTATTCCACCAATATTCAGCAGGTTTCTTTACAGGTGTGGGATCAGTGTTTAATGCATCATCGGTATCAACATCATTAACCTTAAGGTCTAAGGTAATACCTTTGCCTCCGTTGAGAGTATTCCATATGTCAAGATCAAATTCTGGTCTTGCTTCGCCTGTTAATGCAGGGTAACCAATGGTATAAATAATTTTAACTGTGGAAGAACCAGCAGTAGTATGGTCATCCATAAAGAGGTTAGCTGTAAGGAGTTCATTGGTTCCGCCCCAGTTAACTGCACCAGTTGCACCAGTAACCATCATAGCAGCATCGAAGCCGGTTGCTTTAAAAGCAGCTTTATAACCGCCGAATTCTACATAACGTGCATACCAGGCACCTTCTATACCAGTTATTGCACGTTTTGCATTGATTGCAAGATAGGGAGCCCATGCTATTTCAACTGTTTCGTTTCCGGTTACATCATCATCGGTATACTGCAGCAAAATATACATGTTGCTTGCATCAGCTACCACTTTATATGCAGCATCTTTAAAATCATCCACACCTTTGTGGGATGCATTAAGACCAAGCTGAACATCAAGAGCATAACCGTTACCGGGGATCTTAGCCCATTCAGCATCAAAATCGCAACCAACAGCGTCAAATGCTGCAACTTCAATTGCAGTAGCTTGTTCCCGAACAGGAGCCTCTGCAGCAGGTTTTGGCCACCAGGTTGGAACTGGGGTAGTCCAGCCTACAACAAACAGAGAATCACCTTCATCTTGTTGTGCAAATAAACCCGGAACACAAAAAAGTGTTACAAGCATCATAGTAAATAACTTTTTCATAAGCTTTAAATTTAATGGTTAATTTAAGATAGTAAATGATAAAAAATATTCATAGGTAAAGGGAGGGTGTTTCCTCCCGTTTTTTATTTGATATTTACTGTTACCACATATTTATCTCCGGCTGTAGCTCCTTTGTAAAAAGTATATGTAACAGGGGAGGTAAAATTGTTTAATGTTACACCGTTGGTTTGTACTGCAGAACCGATAGTAACCTTGCCTGTGGAACCGGTCCAGATAGCAGCCAGACTTGCAACATTGGTCCCATTTAAAACATCAATGGAAATAGTTTTTGCAACTTTGTCAATTACTCCGACCGGAGCAGGAACCAAACCTGCAAAAGTGAAAGAGCTTACAGGATCCTGTGTCGTTACAATTATCGAATATGTTACTTCAGTATTATTCTGGGCCACAACTTTAACAGAAGTCACAGGGCTCACTCCGGTAGCAGTAAGATTGTAGTTTTTCCGGTCAGAATATACTACATTATTCAGGTAAAGTTTACTTCCATAAGAAATTATGGGGAGTATTCTGACAGAGGCCATATTGGTAGCGTAATTTGCATCAATTGTAATTGTTTTGGCAACTTCATCAATTATGGCAACTTCACCGTTTCCGCCAAGTCCTAGTGCAAATTTGGTTATAGCTTTTTCATCGGATGCAGGGAAAGTGGAGAACTTTACGGTATACTCCTGTTCGTTACCCTGAGCGGAAACAACTTTGTATACAACAGGTTGTGAGAAATCGTTTACTGTAACAGTAGAAACCTGTTCAACTCCGTTTACATAAACTTTGGCAAGACTTGACGGCAACACAAATGTGGCAGCGAAGTTAAAATCGGTAGTAATATCTGGTACACTGAAAGTTATTTCATTATTTGCGGATATTAAACCATCCATGCCGTTGATGTTGAAAAGAGTAATTGTATTTCTTTCATCAATAACATTAACTTCTACGGTTTTTGTTTTCCTGCTTACCTCATTTCGAAAATCACCTGCGCTTGTTGCAACCAATGTCAGCTTATAGGTTCCGGCAGCGCTGTACTGAACTCTCAGCGAGTCAGCTTTATCAAAAAATGTACCTGTTGCACCAGGCTCCCCCCAGACATGGCTTGCTGTTCCGTCGAATAAGGTTAGAAATTCCCCTGAACCTGTGGGAATAATATAGAATTCAGTACCCGCTAAGGCATCAGTTTTTCCATCTCTCTGAAAAGATAAAATAAAGTCAGGATTAACTTCAATCATTTCTTCCTTGGCACATGAGGCAGAAACAATCAGAATCAGAGCAATTGTACAATATTTATAAATGAATTTCATATCACGTCTTTTTAAATAGTGTTTCAAAATAATTACCAACCGGGATTTTGTTTAAGGCTTCCTTTATTAGCATTAATTTCATCCTGTGGGATCGGGAAGTACAGATTTTTACTGATGTTAAACTTGTTTCTGAAGAGTGTACCAAGGTCTATTGGAAATGCGGGATCAAAAGTCCAGCGGATGATGTCATTGTAATGATGTCCTTCAGTTGCAAGTTCAACTGTGCGCTCGTGAATAATTGCAGCTGGTGTTAAGGCAGCTATGGCAGGCATATCAACCCGATCTCTTACCTCATTAAGAGCCGCCAGACCTGATCCGTCAGCGTCATTATCAAGTTGATAACATGCCTCTGCATACATAAGCAGAACATCGGAATAACGGATAACCCTTACATTAAAAGGAGCAGAGTTTGGCGCTGATTTGATAGTAAACTGCGGATAACCATATTTCTTCAAACCGATTGCAACGCTGGGAACCGGACCTGCATAAAGATTGTTTTTAGATACAACCGATTTTGCATTCAAAGCACTCTGGAAGCCTGTTTTATAACCGGATTCTTCTCTCCAGTCAAGGGTATCACCTTCCAGAAAGCAGGTAGCATATGCCCTGGGGTCTCTGTCATATCCTGCCGGATGTCCGGTAACGGTTTCAAACTCGTACCACAAAGTCGGATCGATTTCATGGTTACGATATGATGCCAGACTGGGTGAGAAATACAAATAATTAAGATTTCCACCCCATTGCCATCCCGGAAGCCAGCCTCCTGCAGCACGGTTATCATCATTGTATTGGATTTCCCAAATGGACTCGGCATTGTTTTCAGAATCGTATAAATTATTACCGGCCGGTACATCCAGATAGGAGAAATTCGATAGGAGGGCAGCCTGATAGTTTGCTTTGTCTTTCACTACAGGTAATATCAAATGATGTACACCACTTTCCATAACTCTTTTGAAAGCTGCCTTCGCTTTGGCAATGTTTTCTGTAGCTTCGGTTGTGTTTCCCTTATCAAAACGCAGGTAATAGTGATAATGCTTATAAAGAAGAGCCTTACCCAAAGCAGCATTGGCACATCCTCTGGTAATTCGACCCAATTCTGCAGCAGGCCAGCTATCGGGAAGGTTTTCTGACGCAAAGGTTAAATCCTCTTCCAGTTTATTCCAAAATTGTTCAGGTTCTCCGTTTACTAATCCCACAAGTGGATTTGTTGGTAAACTGGTTTCATCATAATAAATGGGTTTGTTAAACCATGTAACCAGATAGAAATAATACATACCCCGGAGTGCTTTAACCTGGCTTTCATATTCATTATATTTAGCAGGTTCAATTACATCTTTCAGACGGGTAATGTTGGCAAGAATATCAGATGTTCTGAAAACACCTCTGTATAAATCGTTCCAGAAAACACTGAAGTCATTAATATTTATAATCATCTGATCCAATCCGCCTTTAGGATTTTCGAACCAGATATAGGGGTCAAGAGTATTGATTCTGAGGAAATAGTTATTTCCAAACATACCCCCATGGGCAAAAGGCGTATAGGCTGTGTTGGTGGCCAGAAGCAGATCGTTCTCGGTCTTAAAAAATGAGCCGACATCAAGGCTGTTTTTATTTTCTGTTTCCAGAAATTCATCAGAACAGGCCGGGAGGATAAGGGCGAAAATGAATATATAGAAAATCTTTTTCATCTTGATTGATATTTAGTCTTTTCAGTTTGTAATTAGAATCCGATTTGTAAACCACCAATATAAGAGCGGGGAATAGCATAATTCCCGTTATCGGTACCTGAATCTAACGGATTAGATGACATAAAAGATTCAGGATCCCTGCCCTGATAGCCTGTAAAACAATACAGGTTTGAGGCGTTGGCAAATATTCTCAGACTGGCTACACCAAGTTTTTTGCATTTTTCACCGGGAAGGGTATATCCGAACTGAACATCCTTTATTCTTAAAAAGGATCCATCTTCAACCCAGAACGCGGAAAGCTGATCATTAAAGTTTCTGTTGGATTGGTCTACACGCAGATAGGTTGTTGAAGGATTATCGATTGTCCAGTAATTATTTGCGAAATCATTTAATTTATTGTGATCCATATCCTGAGTGTTCATGCTCGACAAACGGGCTCTCTGATTATTGTAGATATCGAAATCATTGACACCGAAAAGGAAAATGTTAAAATCGAAACTACTGTAGGAACAATCAAACCCAAATGTGTAAGTGAAACTTGGAATTGTTTTTCCAATTATGGTTTTATCCAGAGCAGTAACATCGCCGTCACCGTTCAGGTCGCTGTAACGGATATCTCCCGGCTGGGGTGTGTTTCCAAGATGGGTTGCATGCTTATAACCGGTATAAAAACCACTTATATCTGTCATCCAGTTTCCATCTATACCTTTTGTATAGTTGGATTCATCGAGTTGAATAATGCCTTCAGAAGCATAACCGTACAAGGCTCCGATGGAATGTCCAACAATGGTTCTGTTGTTAGCGGTGGTGATGTCAGTTACGGGGAGAGATATTACCTCGTTTTTAATTGTAGTAAAGTTGGAATTGATACCGTAATTGAATTTACCTACGTTATCTTTCCATTGTAGTGAAAACTCAATCCCGCGGTTCTGAATATCTCCGGTATTATACCATGGGTTGCCATCCTGACGCCCAAAGGCAGCCGAAATGGGAATAGCAACCAATAAATCTTTGTTATTTTTTATATAATATTCCAGACTCGACTGAATTTTGCTTCCAAACATGCTCAAATCAACTCCAAAATTAAGCATCTCTGATGCTTCCCAATGGATTTCTTTTGAAGCAAATCCGTAGAATACATACTGAGCGCGGGCGATATGCTGGTCATCTCCAAATACGGGAGAAAAGGCTGTATTTTCAGAAATCCTGTCAAGATACTGAAATCCTCCTCCGATATCGGAGTTACCAGTCTGTCCCCAGCCCAAACGAAACTTCAGAACATCTATCTGATCAACATCCTGAAGGAACACTTCGTTTACTTTCCATGCCACCGATGCGGAAGCGAAATTACCCCTTCTGAAATCAGGAGCAAAAACCGACACTCCATCTGAACGATAGGAAGCAGTTAAATAGTACGTTCCATCATAATCATACATGACCCTTCCCAGATAGGAAAGCATGCGATAGTCTGATTCATAACCTCTGAGACTTACTGCGGAGGTACCTCCGTTTGCCAGTGTATTTAACTGTTCGAAGTCGAAACCGTTTTCCGAACCTGAAATAGAGTGGTTCTTCGAACCACGGGCTGAGTATACGGCGGTTGCAACAACATTATGTATATCGTTGAACTTTTTCTTAAAGATCAACTGATTTTCCAGATTAATGGTGATTCCTTCACTGAAATCTTCAGTTAATTGAGCCGCTCCGGGTGTACGGTTTCCCTCGAAAAAGGGTAACCAGGATTTACCACGGGAGGAATAAATTTCAGCGGCAGGAGTTACCTTAAAAGTAAGCCAGTCTGTAAAATCCACCTGCAGGTAAACACTAGCAAGTGTTCCCAGACCAAAACTTTTATCTTCTCCCAGCATTGGGGCAACCAGAAGATTAGGCTTATCATTTCCGAGAGTATTGACATACAGAGGACCGGTATAGTCATCAGGAACTCTACCCTGCATCAGGTTCCCTGAACCATCTTCCCAATAATTAGCCTGATAGTTTTCATATCCGCCTTTGTAGTAAGGATTGTAAATTTTCATTAAAGGAGAAGTGTTTAGTTCCCAGATTGAAGTCTGCACCGTAATAGGGTCTTCCGATATCCCATAATTCATGCTGAAACTTTCACCTATTTTTATATGCTTGTTAAGTTTAAAATCGGAGTTTGCACGGAGGTTGTACCGTTCAGCGTTGCTCTTGATAACAGTTCCGGCGTCTTTAACATATCCGAATGAAACACTGTAATTACTGCTTTCACTACCTCCTGAAAGGGAAAGATTGTAATTCTGTGTCATACCGTTATGGAACATTTCATTTTGCCAGTCGGTACCCTCTCTCCACCCGGCACCGTAATATTTCTCACGAAATGCCTGCTCATATTCAGGTTTGGTTCCATTCAGTTTTGTATAAAAGGCCGCATATTCATCGGCGTTCATTACATCGTACCGTTCCGGAGCAAGGCTAAGTCCGACATAAGTACTCAGGTTTACTACAGGTTTACCTGTCTGGCCTCTTTTAGTAGTAACAATAATTACTCCATTTGAGCCATTGGCACCATATATTGCTGATGCAGACGCGTCTTTGAGTACCTGCATGTTTTCAATATCCTGCGGTGGAATATTATTAATATTCCCCATCTGAACTCCATCAACTATATATATGGGATCGGATCCGTTATTAATTGAACCTACACCACGCACCCTGATGGTAGGACCGGAACCGGGTTTACCACTTTGAGATACCAGAACACCGGGAGCTTTTCCCTGAAGTGCCTGGGCTGCACTTACGGCGGGGTTTCTGGTAAGTTCTTTTTGTGAAACAACCGAAACGGAACCTGTTAAATCGGATTTTTTAACCGAACCGTAACCGATTACAACAACTTCATCGATATTTAAAAGGTCTTCTGAAAGGGAAACATCTATTATTGTTTTACCGGCTATATCAATCGTCTGACTGGTATAACCAATAAAAGAAAATGTTATTGATCCTGAGGGATTTGAAACGTTCAGAGAATAGAATCCATCCAGGTTCGTAATGGTACCCTGAGTAGTTCCATCGAGAACAACATTAACACCGGGAACAGGAATGTTGGTTTTGGAATCTGTGACAGTGCCGGTAATAACCGTTTGAGCAAAGAGATTTACAGCAAAAATGCTTACTGCAAACCACAAGCTCATTAAAAGTGTAATTTTTTTCATACAATCAGTTAGTTTTTTTGGAAGTTCAATAGTTTCTTAGGGTATTATGATTTGATCTGAAATATTTTTTTTAACTGTAAGCGTAGTTTTATCCATTTTTTAATCAGATTTCATATTACTCTATAGAAAAGGCACATGATTACAATATCAAAACTATTCAGATTAAATAGTCTTTTGGTTCAATAAAAAATCAAAAAGGTTTGTTATTTTATCAAAACCCAGGGATAAACAATAAAAAAACCGGCGATCTGTTGATTCGCCGGTTTTTACTTAAACTTGAATTAAATGTTTGTTTACCAGTAATTTATTTAAACGCAAATACTACTGTTTTACAAACCGTAAAACCTGATTACCCTTTTCCGTTGAGAATTCCATAAAATAAACTCCGTTTCTCAAATCGGACAGGTCAAGAA
>CAYOLQ010000026.1:31072-33393 GCA_964404825.1 uncultured Chitinophaga sp.
GTAATAGTTCCGTTGGTATAACCATCGGCTTTTACATTCCGGTTTGCGGCAAGGCTTGCATGGGCAGAATTCTCAATTATCTCAAACTTGAGTGTACCATAGAATGCATCAACAGGATTTACAGTATACAGTATCCTTTTAAATTCTGAAGGACTGTCGAGATCCGTTGATCCGTCAGCGGTATACAAGTCGATGCTTTCTACTTTTTTATACTGGAAATTTCCCAATGGAGGAATATTTTCAAAGGTTTTATTATTTGCCTTGAAACGGATAAATACTGCACTGTACTTTGGAATATGAACAAGCATACCGTCGGTAACAACAATTGCCGAATCCAACACAGTAGCATCAAGAGAATTGTAATTATTCCCTGATACAATAACCATTTCACCATCAGTAATAGTTCCGATATCATCAGGTAAATCGACCTGAACAATATATTCGTTCTCGAAATCCCTGCTGTACAGAGCCATGGAATACTTATCGTCGTTACTGAAGAAGTATGTTCCAACGCTGTTGAGTTTGAGTTCAACCCCGGTATAGTCTGAGATTTTATCTACCGACTGATAATTGGTTCTGAGCATTACACCTTCGCCGCAGAACTGGTTAAAATATTTAACCATATAGTAGAGAGGCCGTTTTTTAAGGGTAATGTTATTATCGAGAATTCTCCACTGACCGCCTTCCAGACAGAATACATCCGGGAGAGCAGATCCATACTCTGTTACTGCTGTATAATAATCGGCAAATGTAACAGCTTGCCCAACAGTACCGTGATAATCATTTGTTGTGAGGTTCCCTTCATACATATAGGTAGGTACAATCCTCTTCATATACTGGATCATTTCCTTGCTTACATTCTCCAGTCCTTTAAGCTTATTATAGAAAACGGCATAGGAATTTTTATGATAATCCAATTGAGATTCACCGGGATCTATAGAGGGATCATAATTCAGATTACCACCAAGGTAACCGCTTATACCTAACATATCCATTTCTCCTGCGTCACCATTAAACAGGGGAGCATGAAGACCGTAATTCTCTTCCGGACTCCTGCCGCTGAATGCAACCCACATTTTCTCGGGATTATAGTAAGGTGAAGTTTTAATATAATTCTTCGCCATATTTCTCGCCCAGGGAGCATAATTATTATAGGTACTAGAAAAGGCATTGGCGCCGTGTGCATCAAAACCCCATACTTCATTACCCATTTCAATAATTATACCCTTAAGCTGATCATCAAATGGTTGTGTATAACCTTCAGAAATACGAACATCGCCCCAGGTTGTTCCGGCAGGACCAGCAAGGTATTCAACGAAGTTTTTGAATGTATTCGGATTGGTTACCCAGTCGGTGGCGGAATTGACACCAACAGTTAAAAGTCCATATCCATTATATCTTGCGCTAAGAGCTGCAAAATCGCCTAGCGTCATAGTAGATTTCTGATAAGGTCCAACTGATTCGGCAAAAGATTCATAATTGGCATCGATTGCTCCCCAGCGGATTCCCGCAGGTTTCAGTTCATCTAGAATATCCATACCAACTTTTGAGAATTTGCTGGTGGGATCATACCATTCCTTGATATGAAGTTGCACATCGTCGAGAAGTACAGTTCCCAAAGCACTGAATGAGAACTCTACGTTCCAGCCTGTTGAAGCATCCAGAATTCCGGGGAATTCAAGTTCGTGCATTGCCCATTCTGCTCCGGGTGTTACCGTTCCGGTGAATGCAGTAACAACACCTCCGGTTTCCCTGAACACTTTTACGGTTATTGTACCCGGATAGGAAGTGCCCTTTTTAGCTGCAAATCTTATAAGGTAATTATAGGAAGGAGTCATTACAACTGATGCCTGATTTCTGATCCAGTCTCCAGGACCAACTTCAAGTCTGGCAGCCTTTTTCCCGTGATAAACACTTGCGGTCTCTGCAAAGTAAGTGACACCGGCCGACTTACTTTTTCCGACAGAAGTAAGGGCAGTAGCATTCATATTGTTTACAAACTCCGGACCTTCAAAGGAATTATGAGATACTTTGTTCGAAAGGAATATTGATGTTAATCCATAATCACCTTCAATTGCAAACCCGGTTGATGGTACAATAGGATCCCATGTCATTGTTACTTTACCAATATGTGCATCCTCTTTTGTATCATCCCAGGTAAATGCATTGGTAGTAACCGAAGTGGATGCCGTTGCCGACTCATTTAGAGCTGCGTCAACAGCTGAAACAGAAATGGTATAGTCATTTTCAGCATCCAGACCCATAACTTTATATGAAGTGGGTATAACAGGTATTGTATTAACCGGCGTTGAACTGCCATT
>CAYOLQ010000026.1:33493-40078 GCA_964404825.1 uncultured Chitinophaga sp.
CTTTATATGAAGTGGGTATAACAGGTATTGTATTAACCGGCGTTGAACTGCCATTAACATAAATATTGTATCCGAAGACTTCAGTTTCTGCATCTGTTGAAGCCGTCCAGAAGATACTTGTGCTGAAGGCAGTCTTTTCTGAGATACTTAGATTTGTTGGCACTTCAGGAGGATTAGTATCAGCACCCCAGGTTGTAAAATGAACAGGAGCGGATGGTTTGGAAAAGTTTTTAAGCATATCCGCTGCCATAACAAATACATCATAATCGCTTGCAGGTTCCAGTCCTTCGATAAGAAGACTGGTTGCCTTCAAGGCTTCGGTATTATACTGAATTCCATTTACAAAAATATAATAACCATTAACCTTTAGATTATCAGTAGACGCCTGCCATTGTAGCAGGGCCTGATTCGAACCTTTTTTAACAAGGGTAAGATTTGCAGGAGCAGCAGGAAGAATCAGATCAAGCATGCTGAACAGGTATGGTTGTTGTAATATTACCGGGGTGGAAATACCCGGATAAACCCATTCCAGTCTGAGGAAATAGTCGTTTATAATTTCCTTGTGATAGGCTTCAAAATAATATGCCTTTCCTGCAACAAGTTCAACAAAAGAGGACGCCTGTCCGTTAATTGCTGTCGGGCTGCCCACCGCAGGTAATCCGCTTTGTGTTGCATTTGTACTCAGGTAGAAATTACCAAGACCTTCGCCTTCGGTGTAGGAATAGAATTTGTAACTACCCGTTACAGGTGCAATGACATAGCCCCACATTCTGCCCCAGAAGAAATCATCTTTACATACATCATTTACATTAGCCTGAGCATAAATAGCAGGGTAACCATCTTTATAAACAGGATCCTGTTTGTAAGGCATATCCTGCCAGAAGGCAACCTGAGTTGCTCCATAGTTTACGCCATATGTATCGTAAATACCCAGAGGGATATCAAAGCTCATGCTAAACGGAGTTTTCCCTGCAAGCAGATCGACTTCATCAATACAACTTACAGTTACATTAGCATTTCCGGTAATTCCTTTATCGTGGAAATAGAGTAAAGCGTAACTGCTTCCTGTTTTATATGAAACCGAATCAACAGTTAGCATGTTGCTTGCATTATTGGTAAACCCAAACGTAATTTTCTGAGCAGCATCTTCATCGCCGTCGTCAACATTACTCAGAATTACTACATGCTGGTGTCCTGCTCCGACATTATAATGAGTGAATTTCACAGAGCCAAAAATCGCTGCATCATTAACTCCGGGAGTTGCATCTCTGAATTCAGCAACGAAATTAATGGAATAGCTGTCTGCTTCATCACTGTAAACAGTTCCTTTATTATCTTTAATTGTAACCGTTATAATTGCGGTTCCATTGGAGCTACCGGAATAAGTTAACTGCGCAGTTGGTGAAACTCCATCATACGTTATGCTGATGTCTCCATCGGCAACAACAGCCTGATTGCTGCTACTTGCTGTGATGGTCATGGTTTCATCCCTTTCCATATTTCCATCGCTAATCCCGGTTATGGTAACCATTTGAGCACCATCAGAAACATAAACCCACTGGGGTTTACTAATAGGATCGGCCACAGGTTTTTTGTTGGCATATGCATCAGCACCAACCCTGAAATCGTCAACCCTCACGTCAGTAAGAGCAACACTTATTGTCCGATCAACACTCAGCACCAGGTATTTAACAAGGAAAGGATTTATTGTCCCCATTTTACCTGTAAAATCCCATATTGCTTCATGGAACTGGCCATCAGCAGCAACAGGCATACTCAGGTTTTTAGATGCAGCACTAAAATTGCCGTCATTAAGCGGAGCATTCGAATCCTGTAATTTCGCTCCAAAGGCGGTGAGTGCAGAGGCAGATTTCACCCTGAAACGGACCATAGGTTTTACAAGTCCGAGGTTAAGGTTTTCCGGAAAGTTGAAACGGATATAGTCGTTTGTGGATGTGTTTTTGATAATTTTCAGATTACCATCAACTGCTTCGTGACTTATGGTAAAAATATTCCCTGTTCCGCTATTGTTCCAGTTCCTTACGGTCCAGTTGCTTAGATTTGTATTCGCAGTAAAGTCGTCCACGAAACCTGCAACACCTGCCAGATCATTATACTGAATGGTATAGTTTCTGACTGAGCCATCCTGCGCAGTTACTGCAATGGAAGGAGATGCTGCAAAAACAATGCTTGTTCCTGAGACAATCGATCCCTGTGCAAAATAATCTTTGGAATAATTCAATACTGCTTCACCCGCCAGTCCACTATAAATATCAAAGCTGATAGTATTCAAAGTGTTATTAACGGTTCCGTTAATAGTTACCTGAGGGAAAACAAGTTTAGGATTGGTAAGTGTGTTATCTGTCCGTTGTGCGTCCACACTAACTGTTACGGTATATACCTGGGTTTGTGTGCCATCGGCTGACTTAACTGTGTAAACCACGGGAGAAGAGAAATTCGTTGCACTTCCCGATGCAGGAATCACGGTTGAGCCATAAGACATTTTAATAACAGGTGCCAATGTAGTAAGATTTGTACCAAAAGGGACATTGACCTGAACTGTACCAGCAAGAGTGTCAATTACTCCAACAGCGGGTACGCCCAATGAATTAAAACTGAAATCGACAATTTGTGTAAGCGTTGAGTCCACTATTGCTTCGCTCGAAATATAAGAAGTGCCAATTACCGTAATAACGGAACTTCCCGGTACTGTCCATCCTACCGACAGGTTGTCGCCGCCCGTCCCTTCAATCATCATGGCTTCAAAATAATAGTAGTTGCCGGCAACAAGTGAAACAGGATCCGACATCTGATTGTCAGGTTCCTTATTCCATTGATATTGACTAGACCATGAAGTTAAAGAGCAAAGTTTTGCGGCATTTGAAGGTAAAATATTTGTACTCAGCCAGAATTCACTCTGATCATCTGATGCAACATAGAAGGTATATTGTCCGGTTTGTGCAGGTACAATATATCCTCTTATCCTTGCTGCATAACCGTCATCGGTATCCAGCGGCGCATCAAGCGCGGTAAGTGTAAGGGTTGATGTTGGATTAGTTGCTGCACTAATCTGGGTGAAAGTACCCGGTGATGGCTTAAATTTTTCCCAGGTTACATGCCCGTTCTGCGCCAGAATAACCGGAACAGAAAACAGGAGCAAGGCAGATAAAAAAATCAGAATTTTCTTTTTCATGGATATGATGCTTTAATTATATTTATTTTTTAATAAAAATCTCATTGTAATTTTTATTGCCAACAGATAGTTTTGCAATGTAATTTCCCGAATTCAATTCGCTTATGTTTACACGAATCTCATCCGAAGATTTAATTCGTTCGTATTCCTGACTGATCAGTTTTTTACCGTTCATTGTATAAATTTCCAATCTGCAAGCAGAGTTGACTGAAACGGAAGGTAGCTGTAATACGATGAAGTCTGATGCCGGGTTTGGATAAAGTTTTAGTTTCCCAAAGGCTCCGGAATTCAAAATGCCGGTTGTCTTATCATTCGCCATGAAAACTACGCTTGCATCAAATTCCCCATCAGATGCTTTAATAGTCACTTCAAAATCACCGGAGTAGTTTTCGCCTGCATTTACAGTAAGTTTATTTCCCGTGGTGCTGAAAACAAGGTCGGCAGACGAACAGGTAACTGTATAGGATAAAACATCCATATCGGGATCAAAGAATATAGCCGATAAGTCATTCACGATAGTAAGAGTCTGGTTTTTCTCAGAAATATTAAAATCCGGAATTTCTGAACTTACAACAACAGCGTGGTTTTGTGGTGTAAGATTTGTAACAAGTCTTACGGACCCATAACCGTTTGCATTCATCCAATGGTCATTGTATTCTGCCTGAGGAACCCAGACGGATCCGAAGAAATTATCACGTACCTGATCGGGCTGGTCGTTATCACAATATGCAATGCTCATACCCATCAGTTTATTTTCAACAAGATTGACCCTTGAATTTTCAGGGTTACTTTTCAAAAATGCGTCCGAGTATACTTTCATTGAGAACTCATAGGTATATACATTGCCAGTTCTTTTCATGGTAAATTCCGGAAAATGGGATTCATAGTTCTCGGTAACCCTGTTACTCCAGTCAGTACCTGAAATGTCACATGCTACAAGGTCAGTAGAAGTGCCGCCATCGGCAGGTTTACTGGTTGCCAGATGATAAGAGAAGGCGTTTTCAGCATTCAGACCCCAGGTTGCATTATTATCGAAAACATGTAAGCCTCCCGATTTATCCTCATCGATAAACACTTCCACGATGTCATAATCAGGGTATTTGTCATTAGGATAAACATAACCATCAATAAATGTATCATCGGTTATTTTAACCAGATAATACATCAGGTTTTCTTCCGATGACCAGGAAACCTTAAATTCACCGTGAAAATCAGATGCTGGAATAACCTGTCCCCAGGTAATCCAGGTCTGGTCGATAGGATACCATTTTGCATTTGTCCAGCAGGCATCAGTTTCATTACCGTCAACTACAGGAGGATCGGCGGTTTCACTTGCAATTACTGTAGTTTTTACAAGGGAAGGGTTAGTGGAAACGAGTTCAATGCCTTTATCAAAACCAAGATTCCGGGAGTATTGTTTTTTCGTGGGATCGTTCCAGTGTTCGCAAATTCCAAGGCTACCCATAATAGAACCATCTCCTTCCGGGTCATAGTCTAAATCTGCAGGCCAGAATTGTGAATCAGCAGCCTGAAGCAGGTAATCATCAACAGCACCGAATTGTGGTCTTGCTTTTCCCGGTCCGGTAGGACTGGTAAATTCAGCACGAAGAAAATCCATGCAAACCGATTCAAGAGCAACAGGATCCTGTGCGATAAAGAATGAATTAGGCCAGTCACCGTTAAAGGGGGCTGTGGTCCATTTAACCGGTTTCTCAACCGCCTCGGTACCTCCCCAGAGACCATCGATAACAAATAATACAGTATTTCCTCCTAATTTTTCATGACCCATAAGATCAGTCAATACGCGGTAAACACCATATTCAGTGCGGATCGGAATATCATTTTCAGGGGCAATAAGTCCGGTATGTAAATGACCTGCACCATCACGGGTATGCGAGCCGAAATGATTTTTGGTTGTAAGTGTGACACCACCTCTGGCATGTGCCTTCAATGCAGCAATGTTTATAAGATAATCGGCATTCTGAAGTTCGGTATATAGTTTGTCTGACACAGCATCCGGCATTTCATCACCGCCGTCGGAATAATAAATTACCGGTTCTGCAGGAATGTTAAGTTTTGTACGTCCAAGCGTGGTGTATGATTTATCAACGTATTTTACATTCGGATAAACGGCCACCAGCTGATCATATACATGCTTGTAAATATGTGAAATCGGATCCCCGAGATAAATATTCTGCTGAGGAATCCCATAAACAGTTACTAATTGTTTCAATACTGCAAGCATTGCAGCAGGAGAAGTTTCGGCCATTCCGTAATAACCGGCTTGCCAGCCTGATGTAATAAATGAAAGGTCGCCTGCATTTGTAAGCCAGCTGCCTCCACCCAGGTTTACTTTAATAAAAATCTTCTGGCCGGCTGAATAATCGAGGCTTCCAAGCCCTTTTCGTTCGTTGAGGGATTTAAACAGCGCTGTCCACGCATCTTTTACGGTACCAGTTCCTGTCAGTTTCCTCACAGCATCATTCAGCATACTATCGATAATAATCTGGTTATTATTTTTTGCAAGGAAATATCCGTCAACGCCGCGTGAAGCATCGTTTAATTTATTTGTACAGTTAATATCTGTAGCATCAGGGTTCCATGCCCAAACAACCCTGCCGGGGAAAATCCCTCTCGGCTCGCCGTATGGAGTGTTGGCTTCCAGCACAGTTGCATTTGAAGATTTGTACTGTGCATAAATATTTTTCAGGTTAAGATTGGATGCAAGGGCAAAAAGGGAAATGGCAATTATAACAAGCCCGCCGGCAAGGATATACCTAGATTTCTTCACCTGATTTTTTGCCTTCCTGAATAACATAACTGAACCTGTCAGAGTGATGAGGTACAGGATAAATGCCGACATAACAGGAGCAGCGGCACGCATACAGGGATAGGCAGCGCGTGAAGGTTTAGGGATTACTCTTATAAGAAACCAGATTGTTGAAGCAACCCCGGTTATTATAAAACTTAGTTTGTAGGGAAACTTGCTTTCCACCAACTTCTCAAAAGTCTTTCTGAATTTTGCAGGAATAATGGCCATGATTGAATTTAGTTAGGAATTATGAGTATTTTTCTAAACTACAAAACTAGCTGTTCTGATTTATTAAGGGTTCACCATGGAGTCAAAAGGGTTCGTTATTTTAACTTTCGGGGGGAAATGTTTGAATAATCGATTCAGACCTAATCCCATAAATACAGGCTAATCAGGAAGAAGAATGCTAACGAACCGACATGAATAGACGTATCGGGAAATGTCTTAATGTACCCCTTTGTTTATTGAAGTCTATTTTGAACCTTATTCAGAAAATGAATCCTCAGAAAAATGAAAACCGTATTGATAAGTATAACCTCCTGAAATGTGAAATTTCAGGTGAAAATACATAGTTTTTGGG
>CAYOLQ010000027.1:0-4344 GCA_964404825.1 uncultured Chitinophaga sp.
CCGCAGATATTATTGTTTTTGCCGGTGTTCATTTTATGGCTGAAACTGCAAAAATACTTTCGCCTTCAAAAAAAGTCCTTATTCCCGATTCTAATGCCGGCTGCTCACTTGCAGATTCATGTCCTCCTGATAAATTTGCCGGATTCATAGCCAAATATCCTAATCATACGGTTATTACTTATGTTAATACAACAGCTGAGATAAAAGCCATGACTGATATAGCCTGCACGTCTTCAAATGCTCTGGAAATAGTTAATAGTCTCCCAAAAGATGAAAATATAATATTTGCTCCCGACAAAAACCTTGGAAACTATATAAAAAGCAAAACAGGACGATCAAATATGGTCATATGGAATGGTGCTTGTCATGTTCATGAAAGATTTTCACTGAAAAGAATTCTTGAACTAAAAAAAAACCATCCGGATGCAAAATTAATAGCTCACCCTGAATGCGATCAAACAGTATTAATTTTAGCTGATTATATTGGATCAACCTCCGGTCTTCTTAAATTTACAGAAAAAGATTCCTCCAAAACATATATTGTAGCTACTGAATTTGGAATCATTCACCAGATGCAGAAGTCAAATCCTGATAAACTTTTTATTCATGCACCACCCAAAGATTCTACATGTGCATGCAATGATTGCCGTTTTATGAAAATGATTACTTTAAATAAATTGTATAATTGTTTAAAATATGAAATGCCGGAAGTAACTTTGAATGAGGAAATACGCAAAAAGGCAGAAATTCCTATCAGGCGGATGCTCGAAATTTCAGCAAAACTAGGACTTTGATTAATGAAATATTGTTTTAAAATACTGTTTTTCTCTTTATTCTGTTTCTGTTTTAATAATATTATTCTGCCTCAGGATATTATTAAGGACGGGTTTACTCAATTCTATTATCCAAATAATCAAATCTCCAGTGAAGGATTTATGAGAAACGGAAAACCCGATGGATATTGGAAAACATATAGCGTAACCGGTATTCTGAAATCTGAAGGAATGCGAAGAGAATTTTTGCTTGATAGCACATGGATTTTTTATAACGATTCAGGAGAAATCGAAGAAAAAATAGATTACAAATACGGAAAAAAGAATGGATATTCCTATAAATACAGCTATCAGAAAAATGCCCTGCCGGTTGTAATCAGTAAGGAATTATATGTAAATGATTTAAAGGAAGGTAAGGCTTATTATTATTTTCAGGATGGTAAATTAAAGGAAGAACTTAGTTACTCTGAAGGAAAAAAGCAGGGGCCCGGAAAAGAATTTGACAATCAGGGAAATGTTATTACACTTTTCGAATACAATAACAATTACCTTATTTCGAGGGAAAAAATAAACAGGTTTGACGCTTTGGGTAAAAAACAAGGTGTCTGGAAAACATTCTATCCCGATGGGAAAGTTAGTAAGGAAATGAAATATATCGATGATAAACTTGATGGCTATTACAAGGAGTTTAATGAAAACGGAAATCTGATTCTAAGTTTGAAATATATCGATGGTAAAATAGTTGCAAATCAGGAGGACGTGGCAAAACAGGAAGAAATTGATTTCAGACGACAGTTCGATGATAACGGCAAACTTATTTCCTCAGGTGGTTTCAGGGAGAATAAGCCTGTTGGGGTTCACCGTTACTACGATAATAGCGGTAGGGTTTTAAATGCCAGAATATACGACGATTTTGCAAATATGGTATCAGAAGGGTTGGTTGATGAAACCGGAAGCAAGGAAGGGCCCTGGAAAGACCTGTATCCTACCGGTGAAATTAAAGCTGTCGGTGCCTATAGAGAAAACAGACAGTCTGGAAAATGGAGCTTCTTTTATAAAAACGGTAAAAAGGAACAGGAAGGTAATTTTCTCAGGGGACTTTATGATGGCCAGTGGATATGGTATTATCCCAATGGTAACATTTGGCGGGAGGAAAGCTATTTCAATGGAAGAGAAGATGGTCCTATGGTGGAGTATTCCGACTCGGGTGTTGTTATTACCAAGGGTGAATTTATTAATGGGGAAAAAGAAGGAGAATGGTTCCATAAAGTTAATGATCATACAGAAACAGGCTCATATCAGTCTGGCTTAAGAAGTGGCGAATGGAAATATTTTTACGACAACGGAACTGTTCAGTTTGTTGGGGAATTTAATCAGGATCTCCCGGAAGGAAAACATAAATACTATTATCCTAACGGTATAATTAAGGAAGAAAGATATTATCGCAGAGGTGTCAGAGATAAAAACTGGAAAAAATATAATGAACTGGGCAACCTCGAAATGACTATTACATACAAAAATGACATTGAATACAGAATCAACGGTGTGAAGATTAATTTACCAAAAGGTTCGGTACAAACCATCAAATAAGTAATGATGAGTGATGATTTACATTTACGTGACGAAAAATTTATTGATGCAGATAAGGAACTTGAGAATACCCTCAGACCTCTCCGTTTCATCGATTTTGCAGGTCAGTACAAAGTGGTTGATAACCTGAAAGTTTTCGTCACCGCAGCAAAACAAAGAGATGAGGCTCTTGATCATGTCCTCCTCCACGGACCCCCGGGTCTTGGAAAAACTACTCTGGCAAATATTATCGCCAATGAATTACATGTAGGATTGAAAATCACATCCGGCCCGGTACTAGATAAACCTGGCGATCTGGCGGGCTTGCTGACCGGACTCGAAATGGGCGACGTGCTTTTTATTGATGAAATTCACCGTCTTTCCCCTGTGGTCGAAGAATACCTATACTCGGCAATGGAGGATTATACCATCGATATTATGCTCGATAAAGGACCCAGTGCACGATCGGTTCAGCTTAAACTGAATCCATTTACACTGATAGGCGCAACAACAAGAAGCGGCCTTCTGACAAGCCCGTTAAGAGCAAGATTTGGTATCACTTCTCTTCTCGAATATTATGACCATGATATTCTAACAGGTATTATACACAGATCAGCGGGGATCCTTAAAGTTGAAATACACGACCAGGCAGCAATTGAAATAGCCTCAAGAAGCCGCGGCACACCCCGCATTGCTAATGCACTCTTACGACGCGTCCGGGATTTCGCTCAGGTAAAAGGAAATGGGATTATCGATATAGCTATTACGAAATATTCACTTGAGGCACTCAACATCGATAAATCAGGTCTTGATGAAATGGATAACAAAATACTGAATACAATTATCGATAAATTTGCCGGAGGTCCGGTCGGAATAACCACTATTGCAACAGCTGTTGGCGAAGATTCCGGAACTATTGAAGAAGTTTATGAGCCGTTTTTAATTAAAGAGGGATATATTAAACGAACTCCGCGGGGAAGAGAGGCCACTGCTATTGCATATGCGCATCTGGGTAAATTGAAAAATGAACAGAACAGACTCTTTTAGCTATATATATTTCCAACTTTTATCAGGCCGGGTAAATTCAGAACTTTTATTTTTCTGCCGTTCAGCTCTATGAGATTGTCCTGTTTGAATTCTGATAATAGTCTGATTACGGATTCGGTAGCCGTACCTACAATGTTTGCAAGCTCTTCACGGGTTAAGGTTATTTTTAGAACACCTTCTTCATCTAAACCGAACTCATTTTTTAATTGTATCAGTATCTCTGCAAGTCGCTCTCTTACTGTTTTTTGCGCAATATCTGTAATATATGCATTTGCCTGACCTAATTCTTTACAGGTAATCTGCATCAGTTCTATAGAAAAATTACCATTTGTCTTTACAAGATGAAAAAGAGTCTCTCCCGGAATGTAACAGGTTGTGGAATCATCTATAACCTGAGCGGTTGTACATGCCTGTTCGTTGCTCAATATGGATCGGAATCCGATAATATCACCTTTCTTTGCAAAACGAATTATTTGCTCTTTACCATCAATTCCGGTTTTGAATATTTTTATAATACCATTCGCAACACAATAAAATCCATTAATACGGTTTCCTTCATGATATAATACAGACCCCCTCTTGTGAAATTCCGTTACCCGTTCTTCATTTATCCGCTCGAATTCCTCCTCGGTCAGATGACGAAATAATGTGTGGTTTCTTACAAGACAATCTGCTTTGGAAGCTGTTGAATTATTATATTTCATTTTCTTGCGTTGCCTAAAATACCATATGCTATAATTGGTAAGGATTAAATGCATATTTTTGTAAAAGTAGGAAATAATTATATATATGGACGTACCCAATTTACCGGAACTATAATTAATCTTCCTTAATTGGTACTTTTTAAACTTTAGTTATGAAACAATCTGTCTCAATGAACTGGTTTAGTGAAATGGCATTCGAAACCAGCCTGAATGGTCATAAAATTGTTGTTGATGCTTCCGAAGAACATGGT
>CAYOLQ010000027.1:4354-27456 GCA_964404825.1 uncultured Chitinophaga sp.
TGAAGCCACGCGTTCACTCTTAGAGGTGATGGTGAAGTTTCACGTGAAGCGCTTTATTTTTTCATCCACCGCGGCCGTGTTTGGTAACCCGGAGTACTCCCCGATTGACGAGAAACATCCCAAGCGCCCGATCAACCCCTACGGCGAATCGAAGCTCATGGTGGAAAAAATCTTGGACCCCGACCAAAAGCCTTAATGCTTGTAGCACTTGGCGGCTGCACCGGCATGGATGTAGTTTCAATACTCAGGAAAATGCGTGTGGAATATAAGTCTCTTGAAATTGTGGTTGAGGGCGATACGGCTGAGGAACACCCCAAAAAATTCCTGCGGATGAATGTAATCTATAATTTTACAGGAAAAAACCTGCCTCTCGATAAAATTACGAAAGCAGTAGATATGTCAAGAGAAAAGTATTGTGGTGTATATGCTTCCTACAAGGATTCAATACAAATAGAACATATAATTAACCTTAAAGAATTATAATACAGCTGGTTTTTATATAGAACCGGAAAATTGTCTCAGAAAACGGGCGTCATTTTCAAAGTATAGTCGCAAATCCCTGATCTGGAATTTAAGCATTGCTAAACGCTCAATTCCCATACCAAATGCAAACCCGGTATATTTGCTGCTGTTAATATTGTTGTTTTCAAGAACGGCAGGGTCAACCATTCCGCATCCTAACACTTCCAGCCAACCGGTATATTTGCATACATTACATCCTTTTCCACCGCATAATGCACAGCTGACATCCATTTCTGCAGAGGGTTCAGTAAATGGAAAGTAAGAGGGACGCAAACGGATTTGTGTTGAATCACCAAACATTTCCCTGGCAAAATATAAAAGGGTTTGCTTCAGGTCCGCAAAGGAAACATTCTCATCGATATATAAGCCTTCTACCTGATGAAAAATGCAATGAGCACGAGCAGAAATAGCCTCATTTCTGAACACCCTTCCAGGCGAAACCGTTCTGATGGGAGGCTTGGTGCCTTCCATTACCCTTACCTGTATAGACGATGTATGCGTTCTAAGTAATATATCTGGATTCTTCTCTATGAAAAAAGTATCCTGCATATCTCTGGCCGGGTGCTCAGGTGGAAAGTTTAGAGAAGTAAAAACATGCCAGTCATCCTCAATCTCCGGTCCGTCTGAAACAGTAAAGCCTAATCGGGAGAAGATCTCAAGAATTTCTGCCCTTACAATCGAAATGGGATGCCTTGACCCTAGTACCATACTTTCTCCCGGCAAGGTTAAATCCGATTCAACCGAACCCGCCTCTGTTCCTGATAAATTATCTTTTAATGAGTCGATCTTCTGCTGTATTGCCTGTTTCAGTTCATTTAATGCCTGTCCGACCTCCTTTTTCTTGTCATTGGAAACGTCCTTAAAATCGCCAAAAAGCTGAGCTAAACTGCCTTTTTTGCTTAAATGTTTTATCCGGAATTCTTCTAATTCCTGCAAACTATTTGCCTTGAACCCGTCTGCCTCAGCAATTAACTCCTTGATTTTATCTAACATTGATTTTCTGCTTTTTGTGCAAAGTTAAAAATTTCATGATCATCTCTTATCCTGATAAGAGTTCTAATCCAAAATATTTATAGTGAAAGGGATATCTGTTATCGGCCTGTCATATGAATCTGTCGGAATATTCATTAGTTTTTCAAGAACATCCAATCCCCTGGAAACTTCACCAAAAACGGTATAAGCACCATCAAGATGGGGAGATCCCCCAGCTGTAGTGTAATATTTTTCCTCTTCTTCTGTAAATGGCTTATGCAATTTTCTTTCTACCATTAGATCAAGTTGTGGTTTAGTGAAAACAACTCCCTGAACAATATAAAATTGCGAGCCCGACGAGGCCCTTGATGGATTTTCATTATCCCCTTTTCTCGCCGCAGCAAGTGCGCCCTTCTTATGAAAATATTTTTCATTAACCTCAGCAGGAATCGTATATCCCGGACCACCCTGACCATACAACTCGCCCTTTACTGCATCCTTTGTATTTGGATCTCCACCCTGGATCATAAAGTTTTTAATGAGCCGGTGAAAAACCTGACCGTCATAATATCCTGACTTTATAAGCTTAATAAAGTTTTCCCTGTGCAGAGGTGTTTCGTTATACAGCATTATTTCTATAACACCTGAATCTGATACAATTTCAATAAAGGTGGCGTTTACCTGAGTTTCGTTCTGTGCTGATAATCCCGATACTATAGTAAGAATAACAAGTGAAAGCAGATATACCTTTTTCATAGTTCAGTATTGATTTATAGCAAAAGTAGTAAATAATAATTTTACAGTGAAGGATTGTCTCTTTCAACAATGTTTCTTTCTTTATACCCCACCCGGAATTAAAGGAAACATAAATATCCGGCAACTGATCAGGAATTAAATAGAGGACGATTGAATTTTCTATATTAACCCGTCAACAATGAAATTTTTGTCATTAATTTTACTTTTGCTAATTACTTGCTTTGTAAAGGCTTACATTGCAATACTAATAACATGTGATAATTATGAAGCTGAAACTGGGTATTATCGGAGCTGGCGGTTTAATTGGCAGTGAATTGAAAAAATTCATGAGTAATATCTATGATATTCGGATTATTAAAAGCGAATTTCTTTACGCTCCGGCTGATTTGCTTTCTGAAAAACTTTCAGGACTAGATGTTATTATTAATCTGGCAGGACACCCAATTTCAGGACGATGGAATAAGCGTAAAATGAAACTGATTTACAATTCAAGAATTAACACTACCCGAAATCTGGTTCATGCAATCTCTTTAATGAGTGTAAAACCAAAACAACTGATAAACTCATCCGCAATTGGAATATATGGCGATAATGTAATTTGTGATGAATATTCTGTTCATTTTTCCGGTAATTTTCTGGCTAAGCTTGTAATAGACTGGGAAAAACAAGCCTCTGAAGTGAAAGATGTTGATCTCACAATTATTCGTACCGGAGTAGTTCTGGCCAATAATGGCGGAGCTTATGCCTTGCTTCGCAGAGTATTTAAAGCAGGAGCGGGGGGGGTAATAGGAGGTGGTAAACAAGGCTTTTCATTTATTTTAATAGACGATATGGTTAGAATATTCGATTTTGTTATCCGGAATAATATTTTTGGCGTTATTAACGCCGTTTCTCCAACACCAATAGATAATAAAACTTTTACACGAATACTTTCTCACAGTCTGAATCGGCCTGCTTTTATACCTATCCCTTCAGTTATAATAAAACTATTATATGGAAAGGGAAGTTGTGTAATTCTGGATGGACAAAAAGTTATGCCTGCCCGGTTAATGGAAAATGGATTTCACTTTATAGGTAATAATCTGGAAAAATGCATTCAGATTCTGGAAAAATAACATATACCTTTGGTGGAAATCTGTTAGGGTGAATCCTATTAAACAACTCGCTGGTCAAACTGCTGTTTATGGTCTTGGTATTGTAGTCCCAAGACTAATGAATTACCTTCTACTTACCCCTTTTTATACACGCATTTTTACTACTTCTGAATACGGAATTATTACCGAATTCTATGCGTATATTGTTATTTTGATGGTTGTTCTTACATATGGCATGGAAACGGGATTTTTTCGGTTTGCCGATAAGGAACACAACCAGAAAAATGTTTATCGTTCTGCACTTGTTGCATTAGGGGCAAGCTCTTTTTTCTTTATTGTTCTTACATTTATTTTCTCCGGAGAAATTTCTGTTTTTCTTGATTATCCCTTTAACCCTGAGTATATATGGTGGGTAGGAATGATTGTTGGATTGGATGCTTTCTCTTCAATACCATTTGCAAAACTACGACTCGAAAATAAGGCTTTAAAATATGCTGTAATCAGAGTGCTGGAAATCTCTGTTAATATTGGAGCCAATTGGTTCTTTCTGTATTATTGTCCAAATCATAACGATCAAAACTGGATCTCGTCTGTTTATGATCCAACGGTTGGAGTAGGTTATGTCTTCCTAAGTAATCTGGTCTCGGTAGTTGTTAAAACACTGGCGCTTAGCAAGGAAATTTTCTTTCAGAAGGGAATTTTTGATTTTCTGTTAATGAAGAAAATGCTGACCTATAGTTTTCCTCTACTGATAGCAGGTTTGGCAGGAACCGTTAATGAGGTAATCGATAGGGTTCTTCTGAAATATCTGATCCCTCTAGATCAGAACCCTATGGAGAAACTCGGTATTTATGGAGCAAGTGTAAAATTAGCTGTACTGATGACACTTTTCATTCAGATGTTTAGGTATGCAGCTGAACCTTTTTTCTTTTCAAAGAAAGACGATATTAATGCGCGTGAAATCTATGCTCTCGTCATGAAGTATTTCGTTTTTTTCGGAATGGCGATATTTCTTTTTGTAATGCTTTTTATGGACATTTTTATCCTTTTCATTGGTCCGGAATTTCGTCAGGGAGCGTCAATTATTCCGGTTGTTCTCATGGCTAATCTATTTATGGGAATATTTTATAATTTGTCAATTTGGTACAAACTTTCAAATAAAACGAAATGGGGCGCATACCTGGTTCTTATCGGGGCTGGAATAACATTTGTAGTTAATTTTTTCTTTATACCCTATTACGGATACTACGCATCCTCATGGGGCCGTTTTGTTAGTTATCTTGTCATGATAATCATTAGTTATCTTGTAGGACAGAAGTTTTATAGGATTAATTATCATTTGAAACATATTACTCTTTATGTGGTTTTGGCATTAATGTTTTATCTTGCTTCTGATCACATTGAAATTACTGAACAGGTAGTTCAGTATTTATTTAATATTACCCTATTAAGTCTGTATTTTATAATTTTTTATTTTTTGGAAAAAAGACAAGCAAAACACGGCTATGAAAATCAAAATTGTAAATAAGTCCGATAATCCATTACCTGTATATAGTACAATGAATAGTGCAGGTATGGATATTTGCGCTAATATTACCTCTTCCATAGTATTAGGACCAATGGAACGAGCACTTATACCAACAGGTTTATTTATTGAACTTCCAAAAGGTTATGAAGCTCAAATCAGACCCAGGAGCGGATTGGCGCTGAAGCACGGGATAACCGTTTTGAATTCACCTGGGACAATCGATAGCGACTATAGAGGTGAAGTTGGAATAATACTGATAAATTTGTCTTTAGGGAATTTTGAAATAAAACACGGAGATAGAATTTGTCAGATGATTATCGCTAAACATGAAATTGCTGAATGGAATTGTGTAGAAATTCTGGACGCATCAGAACGAGGCGCAGGAGGATTTGGTCATACTGGTAAATAATTCATAATGAAATTAATAACAGTTTTAACACTTAGTTTATTTTTTACTGCGGGATATAGTCAGAAAGGAATTGAGAAAGCCGTTCAGAACCCGGCATATTCATATCAGTACGCTTTAATAGAGGCTTCCAGACAAAAAATGATCGGGAATATTGATGAAGCAATTTCATTGTATAAGACATGTGTTAACTCCAACCCGGAATGTGATGTGGCTTATTATGAACTCGGTACAGTTTATTCCGCAATCGGAGAGAACCAAAAAGCTGAGGAAAACCTCGAAAAGGCTTATAAATTAAATCAGAATAACTATTGGTACGCAATTGCATATAGCGAATTGTTAAAAATTAATGGTAATACTGCCGGCTCTCTTAAAATTTTAAAGAAATTAAGGAAAATTAATGTAAATAGTGCACTTACAATAGATTTTAAAATATCTGAGATTTATGCTCAAAACGGGAAATACAGGAAAGCTTTGAATCTGCTCGAGAAAATTGAAAAGGAAAACGGAGTCTCAGAGATTATTAGTTTTAAGAAAATAGAAGTTTTTAAGCTGCAGGGAAATCTCTCAGGTGCCGAGAAAGTCTTGTCAGAACTAATTAGTGAAGCACCCGAAATAGTAGAATATCAAATAATAAAAGCAGAGTTTTATTCTGAAACGGGAGATACGGTGAGCGCTATCAGGGCTTACGAAAATGCTTTTATTATTGATTCCAGTAATATTTTTGCAATAACAAACCTTGCCGATTTATATTCAGCGTTGGGTGATAGAGCGAAAGCGTATTATTATCTGAATCAGGCTTTTCTCAATAACAACATTCCTGTTGGTAATAAAATTCAAACGATGATGTTACTTAATGAAGACAGGGAATTAATTAGAAACAACAAAGACATTATTGGTGAAATGGTCGAGAATTTGTTGTTTCAGTATCCTGAGAATAATGATATAAAAACCGTAGCGTATGATTTTTATAACGGGCTTGATAATCACAATAAGGCGTTGTCTATTATAAAAGAGATTCTTACCGTTAGAAAGGATGATTATATTATCTGGCAGCAGGCGCTTTATAATGCGAGCATGTTAGAGAATTATGAGGAAATAGTTCTGATTGGAGAGGAGGCTCTTAAATATTTTCCGAATAAAAACGAATTGTATCTCTTTGTTGGGATGGCATATTTTCAAAAGGAGGAGTATTTGAAAGCATACACAATTCTTGAAGACGCATATTCAAATATCAGGGATAGTGATAAGATTAGGGTACAGTTTCTGCTTTTTGTATCCGAAGCAGCCTATAAAGCCGGTTTTAAATCCAAAGCATATAATTATTTTGAAGAGCTTGTAATTGAGGACCCTGAAAATTATCTTGTAAAAAATAACTATAGTTATTATCTGGCTTTGGATAGTATCCAATTGGAAAGGGCTAAAGAATTGAGTTATAGCACTATAGTTAATTCTCCTGAGAATAGTACATTTCTTGATACTTATGCGTGGGTTCTCTTTAAGATGGGGGATTATGGAAATGCAAAAGATTACGCCGAAAAAGCGTTAGTGATTAACGAAGAGAAAGACCCTGACATTCTTTTCCATTATGCTGAAATATTATATGCTCAAGGGGAAAAGCAGCTGTCATTAAAGTATTATAAACTTGCACTTGAACGTGGATATGATAGAGAAATTATTGAGAATAGAGTCAACAGGATTCCGTAAATATTTCACGGGATTTCTGTTTGTGGTTTTAATTCTTGGAAGTTGTAAGTCTTTGCCCATTGCATCGGTAAAGAACAACGATGATTTTTCACAGTATCTTTTTAAGTATTATGATTCTTATAATTCCGAATACTTTTCTGCAGAGCAAATAGATATAACTGTAATTACTGACGAGGCAAAGAGTATTAAAGCTAAAGTGTACATAGACAAAGGTGATTATATTTTTATAAATGTGGTTTTTTTCGGATTCGAAATTGGAAGACTCGAAATTACGCCTGATAGCATAAAATTTATTAATCGGGTTGAAAAGAAATATTTTTTTGGAGAATTTGGTGAGTTAAGCAGCCTTCTTCAAATGGATTTAAACTATGTGCAGATCGAAAGCCTGCTTTTAAAAGGCCTTATATCAGATCATCCTAAAAACAGAAAAAAATTTGTCGCAGGAATTAAGGAAAATGCTGATAATTATTATGTTATATATGATAAGGAAAAAACAGCAATTGTAAAATCTTATTTTAATAAAAGTTCATTTGATATCGATAGAATTGAAGTTTCTGATGCGGAATCTGAATTTTTTTTAGTTGCCTCAATGACCCAATCAAATGTTTTGCATGGATACCCCGATAAGATTACTGTAAATATTTTAGCTGAAGTGTTTGCTGGAGATGTTGAAATTAAGGTGGGAAGGGTATCTGATAACAAGCCAGGAAACAGAGATTTTTTAATAAATAGCAAATATCAAAAAATTGAAAAATAGGTATTCATTTATATTTTATGCGGTTCTTTTATTTCAGACATTTCTGTCTGGTCCGTTATTGGGGCAGAATGAAGGAGAACTTAAAAACAAAAAGCTTGATAATATTAAAAAGTTGAATTATTCGCGTGAACTGCTTGAAAAAACTGAAAAATCTAAGAATGCAACTCTTAATCAGTTAAACCTGATTCAGAGAAATATTGAGTATCGTTCTTCCCTTGTAGAAAACCTTTCTGACGAACTTAATTACCTAAAAAATGATATAGAGGGAAATATTATTGAAATAAGTCAAATTGAAGAAGAGATAAAAAAAATTAAAAACGATTATTCTGAATTAATCCGTGCCGCCTCCAGGAACCTTGATAACGATTATGCCTTAATGTATATTTATTCTTCAGGTGATTTTAATATGGCATATCAAAGGATTAAGTATTTAAAGTATATAGCTAAGTACCGTGCAGATCTGGTTTCTAACCTAAAGGAACAGCAAGATTATCTTCTGAAAAAGAATTCGGAGATGATAGTAAATAAGGAAAAGAATGAATCCCTTTTAAATGCACGAAAAAGAGAACTGGTTGATCTGGATAGCGATAAAAGGAAAAGTCTTTCATTGGTGCGATCACTTCAAAATAAAGAATCTGAATTGAAAAAGGAGGTGCAGACAAGGGAGCGCATCCAAAAGGAAATTGAAATGCAGATCAGGAAAATTATTGAAGAAGAAGCCGCAAAGGCCAGGCTTGCAAACAGACCCAATATACTTACACCTGAAGAAAAGCTTATTTCAAGTGACTTTGTCAGAAATATGGGTCGTTTACCCTGGCCTTCTGAACAGGGTATTATTACAGGAAAGTTTGGTGAACAAAACCACGCTGTTCTTAAAGGAATAAAAATAAATAGTAACGGCATTGATATTAATACTGTAGCGGGAGCAAAGGTCAGGAGTGTTTTCGATGGAGAGGTTACAAAAGTGATAGCAATTCTTGGCGCAAATTATACGGTTATTATAAAGCATGGAGAATTTAGAACTGTTTACCAGAACCTGATAAATGTTCAGGTGAAAGCTGGTGATAAGATAAAGACTAAAGCTATAATCGGAACAGTTTTTACAGATCAGGATAATGCATCCAGATTTCATTTTGAAGTATGGAAAGATAAACTAACCCAGAATCCTGAATTATGGTTGAGTAAATAAATTGCTCTAATAAGTAACCTTTTTGAAGATTATAAGTATAAAGGAATTCTTGACAGTTTGCATCGGTATCTATTGCTTTTAATGAAAAAAGAACTGAAAATAAAATCTATTTCTGAAAACCTTAGATGGGTTGAGAAATTTGTTGATGAGATTTCCACAGATCTCTCCCTTACTGATGAAATCTATGGAAATGTTCTTATTGCAACCCTTGAAGCAGCTAATAATGCTATTGTTCATGGGAACAAAGCACAGGAAAATAAGGAGGTTTTTATTTTGCTTACAAAGGAGGATTCAAGAATTATCCTGCGTGTACAGGACGAGGGTGACGGTTTCGATTTTAATAACATCCCGGATCCTACAGCTCCTGAGAACATCGAAAAAATTAATGGCAGGGGCGTTTTCCTGATGAAAAAATTGTCAGATGAAATAGAATTTTTTGATAAGGGTAGAATTGTGCAGCTTACTTTTATTCTTAAATAAAATTGCCCGTTACCTTCCATTCAGCCGACCTTACTTTTGATCTTAAAGGTAAAAACACTTTTCGTAAGTGGATTATTTCGGAGATTTCCAGAGCACACCTACTTCCGGATAAGATTAATATTATTTTTTGTTCGGACGCCTATCTTTTTGAGATAAATAAGAAATATCTGAATCATGACTATTACACAGATATTATTACTTTCAATTATAATGAAAAAAATAAAATTTCAGGGGATCTTTTTATAAGTATCGAGCGAATCGAAGAAAATGCACATAATTTTGGCGCTTCATTTAATAATGAATTAAAGCGCGTTATAATTCATGGTATTCTTCATTTGTTAGGTTATTGCGATAATTCCGATATTTTGAAGAATGAGATTCATAAGAAGGAAGACGAAGCCCTTGCACGTTTTCCCATAACCTGATTCTGTCGGTTATTTGTATTGTTTTTAAATAGTTATCTTTGCGGGAAATTCATTTATATGTTGCCAGAATATGATGTTATCGTGGTAGGGGCGGGGCATGCAGGGTGCGAAGCTGCAGCAGCAGCAGCAAATCTGGGTTCGAAAACTTTGTTAATTACTATGGATATGACAAAGTTTGGTCAGATGAGCTGTAATCCTGCTATGGGAGGTGTAGCTAAGGGTCAGATTGTTAGAGAAATAGATGCTTTGGGAGGGTATTCTGCAATGGTTACCGATGCTTCAATGATTCAGTTTCGAATGTTGAACAGATCAAAGGGTCCGGCTATGTGGAGCCCGCGAGCTCAATGTGACAGAACCCATTTTAGTATTGTCTGGAGAGAGCTTTTGGAAAAAACAGATAATCTTGATTTCTGGCAGGATATGGTTACATCGCTTATCCTGGAAGAAGGTACTGTAAGAGGAGTAAGTACAAAAATGGGAATTAAGTTTTATTCTAAAGCTGTAATACTTACTAATGGTACATTTCAAAATGGATTAATGCATATTGGGCGAACCCAGATAGAAGGAGGCAGAGCATCAGAGCAAGCATCAGTAGGGATTTCTCAACAACTCAGAGAATATGGTTTCGATGTTGGGCGTATGAAAACAGGGACTCCGGCAAGACTGGATGGAAGAACAATAAACTTTTCAAAACTGACCGAACAATCTGGTGATTTCGAAAATCGTAAATTTTCTTTCCTCGATTATAAGGTGGATTACTCTAATCATAAGCCTTGCTTTATAGCTTATACCAATCGCAAAGTACATGAAAATATACGTACAGGTCTGGAAGACTCCCCGATGTATAATGGTACTATAAAAAGTATTGGTCCGAGGTATTGTCCGAGTATTGAAGACAAGATACATACGTTTGCTGGTAAGGAGAGTCATCAGTTATTTCTTGAACCGGAAGGACTTAGTACAATTGAGTATTATATTAATGGATTTAGCTCATCGTTGCCTTGGGATATTCAATACAATTCGATACGGAAAATTGATGGTCTTGAAAACGTCAAGATATTCCGACCGGGGTATGCTATAGAATATGATTATTACCCACCGGTTCAGCTTAAACACACCCTCGAAACGAAGAAAATTTCGGGATTGTTTTTTGCGGGTCAGATTAACGGAACAACAGGTTATGAAGAAGCTGCAGCCCAGGGATTGATGGCCGGTATCAACGCAGCTCTGAAAATTCAATCTAAAGGCGAACTTGTTCTAGGTAGGGATCAGGCTTATATTGGCGTACTGATTGACGATCTCATAACAAAAGGGGTTGATGAGCCTTATAGGATGTTTACTTCCAGAGCTGAATTTCGTCTACTTTTAAGACAAGATGATGCTGATGAAAGATTAACTGAAATATCCTATCGGTTAGGATTAGCTAAACAGAACAGGTTTGAATTATTAATGCAGAAGCGTGCGTGGAAAATAGAGGTAAGGAATTTATTGGAAAACGCAAGCGTTTCACCGGAGAATGTGAATTCTTTGTTGCTATCAAAAAATACTGCTCCAATTTCTCAAAAACTTAAGATTATTGATTTATTACGAAGACCTCAGATACAGCTTAACGAACTCGTGAATCTCGTGACAGGAATGAACGAGTTGATTGAAGGATTTGGTTCCCGAAAAGATGAAATCCTTGAATCCACTGAAATTGAGATTAAATACGAAGGGTATATTGAAAGGGAAAGGTTAATGGCTGACAAAATTAAGAGGCTGGAAGGAATTAAAATCAAAACCGAAATTCAATATGATAAGCTAGCGTCTCTATCGATAGAGGCTCGCCAGAAACTTTCACGTGTAATGCCAGAAACAATTGGAGAGGCATCAAGAATTAGCGGGGTTTCGCCTGCGGACATTTCCGTGCTTCTTCTTTATATGGGTCGATAACGTTCCACGTGGAACATGTTCCACGTGGAACATTGAAAAATCATGAAAAGACAACAAAAGCATACCGGAAAAATAGTGGATATCTTCAACGAAGATATCTTCAACGCAGAAATTCTTGTCGAAGACGGAATAATTACCTCAATAAATAAAGTCACCGCTGAAGAGGGTTCATTTATACTTCCCGGACTTGTAGACTCCCACATTCATATCGAGAGTTCAATGCTCACCCCACAGAATTTCGGAAGAATTGCATTATCTCATGGCACAATTGCTGTAGTTTCCGACCCTCATGAAATAGCGAATGTTTTGGGATTGGAGGGAATCAAGTACATGATCGAAAATGCCAAAGGATCCGGAATGCGGTTTTTCTTTGGAGCACCAAGTTGTGTCCCTGCAACGGGTTTTGAGACCTCGGGTGCTGAAATAACAGCTGAAGAAATAGAATCGTTGTTTTTAAATCAAAATGCACATTTCCTTTCTGAGCTCATGAATTATCCGGGGGTAATTAATGAGGATAAAGAAGTTTTAAAAAAAATTAAAATAGCTAAGAAGTTTAAAAAGAAAATCGACGGGCATGCTCCTGGACTATCAGGAGATGATTTACAAAAATATATCGATGCGGGAATTGATACCGATCATGAATGCTCTAGCCTGGAAGAAGCTATTGAAAAGATTCGCAGAGGGATGATTGTACAAATAAGAGAAGGCAGTGCTGCAAAAAACTTTGAAGCATTATGGCCTCTTATAGACAAATACCCCCACAAAGTATTTTTATGTTCTGACGATCTGCATCCGGATGATCTTCTGGTGGGCCATATGAACCGGCTCATGAGCAAAGCCATCGATAAAGGAGTTAACTTTTTCAACTTGTTACGTTGCGTTACTCTTAATCCAATTACACATTATAAGTTAGATTTGGGTTTACTTCGTATAGGGGACAGAGCAGATTTTATAAGAGTTGATGATTTGGTTTCATTTAAGGTGTCCGAAACTTACATCGCCGGGGAAAAAGTATTCGACCGTAAAATTGGACTGGAGTCTGTCAGGAAGCAAAACATAGTAAATAAGTTCATAACGGGACGAATTACTGGTGAATCCCTGCTTGTTCCTCCAATTAGCAATAAAGTTAAAGTAATTTCTGTCGTCGATGGTGAGCTAATTACAAAATCATTTATTACACGACTTGAGGGAATAACAGATCTGGCATCTGACATAACCCGTGATATTCTTAAGCTTGTCGTGTTAAATAGGTATTCCAACGATGCCCCGGCTGTTGCATTTATTCATAACTTCAATCTTAAAAAGGGCGCTATAGCCAGTTCAATTGCTCACGACTCTCATAATATTATTGCCACTGGAGTAAAAAATGAGGAAATTGCTGAATGTGTAAACTGGATTGTTGAAAACAGGGGAGGGATTGCTGTTCATAATGGATCGGAAGTTTATGGCATTCCGCTGCCAATAGCCGGAATTATTTCCGACCAATCAGCTGAGATTGTAGCGCAAAAATACCAGGAAGTTAATGCGCTTGCTGAAGTAATGGGGTGTAAGCTTAAGGCTCCATTTATGACTCTTAGCTTTATGGCATTATTGGTTATTCCTGAATTAAAGCTAAGTAATAAGGGCTTATTTGATGGCAGGAAATTTTGTTTTACAAGCCTTTACGAATCATAATCTCCCTTTAAAAAATGAAAGAACAAAGGGAATTACTTTTACAAACAATATATAACCTTCCGGGAAAACCAGGCGTTTATCAGTTCTATGACGCTTCAGGTACATTACTCTATATTGGCAAAGCGAAAAATCTTAAAAAACGGGTAGTCTCTTATTTTTCCAAAGAGCAACATGAGAACAATAAACTTCGAATTCTGGTAAGGAAAGTATCAGACGTTAAACATATTGTGGTTGATACAGAATCTGACGCACTGCTTTTGGAAAACAATCTTGTAAAAAAGTATCAGCCAAAATATAATGTAAATTTAAAGGACGATAAAACTTTTCCATGGATATGTATAAAAAACGAACGATTTCCAAGAGTCTTCTCCACAAGAAATATCATTTCAGACGGTTCAAAATACTATGGTCCATATACATCAGCATTTACAGTTAAAACTCTTCTGACTCTGATAAGGCATCTATATAAACTTCGGACCTGCCCGCATAATCTTACAATCGAAAATGTTGCGAAAGGAAAAATAAAAAAGTGCCTTGAATATCACATTGGTAATTGCCTCGGACCATGCGAGGAATTACAGGATGAAGAAAGTTACAATAAAGCTATTGAACAAATACACCTTATTCTTAAGGGGAACCTGAAAGATCTGCTGATCCACCTGAATCAATTGATGCTTGATTATTCTTCTAAATATATGTTTGAAGATGCCGAATCGATTCGGCAAAAAATAGAAATGCTGGAGAAGTTCCAGCTTAAGTCAACAATTGTAAATCCAGCTATTCATAATGTCGACATTTTTTCAATAGTTCAGGATAAGGATATTGCTTTTGTAAATTTTCTCAAGGTTATTAATGGCGCAATTATCCAGGCGCATACAGTTGAAATTAAAAAGAAGCTTGATGAATCACCAGCTGAATTATTGGAATTTGCCGTTACTGAAATCCGGGCAAGGGTTTTTAGTGATTCCAGAGAGATAATTCTTCCTTTTAAAATTGAGAACCTTCCTCTAAATTCCAGAATTACTATTCCGAAAATAGGAGACAAGAAAAAACTTCTTGAGCTTTCTGAAAGAAATGCGAAATATTTTATGCTGGAAAGAAATCGTCAAAAAACTGCTATCACTCCGGAAAAAGCTAACTTCAGAATTCTGAATACTCTGAAAAGCGATCTTCGTCTAAACGAATTTCCAATGCATATAGAGTGTTTCGATAATAGTAACATTCAGGGAACAAACCCTGTGGCCGCTTGTGTTGTGTTTAAAAATGGCCGGGCATCGAAAAGGGAATACAGACATTATAATATAAAAACTGTAAGTGGACCAGATGATTTTGCTTCTATGAAGGAAATTATCCTTAGAAGATACTCCCGGCTTTTAAATGAACAGCTTGATCTTCCCCAGTTAATAATTATTGATGGGGGCAAGGGCCAGCTAAATGCCGCTGTTGAAAGCCTTCAGGAATTAGATCTCCGAGGAAAGATTGCTATTATTGGAATTGCGAAGCGACTGGAGGAGATTTACTTTCCGGATGACCCAATCCCGCTGTATATCGATAAGAATTCAGAGTCTCTGAAACTTATACAACAAATGCGTAACGAAGCACATCGGTTTGGAATTACATTCCACAGACTAAAAAGGTCTGGATCAATGCTTAAGTCAGAAATTACTAATATCCCCGGCTTGGGTGAAAGTGCTCTGCGCAAAATCTGGGAAAAGATTAATTCCATCGAAGAGTTGAAATCCCTTTCGACTGAAAAACTTATTGAAATACTTGGCAGGAAGCAAGCAATTATAGTAAAAAAGTATCTGGACGGAAACGAATTAAAGGGCAATTGAAAGCCTTATAATTAATTATATCAGAGATACTTATATCGATTTAAGTGGCGTTTTAATGTAAGGAGAATAGGCTGTAGAAAACTTATTGGGGCATTACCCGGTAATATGGAATCGTTAAGACTATTCTTTTCTGCTAATCGTAAATTCTAATAGCGAAATAAGTGAATTTTTAGATTCTGATTCAGGAAATGCGCTTAACTTTTTAAGAGCCTCAGTTTTGTATTCCTGCATCTTTTTTTCGGCGTAAATTAAACCACCATATTTTTTTACAAAATCAATGACCTCATCAACTTTATCCGCGTTCCTGTTGTGATGTTTTATAATGGATATGATTTTCCGTCTCTCACTTCCGGGGCAAACATCCAGAGCATATATAAGCGGAAGGGTCATCTTCTTTTCTTTTATGTCGTTGGCTGTAGGTTTTCCAACTTTCCCGTTCCTGTCGTAATCAAATAAATCATCTTTAATTTGAAATGCTATTCCGGTCAATTCACCAAATGATTTCATCAGAGCAACATGGTCGTCACTTGCACCTGCCGATTTTGCTCCACTTGCTGTGCATGCAGCAATTAAAGCAGCTGTTTTTTTTCTGATAATCTCAAAGTATTCATCCATACTTATATTTAACTTTCTGGATTTCTGTATCTGGAGTAATTCTCCCTCACTCATTTCCTTTACCGCTTCTGAAGCTATCTCAAGTAATCCATATTCCTTATGTTCTACAGATAACAAAAGACCTTTTGCAAGCAGGTAATCCCCAACCAATACAGCAACTTTAGACTTCCATAAAGCATTAATTGAGAAAAAGCCACGTCTTTCATAAGATTCGTCAACTACATCATCATGAATAAGCGATGCTGTATGTAAGAGCTCAATAAATGAGGCCGCGGTATAGCTGGACGTTCCAATTTCACCAAACATTCTTGCGCTTAATAAAACAAATGCCGGTCTCATCTGCTTTCCCTTTTTACGAAGAATATAGTTAGTGATTATATCCAGAAGGGGAACACTGCTTTTTAAAGATTTTCTAAAATACTTCTCAAATTCTTTTAGCTCGGCTCTAATCGGCTCTCTTATCTGATTTAATTCGCTCATTCAAAAACTATTTGTAGCAAAGGTAGTATTCCTCTTAAAAAAAACTATTTTACCAAATGCAATATAATTACCGAAATTCTTATTTTAACTCAAAAACTAAATGTTATTAATCACGCGTAAATGCCATATACTAAGCATAAGTGTTCTAATGATTTTTAATAGATAATTTTCACAATTGATAAATATCATTAATTAAAGCAAATATATGTATATATTTGCATTTATTAATAGCTTAGAAAAGCAACAGGAATATACAAAGTTTTTAGCTGTTTTCTTACTAATAATGTGCTGTAAACCATTGTAATACAAATAAGTGTCTATAAAACGAATTATTTTTATTTAATTTTCTGGTAGATTAAATTTAACCAAATGAGTATTTCAAATCTTTCACCTGAGCAACTTGAAAAAGCATCCAATATGCTCAAAGCAATTGCGCACCCTCTCAGAATTGCAATTCTTAACCATCTGGAAAACGGGAAAAAGCTAACCGTTACTGAAATTCATGAGTTGCTTAATATCGAACAGTCTACTACTTCACACCACCTTGGAATTCTAAAAGATAAAGGTGTACTCGCTTCACAACGCGAGGGGAAAAACACATTTTATTATCTTAAACACGATAATCTTGCCAGCATCGTTGAATGTGTTAGTAAATGCGCTTGTTCCTGATTAAAATCCCAGATTATTCCTCCTAATCACCTTTAAAACATTTCTTTAAATCATTTGTTACTTCAGCATTGTTGAAGAAAGTATGTAAAAATGGAAAAAATCAGGTTAACAAAGGAATTTCATTTCGAAATGGCACACGCCTTGCACAATTACAATGGAGCGTGTAAAAGTATACACGGGCACTCTTATGTACTGTTTGTTACCCTGATTGGGTCGCCTGTTAGTAAACCAGGAGACTCCGATAATGGAATGGTTGCGGATTTTTCTGAAATGAAAAAATGGATCAAGATTCCGGTACTCGATTATTTCGACCACGCTCTGGTGATTTCTGATCAAGCAGACACAACAAGCCTTTCTGAAATTTCTCAGATGTTTGATAAACTCAGGATTGTTTCATACCAGCCAACTTGTGAAAACCTTCTGATTGATATAGTTGAAATCATTAAACCCCTCCTTCCGGAAAAACTTTCCCTTCATTCTGTAAAGCTTTGTGAAACAGCTACATCATATGCAGAATGGTTTGCCAGTGATAATGACTGAAAAGCGCTTTTATTCGTTTAGACGATTATCTTATTATCAGGGGATTTAATTTATCTTTACCCGGATCTCATTATTATTATTTATTTCTATGGTTAACGAAAAAACTCTTTTTTTGCTGGATGCGTATGCATTGATCTTTAGATCTTATTATGCCTTTATTTCAAATCCGATGAAAAACTCAAAAGGGCAGAATACCAGTACAGCATTTGGATTTACTATAACCTTAGATGATGTTTTGAAAAATCAAAACCCAAGTCATATTGCTGTAGCGTTTGATCCCTCCGGACCAACCTTCCGAAATGAACTTTTCCCCTTATATAAAGCAAATAGACAGGAAACGCCAGAAGATATCCGTAATGCGGTTCCATTTATAAAAAAAATTATTGAAGCCTATAACATTCCGGTTGTTGAGGCACAGGGGTTTGAAGCTGATGACGTTATCGGGACACTTTCAAAACAAGCTGAAAAAGAGGGCTTTAAGGTGTTTATGATGACTCCTGATAAGGATTATAATCAGCTCGTTTCCGAAAATATTGTCCTGTTTAAACCAAGAAAATCCGGAAGTGATTCTGAAGTTCTCGGAAGCTCTGAGGTTTGTCAGAAGTTCGGAATAACCAATCCTTCACAGTTTATTGATATACTTGCTCTTTGGGGAGATTCTTCCGATAACGTCCCCGGGGTACCTGGTGTTGGAGAAAAAACGGCAGTAAAAATGATTTCGGAATACGGATCCCTCGATAATATTTACGAAAACCTCGATAAATTCAAAGGAAAACTCCGGGAAAATCTGGAGAATTATAGGAAACAGGCTTATCTCTCACGTGAATTGGTAACTATTCGCCTGGATGTTCCTGTACAATTTAATGCCGATTTGTTCATTCGGGAGGAGGCAAATTCTGAAAAACTTAAAGAAATATTTCAGGAGCTGGAGTTTAAAACACTGTTAAACAGATTTATAAAGACCGAAACTCCTGCACCGCAAGCTCAATCACAACAAGGTAATCTTTTCAGCGGATTCACGGTACCTGCACCGGTTATTTCCAACTTTGATAACATTAACACTATTCAGAAATCATACGTTCTGGTGAATACTGAGAGCGCCATAAAAGATCTCGCTGAAAAACTGAATAAAACAAAAGCATTTGCTTTTGATACTGAAACAACTGAACTGGAGATATTTTCGGCAAATCTTGTTGGTATTTCTTTCTCGATGAAGACTCATGAAGCTTACTATGTGCCACTTAATCAGGAATATACAGAAGCCATTAAAGTTCTTTCATATTTTAAACCGGCCCTTCAGAATGAGAAAATTATCAAAATTGGACAGAATATTAAATTTGATTTCCGGATGCTTAAAAAGTACGGAATAGAAGTCAAGGGAACTTTTTTCGATACCATGATTGCTCATTATCTTCTGCAACCGGAACAGCGACATAATCTTAATCTTCTTTCGGAAAACTTTTTAAATTACTCCCCTGTTAAAATTGAGGAACTGATCGGTGAAAAGGGAAGGAATCAGGGAAACATGAAGGATGTGCCTCTAGAAAAAATTAAGGATTATGCAGCTGAGGACGCCGATCTGTCATTTTTGTTATATCAGATCTTTGATGAAAAGCTTCAGAATGAAGGATTAAGCCAACTGGCCGGAAGCATTGAAATGCCATTAATACGGGTTCTTTCTGAGATGGAACATAATGGCATCAGACTCGACATACAAACACTCCACGCTTTCCGTGAGGATCTTGTTAAGGATATCCTTTTAAGTGAAGAAAAAATTTATAAACTGGCGGGAACAGAGTTTAATATTCAGTCTCCTAAACAACTTGGTGAAATACTTTTTGATCGGCTGAAAATTGATAATGAGGCAAAACTGACCAAAACACAGCAATACTCAACGGGTGAAGACGTACTTGTAAAACTCAGCGGCAAACATGAAATTATTGATGAGGTTTTAACTTACCGTGGATTAAAAAAGCTTCTTTCAACATATGTAGACGCACTCCCTAAACTTGTACATGCTAGCACCGGGAAGATTCACACTTCCTTTAACCAGACAATTGCTTCAACCGGACGCTTAAGTTCAAACAACCCAAATTTGCAGAATATACCTATTCGGGAAGAAAGAGGAAGGGAAATACGGAAGTCTTTCATTCCCGAAAACAATGACAATATTTTCCTTTCTGCTGACTACTCGCAAATTGAGTTAAGACTCATGGCCCACCTGAGTAAAGACGAAAATATGATAAGCGCATTTCTACAGGGAGAGGATATCCATACAGCAACTGCTGCTAAAATATATAAAACTGAACTTTCAGGAGTCACCCGCGAAATGAGGAGCCGTGCTAAAACAGCTAATTTTGGAATTATCTACGGTATTTCAGCCTTCGGTCTTTCTCAAAGACTGAATATAAGCAGAACAGAGGCAAAGGATCTTATTGATAATTACTTTCTTACCTTTCCCGGTGTAAGAACATACATGGACGATAGTATAAAACTGGCACGCGAAACCGGTTTTGTTACAACCATGCTTGGAAGAAAAAGATATTTGCCAGACATTAATTCCAGAAATGCAAATATTAGAGGCATGGCTGAAAGAAATGCTATCAATGCTCCAATACAAGGCTCTGCGGCAGACATTATTAAGATAGCAATGATACGCATCCACAATAAACTGAAACAATCAGAAATGGCATCAAAAATGATTTTACAGGTTCATGACGAACTTGTTTTCGACATGAAAAAATCAGAAGAGATGATCCTAAAAGAAATTGTTCGGTCAGAAATGGAAGGCGCCATCAAACTCTCTGTTCCCCTTCTGATAGAGATGGGCACTGGAACTAATTGGTTTGAAGCACATTAGAAAGAAATCATTGTTTCGGGACTTCATTTATCCGGCTATTTCAGGTACATCGGTAATACTGGCCAGAATTTTTTCAACCTCTCCCGGTTCATTTAAAATTTCCAGCGCTTTTGAAACTTGTGTATCAGACTCAACAGATAAACTAATCCTTCCTTTCTGATAGTAATACCGGCTTATAACTTCTTCATTGAGAAGCTCCTCAATTTCGGTCCTGAAATTGTAAAAATCCCTGTCGTCATTATGTTTTAGTTTCTCCTCCAGTGCAGTGAACTCTGGTTCAAGTTCTTTATAATATTTTTCAGATTTAGCTGCAGAAATTAACTTTTTCAATTCCACCTGACTCTGTGTTTCATATTCAAATCCTTTACTTTTTACAAAGTTCATAAAAAGGGAATATTCCTCATCTCCAATGCTAAAACCTTTCATCTCAGGTTTTTCCTTATGCCTTGTTAAATAATCGGTTGCAAAATCGAAAACCATATTTTTCCCATAAAGAAACATGCTAAGCTGATTGTAAGTATTCATAGAATCTGGAATATCAGGAGTTACTCCACCTCCGTCATATACAGTGCGCCCACCTTTGGTTTTAAACCGCGTGATCAGAGAATCAGGAATATATCCTATACTACCGTCTTCATTACGGTGCGAATAATCAAGTGCCTGAATGCATCTTCCACTGGGAATATAATACTTGGCGGTTGTTACCTTTAGCTGTGTGTTATATTTTAGCTTTCTTGTCGTTTGAACCAATCCTTTTCCATAGGTCCTCTGCCCGAGAATGACAGCGCGATCAACATCTTGAAGAGCTCCCGCAACTATCTCAGAAGCCGAAGCAGAGCCCTGATTAACAAGAACAATCATCGGAATTTTCGTATCAACAGGATCAATGCTGGTAAGATATTCCTGATCCCATTGTTTAACTTTTCCTTTCGTGCTGACAATTAATTGCCCCTTTTCAACAAACAGGTTACAAACCCTTACAGCTTCAATTAACAATCCTCCCGGATTTCCGCGTAAATCAAGAATCAGATTATCTATTTTTTTATTGTTCTTTAAGTCAAGAAAGGCGTCTTTAACTTCACTTGCTGCGTTGGTTGTAAAACCTGAAAGGCGTATGTAACCTGTATTACCCTTAATCACTCCATAATATGAGACGTTACTGATGTGTATCTGCTCCCTTACAATCTTAATTTTTCTGTTTTCCCTTTCTCCCTTTCTCCGAATTATTATTATCAGATCTGTTCCCGGAACTCCTTTCAATTTCTCGCTTACTTCAGAAAGGGATTTTCCTTTAGTTACAAATCCGTCAACAGAAATAATCTCATCTCCGGCCATTAACCCGGCCTTGGCCGAGGGAGACCCTTCGTATGGTTCAGCAATGATTGCATAGCTATCACCCGCCTTGATCAATGAACCGATCCCGCCATACTCTCCAGTTGTCATAAAATTAAAATCATCCATTTCAGATTCAGGAATGTAGGTTGTATATGGATCCAATGAACCAAGCATGGAGTTGATACCGGTTTCAATTAGTTTTTCCGGGTCCGTCTCATCAACATAATAGTAATTTAGCTCCCGGAAAAGAGTGTAAAAAATATCCAGACTTTTTACGAGTTCAAAGTCACTGTTTCGTGCTGAAAATCCAAGTGTAAGTAGTCCTAAAAATAAAACAACTACAAACACCTTCAACCCTTTCATTTTCTTCTTCATCTCGCATTTTATTTTGTGCATTTCTCAAAGATAAATCAAAAATTATCCTATGCCCTGATTTTTATATATATTTAACATAAGCACCGGCTATCGTCCTTTGTCAATTGCTTCAAAAACAACACTGATTCTTCCTCCATCCCCATCAATCAAAGTTAAGGTATGTTTACCTTTTTCCGGCAGAATCGCCATCTGATGACGGCCTTTAGTCTTTCCTAAATACTCATGATCCAGATGCCAGAAAATTTCAGCTTCTGCTTTTCGGTGGATCGCTTCACAAATTAACCTTCCCCTTTCACCACTTAGCTCATATGGCACATAAACAATAGTACCCTGCTCCGGATATAACATTTGCATCTGCGAAAAATCCTCTTTATTATCGCATCCATCCCTGAACGCAGGTAACACTTTATACGACGCGTGTTTCTGGCGATAGTACCATTCCTGCACCGGGGGAAGAATAAACCAGGGTTCGTGATTCATATCCGGAACCGGATAACAATCACTGGTTACCCTGTTTTTCTTTTCTTTATCCAGGTGGATTATATGATGATATACACAAGCAGTTGATTGCAATCCTGCAGGAGTAATTAAGGTTGAATCAGTTTCCGGACAATCTGTTCCTGCGAGCTGACCACTTATTGAACATACTCTTACCCTGCTCAAGTCGTCGTATGGAACACCAAACCAGCTAGTCTGAGGTAATAAGTCAAATAGTTCAAACAGAACCGGTGCTGAACTGTTTAAACCCGTTAAACCGGGCCGCCCTTCACCATTTGCATTTCCGGTCCAGACAGAAACAGTATATTCAGGAGTAATACCTATAGCCCATGCGTCCCTGAAGCCAAAACTCGTTCCGGTTTTCCATGCAAGTTTACGTGTGGAAGTAAAGTTTTCCCAGCCGGCTTCTTCTTCCGGTCGGTTAACATCAGTCAGGGTTTTTAATGTCAGATA
>CAYOLQ010000027.1:27556-39617 GCA_964404825.1 uncultured Chitinophaga sp.
TCCTGATAAAATCTTTCTACTCCATATTGGCGAAGCATTCTGACTGCTGGAATGTTTAGTGATCTGCTGAGGGCTAATCTTGCTGGCACAACACCATCATAGGTTCTTGTATTATTCTTAGGACTGAAATTTCCGTAAAATGTTGGGATATCTGCAATCAGAGTGCCGGGCAAAATGTCACCCTTATGAATCATCTCGGCAAATAGTAAGGGTTTCAATATACTTCCCGAGCTGCGGGCTGAATGAATAACATCAACCTCCCCGCCATATTCCGGATGTTCTGCATTTCTGAGATTCCCGCAATATGCAAGAATCTCATTGGTCTTTATATCTGTAATGATGCAGGCAGCATTATGAATCTCATTTGAGTAAAGCCTTTCCCTTTGGCCTTCTAATACACGTTCTGCTTTCTCCTGTAAATTTTTGTCAATAGTTGTTCTGATGACCTTTCCCGGAGATTCGTTATAAAATTTATCCAATAAATGGGGAGCCAACCGGGGAAGGGTAAAAGGATTCACCGGCAGAGGTTCTTCAATGGCAAGGATAAAACTTAGGCTATCCAGCTCGTCCTGCTCATACAATTTTTTAAGCAGACCGTCTCTTTTCGTTTTTAAAGTGGCCCGGTTCCTTCCGGGATGTACCATTGACGGTGAATTTGGTAAAACAGCCAGAACAGCGGCATCAGACCAGGATAATGTGTTCGAACTTCTTCCGAAATACCTCCACGATGCAGCCTCAATACCAACAACATTACCTCCGAAAGGAGCATGTGATGAATACAAGGATAGTATCTCGTCTTTGGTATAGGAAAATTCCATCCGCAAGGCAAGTGTGGTTTCAAGAAACTTCTGATAATGAGTTCTGGGCTTACCTTTCCTTGAAAGTCTTATAACCTGCATGCTTATTGTACTCCCTCCACTTATTATTTTTCCTGCCTTCAAATTCTTTAAAAGTGAACGGTAAAGCGAAACCGGATTAATGCCCGGATGCTGATAAAAGTACCTGTCCTCATACAACAATACAGCTTTTTTATATTTCAGGGGGATGCTGTCGCCGGCTGGAAATCTCCATTGCCCGTCATCAGCAATTCTGGCTCCCAGCAACTCGTTGTTTCTGTCTGTAATAACCGTACTGTATGGATCAGAAAATAGGGGTAGCGGAAGACTGATCCAGAATAAAACCCCGGAGAAAAGTATTATTATTGAATAAAAAAGAAATTCATAATTTGATAAACGCCTGAATATAAATATATTAGTCACGAAACAGTAAGATTAATGCAAATATTTCTTAAGGCCTGCTTTTTTTTCATTAACAGGATGAAGGAATTTATCGTTTTCAAAATTTAATTTATTCAATCATAACCCATTTACCCGCTTCAACAGCCCTTACATCCCCTCTGTACATTTCTTCACACAATACTCCCGGCAGATAAAATCTTCCCTTATAAGCCGCATTAAGTTTAACAGCAAATTTCTTTGTGTCCTTAGCTGAGAGATTAAAAAAGGTATAAACACGATCATCCCTGATGTCAATATATTCTGGTATACTATAATTTCCGGTATTGCTTTCAAAAAGCCTCTGATTATGAATCTCCCATCCTGATGGAAAAATTTGAGATAATGCAAGGTTTTGGTAATAATCAATTGTTCCGGGATTGTATACACTGACTTCAGCAATAAAATCAGTACCCTGTTTAAGTTTTTTCACATCAAGGATATTCCCGTTTAAATCCCTGTAATTTACATCGATCACAAGATTTTGCGAGATGCTTTTTTCTTCTCCGGCTTCAGGGATGCCATGTGCGGAAATTCTTATAAACAGGATCCCTTTTCCTGTATTATTTATAATGGTTTTTCCTGAAACCTGATCCTGAAATTTCACAGGTATACTTGAATAAGAGCTATTTGTAGCAATGTGCTTTTTTTCCCCGCCATTTAGCGTGATATCATAACTCAGGTCTTTGGATGTGCCCGATGGCCCGGCAAATTGTGATACAGCCATAAGACAAACAGCCGTTGTCTGAGTACTATACCAGTTTTCGCTGCAAAATTTTTCTGAGATATATTGCATAACAGGTATTGCCTCATCCCTTCTGTTAAGCAAAGTAAGAGTTTGTAAAATGAATCCCTTGTCCCTCAACTCCGAGCCATAAGTGTAATAGGTATCCTGATAAACCGGGATTTCGGTTGTCAGGGATTTTACTAACTCCGCTGAAGTATGCTCTTGTCCTGCAAGCACATATGCTGCGGCTAATTGCCAGCGGGCTGAAACATCAAGATCAGATTTTTCCCTCAAACGATTCATTGCTCCTAACTCCGGCTCTCCCGCTAGCGCCAGAGTGTAAAGACGGTATGTCTGCATCAACTCCATGGATTTTTGTTCCCATTTGTTTTCATATTTGTTCCCAGTCCATGAACGGGCAATTTTTTTCTGATATGAAGTCCACTTTTTCAACCAACTGCCGGAAACAACATACCCTTTTTTCTGAGCTTCCAGCATAAAATGGCCTGCATAACTGGTTCCCCAATCATTTTCAGAAGTAGAATTTGGCCATAAACCCAAACCTCCACCCGGAAGCTGAAAAGTTTGAAGTTTTTCAATCGCTGCTTTCAAATTTCGGTCTGTGTAATCCTTAATATTTTGATCAGTTTCCATTACATCCGAGAGATAAAGCTGAGGAAAAGCAGCAGATGTTACCTGTTCCATGCATCCATATGGATAGCGGAGAAGATATTGAAGTCTTCTGCCAAAATTCATCGGGGGAAGAGATGAAACCTCAACTTCAGCCCGGTTTGTTCCTGCCATTCCCGGCAAATCATAAACCTTTTCCCAGGTTTCTCCTGCTTTTAAAAAGCCATACTGCTGTTCGGTAATTTCAGGATTGGGGGATCGTACTTCAATCTCAATCTCCTCTTTTGCTTCTTCTTTACCCGATTTAGCGAATATCTTCACTCTGCCGATCCCAATCTGCTCTATTATCCTTGCATTGAAGTACACTGTCTGATCTCCTATACTTGCAAACTCTATGGTCTTTTCAGACACATCCGATTTAAAGAACCCGTTGGTTTCAATCCTTATAACTACTTTTTTCACCTGCTCTTCCATAGCAAAAACGGTCACAGGAATACTAACATCTTCCCCGGGTCCTATAACACGAGGAAGGGTGGTTAGTAACATTAGCGGTTTCCTTACCGGACAAACTTTCTCTGCATTTCCATATGCTCCGGAATTTCCCGCAACAACCATTGTTTTAACTGATCCAACGTAGTTTGGTATTTCTATCTTGTGGGTAGCTGTTTGTCCCTTGTCAAGAAAAAACGGTCCGATTGCCCTGACCATTGGAACAAATCGATTTGCCTTGGCCTGTGCTTTACCCTCACCATCTTCTCCGCCTCCAATGCTGAAAACTCCGTCAATTCTCCCGCCGAAAGCACCCAACACCCAGTCGTAAATATCAAATGTTTTTACACCCAGGGCTTCACGAGCATAAAAATGTTGCCAGGGATCGGGGGTTTTGAATCGCGTAAGATCCAGTAAACCCTCATCAACAATAGCCAGGGTATAAGTCATTGATTTATTATTCTTTTCACTAACCAGAACTTCAATAGCAGTCTCCGGTCTTAAAACGTCAGGCATCTTTATTTCAGGGATAAGATGTGTTTCCGGATTTTCCACAAATAGAGGAATAACCCCGTACATTCGTATCGGTAAATCATTTTGAGTCTGACCGTGCGGCTGAATCAAACTGACATTTACATATATATTTGGGGTCATCTCAGCTGTTACCGGAAAACTAACCGAGGTTTCTTTACCTTCTGTCTTTACCCAGTAATGATCTATAACCCGGGTGCCAGTCTCTATGCTAAGCAAAATACGCCCCGACTGTCCCGAAGGTATAGTAATAGTGGCGTTTTCACCAACATTGTATTTTTCTTTATCCGAACTGAGCATCAATATGCTTGCGGATTGCTGATCATTTCGTGAGCTGCGGCTTACCCAGTCGGGCCAGTCAAAATAAACAATTCTTCCACTTGAATGAAGACCCTTTGGATCGTTTACCCTTACCAAAAAACGCCCCCATTCAGGATGGGTAATTTTAAAACTGAACTCTGCTTTTCCTCCAGAAGTATTAATTATCTTCTGAAAAACAGGTTTTTGATATGAACTTCCGGTAAAAGATGCCAGATTCTCCCCGGAGGAATGCCACCACCACCTCCAGTCAAGCTTATGCACCGTAATCTCTAAACCTTTAAGGTCAACGGGTTTTCCCGACTCATCTAAACTGATTATATCAAAGGATTGTACTGTATCAGTAAGCAGAACACCGTAATTGTTACCCTTTGGAACTTTTAGCCCGATATAGTTTTCATAAGGTGAATAGGGAATTGAGAACTGATCAATGCTGAAGTCTCCTCCCTTTTCAAAGCTGCGGCTTGTAAATGTTGCTCTAAGTTTGCCCGGACTGTTTCCTTTCACAAAAAATTCAGGGTTAAAGCTCGCTTCTCCTTTATCGTCAAGAGTTCCTTTGAAAATCTCTTTTTCTCCGGGACTAAAACTTTTTGCCGGATCTCCGAAGAAATAATCATCATATCCTTTAAATACGGTTTCAATATTGGAAAAGTTAACTGATACCCGTGTTTCCAATTCGCCTGCCGGAGCCCCGTGTAACCAGTTTACCTTAATCTTTCCCGTATTTTTTGCATCAAGAGCATGTAGTTCATCATCAGGGAATTCAAGTTTTATTTTTAAACGGTTGGGTTTTACTGTTTCAATCCGAATCCTTGAACTGAAGCTTAATCCACCTAGTTTTACATCAAGCCTCCAGTTACCTGTAGGGGCATCCTGAGCGGTAACAACTTTAAAACTGTAGAATCCATTCAGACTCTGTGTAGAAACAGACTTTTTGCTTAGTTTTCCGCGTGAATCATACAATTCAAAACTTACCGGATGGTTTTCCGGTAAAACCTTTTCTTTATCTTCCAGTATGAAATTGAGAAACAATGTGTCACCAGGTCTCCATACCCCCCTCTCCCCATAAATGAATCCTTTAATTCCCTTTGAAACGGCATTTCCGGAAACATCAAACTGACTGAGAGATAGTGAGGCGCCTTCATACAGTTTTAAATACCCACGCTGTCTATCTTTTTTAGCAATTAGCAAAAAGATCTGTTCATCAATCTTTGTCTCAGCAAATCCCTCTTTATCTGTAACTAATGTCGCAATAAGTTGTTGCTGAAAATTATACAATTCAATGTTAACGCCACTTTCAGGCTTTGTTGTGATAAGATCTGTTACTGCAAATAACATTGACTTGTCATTACCTGTTTTCGCAATAATTCCAAGATTTGATGCGAGAACATTTCGGGCAACACTCCTTCTTTTCCCATAATATGAATCCGAACAAGGATTATCTCTTTCTTCCCAGTTATAATCGTATTCATAGTCGTAATACTCATAGTCGTAACTATAATACCCGTTTGCAGCGTCCCAATAGGACAGATCGCTTTCACTGAGGGTGTTTTCGTCCTCAGTATTTTCAGTAAGAGTTTCGTTTTCTGAAACAATATCATCCGGACAACTGAAAAGAGAATGCTCCTTTTTAAATCCCAGCTCAATCCTATATATTGCACCCGGTTCAGCCTTAATAAGTTCGTTCAGGTCAATTGCAAATGCATTCCATTCGCCGAAATTTATGGGACGAGAGGAAATCAGATTTATGCTCTTTTTGGCAACAAGCCTTCCCGCCCGCCGAAGCTCATTCTCGCCATCCAAATCATTTACCTGGAGAAACTGCGCCACATTATCTTCATATATTCTGATAACCTTAACTTCTATGGCTTTTAGGTTAACGGCCTCAAATGGAAATATAAGCCCTTCCGACTGAGGCATAATGGAACCTTGTCCGATTAATCTTATTGCAGGATTTAATCCTTCAAAATTTAATGGAATATCAGCTTTTCCGGAGAATCCATAACCCAGAATATTTTTAATTCCGGGGGAAAGACTAAGCTCAAGGGTTCCGCTTTGTCTGACTTCAGGGTAAATATTAATTGTATTGTCTTCAACCGTAAAACGTAAATTAACAGAATTACTCAGATTAATTAAACCGTTCAGGTATTGGTCATTTTTAATTGGATCAGAAAACATTAACCGGATGTATTGCTCAGGCTGTTGAAAAATCTTTGTTTCTAAAAGGGTAAAATCACTTAAAGATGGAATTTCATAAACTGAAGAACCTTTAATTTTCGATCCTAAGGGTTTTGCATCCCAGCTAATTTCAACTAACTCCCTTTTTTCTGACCGAATCACACTGTCAATAGAAAACTCATGGCTTCTGCCACCGTCAATATGTTGCCAGGTGATTGGTAAAAGCTTGCCGTTCTGCTTCGCCATTAAAATTGTTTCTATCCGGGTTCCTTCAAAATTATCAGTTGTATTTACAAACCCTTTAATCTGGTTTATAGTAAGGTCGGCATTATTTTGGGTTTTCATACCCGTAAATTCAACGTCAATATTTAAAGGGATTACCCCAAAATGGAAGGTAAAATCTTTTGCTCCGGCTTTTTCTGGAAATAATCGTGAAACACGGAAAACCACACTATAATCCTGTCCTGAAGGAAGGTCTTCATCCGGGCGGAATTCAATTGTCCTGCGATCTGTCCAATACGCTTCGCCTGAAATTGCCGGACTAAAATCAAACAATTTTTTGTCAATAGCCTTCAATGGGCTAATAGGCTCCGTATAATCAGATGATAACTTCACCCTGATATAGGAATCCTTAGGTATGTTACCCGATGTAAAAGCTGCTATTTCGGGATTATACCCAGGTATTTGAGACTGATCTTTATGTTTGTTTTTGGTACAGGCCGATAAACCAATAATTAAAAGGAACGAAAGAATTCTTCCGGCTTGGGAAATAGATCTCAACATGACCATTTTGATTTATTTATTTGAATAAATCAAATTTATAAAATTTGTCCATGAATAGCTACAGAAGTTGACTTTACTTTTAAAGGTCCGGTTTAGCAGGAGAAAGTGAAGTAAGTATTTGGATGTTATTTCCTAAATATCTATAAGGATTCGAAAAAGTGACTGCGAATTATTATTTGAAGCTTCGTAACGCAAGCTTTTTTAACAGGAGAATCATTGTTGCGGATATTTTATCGTAATCTACTGCTTCTTGTCCCTGGTAAACTAACATAATTTCAAATCCTGTGGAGGTTTCTGATTGAAGAATACTTTTATTGAGCCGGTATGCTTCACGCATTCTTCGCTTTAGTAGATTTCTATCAACTGCCCGTTTAAAATTCTTCTTGGGTACAACAAATCCTATTTTAACCGGTACACTTGTTGTTGGATTTTTTAACCGGTAAATCAAACGAATTGGGTGTATTGTCAGACTGTATCCAGACTCAAATAATTCACTGATAGATTTTTCACTTTTGAGTCTTTCTTTTCGTGTAAATGAATAACGGTTAATAAGCATTGGACTTATGTGGACAGAAGATACTATCTGAAATAAGAAGACAGGCTTTTATAAACAAGAAGACTTACTTTTTACAGCTCTTATTATATTCCTTAATATATTGCTCAAGAGCCATAGTCATAGATGGTGCATTTGGCTGGGGAGCACTAATATCAAGTCTAAGCCCGGCTTCAGTGGCTGCTTTTGCGGTTGTGGTTCCAAAAGTTGCAATCTTTATATCATTTTGCTGGAATCCCGGGAAATTTTGCAAAAGCGACTTAATTCCGGTTGGACTGAAAAACACAAGTACGTCATAATTGATCTCTGATAAATCAGAAAGATCACTGCATACAGTATTGTACAAAATGGCCGGAGTATACTTGATCTTAATTTTGTCCAACAAAAAGGGAACTTCATCTTTGTGAGCACTGGACATAGGAACAAGGTAGTTTTCATCCTTGTGTTTAAGAAAAATATCTGTAATATCAAGCAAATTCCCGCTGGCACTGTAGAAAATCTTTCTTTTTCTGTAAACAATATACTTCTGTAAATAGAAGGCTATGGATTCAGAACTACAGAAATATTTCATTTCGTCAGGAATGGTAATCCTTAACTCTTCAGCTAACCGGAAGAAATGATCAATAGCGGTCTTACTTGTAAAAATAACCGCTCCGTGCGCAAGTATATCAATACGCGTCTTCCTGAAATCCTTTACCGTGATTCCTTCAACCTGAATAAATGGTCTGAAATCTATTTTTAAATTGTTTTTTTCGGCAAGTTCGGAATAGGAGTGTTTATCAGAATCCGGTTTTGGTTGGGAAACCAAAATTCTCTTGATTTTTGTCATATTGGTCTGCTGCTTAAATGGTTTAATTTAAACCTGTGCCAAAGAAACTATTATCTTAACTATTACCAAAACAGGTAATATTTCAAGGATACAAAGGTATAAAATCAAATAAAAAAACAATACAACATTCCTTAATATATAAATTGTTACCCTTAAAAGGCGCATTATATACACAATTATTATCAGCGCAATGCCAGTAAATACAATGATCTCCTGCAAATTTCCAGTAGTATAAGGAATTGCTATAAGAAATGGAATAAGTAACACCCCAAGCACCCTGTTGTATAGAAAAAAGTGATACAGAAACCCGAAATAAAGCTCTTTTTTATTAAAAATGAACCCAATTGAGCGCATAATGGCTGTCCGTAAAAATATCAGAGCCAATAAGACAAAAAATGTCTGAATAACGAACGCGAAACCTGATGATTTAAAAATCCCGGGATCAAAATAACGGTTTAACAAGTATATAAACAGGGAGGCGTTTATCAGGTAAAGCAAATCAAATCCATAATCAAAGCGTTTTTGGATGAGTCCCCGGTCTTTGAATGTCTTCGAAGCAATCTGATAACTATAGGATGGGGCCCATAAGGAAAACAGAAATTTGCCAAAGACCGTTTTGATCCAGGCAACAAATGATAAAACCAGGATAACAAGGATGAAATACCAGTCAGGCGTAGTATTTCTGGTAAGGTTTTTTGAAAAGTAACCCTCAGGGAAATTGTTCAACCCTAAAGGACTTGTTTCTGTAAATACATGGTTTTTTATACTCAGGCTGTCAATTGTTAACGCCTCTGGAGTTATTACCGAATCAATTAATTGGTCTGCCATATACCCGTATTCTGATGCAAAAATACAAAATAATTCCCCGGGTATTGAGAACTTGACAATTTCTGCTTATACAGGTTAAAAATACTTCTCCCCAAGTAATAAATTTGCCAGCTTACTGGCACCAAAACGAAAACGCTCAGGTTTTAACCAGTCGTTTCCAAGTACTTCATTAACAATAAGGTAGTATATTATTGCTGTATTAATATCCGAAATTCCACCTGCAGGTTTAATTCCGACAGCTCGTCCGGTTTTTTGAAAATATTCCTTTATCGATTCACACATAACCCACACGGCCTCCGGGCTTGCGCCTTTTTCAAGTTTTCCCGTAGAGGTTTTGATAAAATCAGCACCCGCATCCATTGCCAGAAATGATGCTTTTCTTATTAAGCCAAGATCTTCGATTGCCCCGGTTTCAAGTATAACTTTTAGATGAGCACTACCGGTTACACTTTTAATTTTATAAATCTCATCCGAGACAAAATCATAATTGCCCGCCAGAAACTCCCCGACAGAAATTACTATATCAACTTCATCTGCACCTTCATCAACAACCTTTTTTACCTCAGCTGTCTTGATATCCAGAAAAGTCTGTGACGACGGAAACGAGGCCGCCACAGCTGCAATCTTAACTTTATTAATCTGTAATGTTTTTTTTAGAATTGGGACAAAACACGGATAAACACACATTGCCGCCACATTGGGAATTTCAGGAAATTTTTCCTTAAGTCCGTTAACATTCTCGGCCATTGCCGAAATCTTTGAAACAGAATCCGTACTGTTCAGACTTGTTAAATCTATAAGGCTGAAAACATGAGTCAGAATAGCCTTATCCCTTATTTCAAAGGAACGTTCAGTTATCTGGTCGACTTTATCCTGAATATACTTGTGCTCTGTATTTGAGTTAACCTTACTTTTATGAATCATATATTTTATTGTAATTTTTTATTCTCAGAATGTCTAATTCTATCACGTTTTGTCTTTTTCTCCAAATTCCTTGCCAAAGCATCTGTAAGATCTACACCTGTCTGATTGGCAATACAAATCAATACAAATAAAACATCAGCTAACTCATCTGATAAATCCTGCCGGTCTTCTCCCTGTTTAAATGATTGCTCACCATACTTTCTTGCGATAATCCTTGCCAGTTCACCAACTTCCTCCGTCAATAACACCATATTTGTCAGTTCATTGAAATATCTCACACCATATTTGTGGATCCATTGATCTACAACAAGCTGCGACTCTTTAAGGCTTAATCCATTTTCCATCCTGGAAATATTTCGAAAACGATTTAAATAAAAAAACCGGAATTAGCCAACCTTTAATTGCATTCGAAGAATGCAATACAAAGATTAGGAAATTCCTTATTATTCCTTGTTCTTGGAATCAATTATTATCGTTACCGGTCCATCATTCACTAGACGGACTTCCATGTGGTCTCCAAAAACACCTCTTTTAATAATTCTTCCGCAGTCTTTTTCCAATTGAACTAAAAATCCACTATACATTGGCTCAGAAATATCTGGTAACGCAGCTTTTATGTAAGATGGACGGTTTCCCTTTCTGGTGCTCGCGTGCAATGTAAACTGTGATATTACCATTATTTCCCCTCCGGCATCAACGACACTTAAATTCATTATACCGTTTTCATCATTAAATATTCTTAACCGGGAAATTTTTCCGCTTAACCACTCAATATCAACTTTTCCATCTGATTCTTCGATACCTAAAAACACCAGAACACCCGCCATAATCCCGTCCTGATGCCCACTGCTACACTTTACGGAAGCCGTTAATACCCGTTGAATTACAGCTCGCATGCCTCGGAATTTAATGGATTGTAAATTTATTAATTATTTTGTGACTTTGAACCGACAGTAAAACATTCTTGATTCTTATATTACCTTAAAGCAATTAGTACCTTATAGTTATAATAAACAGGCATTTCGAAAACATTTTTATATCACCAGTTTTTAGTTCAAAAACAACCTCAGACCAATAAAAAAAAGCAGCTGAATTAGAAAATATATCTGCACAATCCGGTTTTCGATGCGAAGTTTAAGTAGTGCCAGCATACTTGTAAAAGTCAGGCTAATAATAAACCATGCGATATAATTCTGTAGCGGAACTATATTGCCTTCCCATTGCCAGTAGTCAAGTTTCATAGCAACAACCTCCATTACAAAATCGAATCCAACAACAATTAATGAACTTATAAGAGGAATAAAAATGGGTTTTACTTTTGCCCTCTGCGCGATCGAATAACTGCCAATTATTAACATGACCCAATTCATGGCAATAACTACAGGAACATTTAAGACTTGAATAAGCATCGTTTCTCCGTATTCATAGCTTCCAAAAATTGCACCCGTCTTGATTCCCGCTAATTCAGTCAGGTACGTCAGAAGAAAAGTAATTATACTCCAGAAAAGTAATTTCTTATCTGCCTGCGCTCTCAGTAAAAAATACATCACCACACTATTCGTAAGGAGCATGCTGATATCTGTAATAATCAGGACATATTTATAGGTGGCAGGAATAATGTGAAAAACTAATCCCGCAGTGAAAAAAACGAAAAGAATAATGATGAAAATATCCTCATAACTTTTTTGAATTGCTCGCATCGTTTAATTTCTGATTTAAAACATTAAACAAAACACAGGAAGAGTTGTTTATATTTCAGTCAAATGTAAATTTAAGAAAATGTTGTAATTGCTAAAAATTTAATTAAAAAACTTTAGTCAATTCTTTTTGTGCAGCCTGACAATTCTGATTTCTTATATAGAAATTGCCGAAATAATCAATTAGAAACATTATTTTTAACTATTGGCGATTACTTATTTAATGTTCCTTGGGAGGAAAAGAATAAATCCAGTTGACACATTTAAGTTATAATGAATAAGAAAAATATAAATATTATC
>CAYOLQ010000028.1:0-8702 GCA_964404825.1 uncultured Chitinophaga sp.
CAGTTCACTTATTAACGACTATTCCGCATATTTTCCCAGCGTGGAAGATGTATTCTTCAACAGTCTTCAGGAAGGTCAGTCTTACACAGTTGGAAGCTGGATTAACCGCTCAACCACTGTCAGAGGGCGTAAGTAGCAGCCCGCGGTTTACCGGCAGATTCAATAAATACCAATGAAGGATTTAGCAAAACTTTTAAAACTCCTGGTTATACCGGGAGTTTTTTGTCTTGCCGGTTGTGAAAACGATATTGAAAGAATTAACACACTTACCAATACAAATAGTTTTCCTGAGGTAAGTGCGAAGAAAGTTGAAGTTCTTTACAGCGATTCAGGAAAAATAAAGATGCAGCTTAATGCAGATGAAATTCTCCAGTACAGTAAAGCTGAACGCCCCTATACTGAATTTCCAAAAGGTATTCATGTGATATTTTTCGATGATTCTCTTTCTGTGGAATCTGAAATCATAGCCAACTATGCAAAGTATTTTCAGGAAGAAAAACTTTGGGAAGCAAGAGGAAATGTAATTGCGACCAATACCCTCACCGGCGAAAAACTCAATTCGGAAGAGCTATTCTGGGACGAGGTTTCTAATCGGATTTACTCAAACAGCTTCTCCAGAATTGAAAATAAGGATGGAACATTCTACGGTCAGAAAGGCTTTGAAACAAACCAGAAATTTTCGCCCTTACGACTTAAAAGCTCAAATGCCGTTCTTAATATAAAAGATGAAGCAAATCCTCCCCAGAATCCTTGAAATTGCCTGGCTGATTACCGCAGTTCTTTCTCTGCTGGCCGGAATTCATCAAACTTATTTCCAGGGTCTGGCAAACTCTTACCCGTTTTTTATTATCTTTTTGCTTTCTTTGCTAATGTACCTTAACAGAAGAAATCAAAGAATAAAAAAATGAGCCCTCTTACGAACTTATATATTGTTATTGTATCGCTCATTCTTGCTGCTTTTTTCGGGGGACTGGAATCGGCGTTTCTATCAACAGACAGGATTAAACCGGAAAACAAATCAGACAGTACCGGGGTTATTTCTCTGATCTTATCCGTTTTTGTTTCAAATCCTGCCATTTTTATTACTTCTGCTTTACTCGGATATTTTCTCTCTCTGGTATGTTTTACTTTTGCAATATCCGGATTAACAGCTCCGTTTTTTGCTCAGGACCTTCAATTAAGTTCCTCTGTTTTCAAATTAATTCTTCAGTCGGTCGCTGCCATCCTTTTCCTTGTATTTACCGTATTTTTGTTGCGTCTGAGTTTTTTCAGGGTTAAAGCCGATCTGGTAATTAAAATTCTGGCTATTCCGGCACTTGTTTTTTATCTGTTGTTTTTCCTGTTTTCTGTTCTTATTCTGGCTTTTGTAAACCTGATAAGCAGGTTTGTATTTCAGATCAGGGAAAATATCAGAAAGGAAGGTTTCTTTTATCATTTCTCCCTTCCTGAATATTATACTCCATTTAATATAGCTGAGTCTGTTAGTGAAGATGCTACAGAAGAGGAACCCGAAATACGGATTTTTCAGAATGCACTTGAATTTTCGAAGTTAAAAGTCAGGGATTGCATGGTTCCCCGCAACGAAATTGAAGCACTGGAAGTTAAAAGCAACCTGAATGAACTTCGTGAAAAATTTATTGAATCGGGATATTCTAAAATCCTGGTTTATGAAGACACTATCGATAATATTATCGGATATATAAGTTCCAAAGAGCTTTTTAAAAATCCCGAAAGTATAAATTCCAATCTTGTTACCTTGTCGATTGTGCCCGAATCGATGCAAATAAATAAACTTTTGCGAAATCTTATAAAGGAAAGAAGAAGCATAGCTCTCGTGGTCGATGAATACGGAGGCACTTCAGGGATTGTAACCCTCGAAGATATAATGGAGGAAATCTTTGGTGAAATAGAGGATGAGCATGATACTCAGGAGTTTGTAGAACGACAGATAAATGAACGGGAATTTGTTCTTTCCGGCCGTCTCGAAATCGATTATTTGAATGAAGAATATAATTTAAATATACCCGAAACCGAAGATTATGATACCCTGGCCGGGTTTATAATATTCCATTACGAGAACATCCCCAAATTAAATACCCGCGTCATCGTTGGTAATCTGCACATGAGGATACTCAAAGTAAGCCAGACAAGAATTGAACTGGTACATCTCAGTTTAAGGAATCCGGAGGAATAATTACGGAAAGGGTTCCGGGGAAAGTGAAAAATCAAAAATTTCTCAATCGATAGTATTTTTCACAACATCTGCACCTCCAAATGCTAAAATCACAATTGAAATTACTATATTCGTAGCCTAAAATTTTTTAGCAACTATTTTAAAGAAACAGTTAATGGCAACTTTACAAAAAATCAGGAATAAGGGCGGAGTTTTGGTTGCAGGAGTCATCGGTTTGGCTCTGCTTGCCTTCATCCTTGGTGACCTTTTCAGCAGTGGACCTTCGGCATTTTCAAAAAAGCGGCTTGAGGTCGCTGAGATTGATGGTAATACCATCAATATCCTGGATTATAACCAGAAAATCGAAGAACTTTCCGATTTCTATAAAATTTCGTACAACATGCAAAGTCTGGATAACCAGACTATCGAATCCATTAAGGAAGAAACCTGGAGAACAACTGTTCGTGAAATAATCCTTGGAAAAGCTTATAACAAGCTCGGAATCAATGTTAGTAATGACGAGTTGATAACCATGTTGCAAGGCGATTCGATTAATTCGGGAGGTGTAAACGTAATTATGGATGAGCCCCATCCTATTATTAAAAGCTGGTTTACTAATCCTGAAACCGGCGAGTTTAATCGTTTCCAGATGATTAACTATTTCAATGCCATAAGCAATCCTGCATACAAGGAAGAACAAAAACGCTGGATCTTCCTCGAAAATCAAATTGTTGACGAACGGCTTAGTCAGAAGTATTTTACCCTTGTTCGCAAAGGTATTCAGCCCAGTAAACTGGATTCCAGATTCTTTGCTGAAGAATCCGGTTCAACAGTAGATTTCAGCTACGTTTTCGAAAATTTCACTACTGTTCCCGATGATCAGGTTACGGTTACAACTTCTGAAATAGAAAAGTATTACGATTCTCATAAAAATGAGTACCAGCAAGTGGACGCCAGAAGTATTGAATATGTTGTTTTTGAACTCCTTCCCTCGCAGAAAGATGACGATAATGCAAGAACTTACGTTACAGAAAGCAAAGCGGCATTCCAGAGAGCAGAATCAGCCATAGCATTCGTCAATACGAATTCTGACAGGCCCTATTCAGATGTAAATTATTCAAAAAGCGAACTCTCTCCAATAATTGCAGATTCGGTTTTCTCAGCAAGTCCTGGCTTTGTTGCAGGTCCTTATTTTGAAAACTCTTCATATAAACTATCCCGCCTTATCGAATTTGTAAATGTTCCGGACTCAGTCAGGGCCAGACATATTCTGATTTCCCTTTCCGTTCAGAGAGATGAAACCAGAGCAAAAGAAATTGCCGATAGTCTGAAAACCCTCATCGACCGGGGTGCAGATTTTGCGCTTCTCGCAAGAGATTTTTCCGCAGATGAAAACAACAGCAAAATTGGCGGTGACCTTGGCTGGTTTACAGAAAACCGTATGGTTAAGCCATTTGCAGACGCATGCTTTAGTGGTAATACCGGCGACATTGAAGTTGTCAAAACCAACTATGGATATCATGTTGTGAAGATTGAAACTCAAAGTCCAAGAGTTAAAAAAGCCAAGGTGGCAATTCTCGAAAGAGAAGTTACTTCGAGCGATGAAACCAATCAGGAAATCTATTCTAAAGCAGTTGCATTTACTGCGAAATCAACTGACCTGGATAAATTCCGGGCTGCCTATGAAGCTGACAAACTGACTCCCAGATTTGCCAGTGATTTTGGCCCTAATGAAGCAGCTATTCCCGGACTTGAATCATCCCGCGAAATTATCCGCTGGGCATTTGAGAATGACAAGGGATCTGTAAGTCAGATTTTCGACCTTTCCGATCGGTATATCGTTGCCGGTGTTACCAATGTAAAGGAAAAAGGCATTGCTCCGCTGAAGGACGTAAAAACAGAAATTGAAACAGCACTGAAGAAAGAAAAAAAACTTGCTAAACTGGCTGCTGACATAAAAACCAAAATTGCATCGGCAACCACCATCGAAGATGCGGCATCGGTACTTGGCAAACAAACTGCTGAAGCTATGAAGGTTCGTTTTGCAAATCCATATATCGACCCGGTAGGTCTTGAACCAGTTGTAGTTTCAAAAGCTCTCAGTTATACAAGCGGACAGCTTTCCGCTCCAATCATTGGCTCAAACGGAGTATTTGTTATCCAGGTTAATAATATTGCTCCTGCTGAAGGAATGGATGTTGCTTCTGCTGAATTCAGGCTTAAATATGGACTCAACAGCCGTGCATCATACGAAGGTTATGAAGCTCTTCAGGAAAAAGCAGAAATTAAAGACGAAAGAATTAAATTCTTTTAACCACATCGCATTTTTGCTGAGACAACTCTTAACTAAAAATACATTAAATTAAAAAAGCAGGATTCCGGAAAAGGAATCCTGCTTTTTTTATTAACTTGGTTATTTCGTTTCCGATTGTGTATTAATCTTTTCCAGAAAATGAAACTAACTATTACCTGTTTATGTATTGTCTTTTGCATGTACATCACGGGATTAAATGCCCAGAATACCTATTCCATTGAAGGTTCACAAATTATGAAGAACGGAATTCCATGGGAATTTACCGGTACCAATAATATGGCAGTGTTTAGTTTACCCTATAATTATTCCACCCAGCAGTCGTGGGGAATGGATATAGCCCGCGAGTGTATCGATCTAAAAATGACTACAGATTCTAAACTGGAAGCTCTTGTAACAAGCGCAAGAAATAAAGGACATGTCGTTATTCTGGCCGGTTTCTGGTACGACAGCGATGCATTTGCAGGTGGCAGCGTTTCGTACCCTGAGTGTCAGCTTCTGGGTGTTAACCCTCAGCAAGATCCAAGATGGGCTGCTGTTATGAACCGATGGAAAGAGATTGCAAATCTTCCCTTTATTAAAAACAAAACCGATGTGTGGATAAATCCATGGAATGAACCGTACACATGGGATGGAACCAACGGATATACAAATGATTTGTGGGAAGCAGATGCCAAGGCAATGATTGACAGCATAAGGAGTACAGGGGCAGAAAATATTATTGTTATCGAGGGATCACATATGGGGCAGGGTCATACCGTTATTGTGCAAAGAGGACAGTATGTGAGAGAGGGGCGTACCAATATACTGTTCGATATCCACTGTTACAACTCCCGCTGGAATTTACCGGCAAATTCAATTAAGTTTTATTTCCAGGGACTAAAAAAAACAGGAAATGCATTTATTGTTGGTGAATTTGCAGCAAATGGTGAACACATCTGGAAACCTGTGCTGGAAGCATGTCGCGCCGAAAAGGTTTCTGTTCTTGCCTGGTTATGGGGACAGTATACAGAACCTTTTGCGTCAGATTTCAAAAAATACTGCATGGAACCCAGAAATATACCTTCATCCATTCCTCCGGAACATGAGTATGATCAGACAATACTGTTCCCAAATCCTTTCACTACAGGGATTTCGGTAACAGGGATTAAAAGTGGTACGCATTCTTCAATCGAAATTTTTAATTCGATGGGACAGCTTGTATTCAGCACTAAAATTACTTCAAAACAAACCAATGATTTTGATTTATCTTTTCTGGATAAAGGAATTTATGTTATGAATATTATGCAGGATAGTAAATTATCTGTTAAAAAGATAATGAAGCTGTAGGTATATGGGTCATTAACCCAGAAGTTGTTTTACCACTCCGGAAATAATTTTTCCTTCTGCTTTACCAGCAAGTTCTTTGCTTGCAAGTCCCATTACCTTACCCATATCTTTCATTCCGGAAGCACCCGAATCAGCAATAATTTTCTTAACAACCGTAGTAATTTCCTGTTCACTCATCTGAGCCGGAAGGTACTTTTCAATTACAGCAGCCTCAAGAAGTTCCTTCTCCGCGAGTTCAGGGCGACTCTGTTCAGAGTAAATGGCTGCGGAATCTTTTCTCTGCTTTACCAGTTTCTGGATAATTTTTACCTCTTCGGCTTCATCGAGAACCGAACCTGCACCCTTATCACTACGGGCCAGTATAAATGCGGTTTTTACAGCTCTGATAGCTTCGAGTTTTTCCTTTTCACGGGCCAGCATGGCCTTTTTAAGATCTTCGTTTATAATATCACTGTATGACATAGCATTAGGTATTAATCAACATTATCGTGTAAATAGGAGTTATCCTCTCTGAGACGGGGAATATTATTCTCGTCATCGGAAAGTGAGTAGCGTGAAACAGGGTTATCGGCAGAAGGGCGGTTTCCCTCGTCCTCCAGCTTGACTTTTTTCCTCAGGTATGCGGGTTGGTTTTCCAGTTCTTCAATTTTATCATTGGATGTTATTCCATTGTACCCTTCTTCCTTGAGCTTTTCATGCGTTTCCTTTAATTTCTTCACTCTCTCCTCCCGCTTTTTGGCATCCGGAACAGCCTGTTTCTTCCTGATAGTGTCATCGTAAATAACATATGGTTCATTTTCATCTCCATCCCTGATTGTGAATTCAATACTGGTCTGAACAACTGAGTTTTGTGAATCCTTATCACGAATCTCAAATCCACTCTGACTAAACCCTGCATTTTCTTTTACATTATTTTCCCTTAAGGGCACCTTGTCGAAATGCTTACGGATAGTGTATAACTCAGGTATACTGTTGGTTTCGAATCCGGTAGCAATAACTGTAACGCTTACAGCTTCTCCAAGTCGCTCATCCTGACTGGTACCCCAAATGATAAGGGCATTCCGGTCGGCCGACTGATGAACAAAATCCGTTATTTCGCCTACCTCATCCATGCTTATTTCCTGGACTCCGGAGGTAATATTCAGAAGAATGCTCTTGGCACCGGTTATATCGTTATTATTTAACAAGGGAGAGGAAAGGGCATTCTGAATAGCTTTAAGTGCTCTTCCCTCGCCGGTCGCGGAAGCAGAACCCATTATGGCAACACCGCTTTTTGTCATTACCGTTTCCACATCAGCAAAATCCACGTTTATATACCCGTGAACCGTTATAATTTCGGCAATTCCTTTGGCAGCTGTGGCCAGCACATCATCGGCACGTGAAAATGCTTCTGAAAGTTTCAGATCCCCATAAACCTCCCTTAGCTTTTCATTGTTGATAACAAGCAATGAATCAACATATTGCTGAAGTTCATTGATTCCCTGTATTGCCTGTTCGATTCTCTGTTGTCCCTCGAACCGGAAAGGAATGGTAACGATAGCAACAGTTAACAATCCCAGCTCGCGGGCAGCCTTTGCAATTATAGGCGCAGCCCCGGTGCCGGTTCCTCCACCCATTCCGGCAGTTATAAATACCATCTTGGTATTGGTCGACAATACGCTTTTTATATGTTCCATGCTTTCCATGGCTGCTTTGCGTCCTATCTCAGGCTTGCTCCCAGCACCGCGGCCTTCCGTAAGGTTTTCGCCCAGCTGGATCTTAACAGCTACCGGACTGTTCTGGAGTGCCTGGGCATCAGTATTGCAAACAACAAAGTTTACATCCTTGATGCCATGCGAAAACATATGGTTCACCGCGTTGCTTCCTCCACCGCCTACCCCGAGAACTTTTATTATTGACGAACGTTCTGCGGGAAGTTCAAAATTGATGAGTTCTTCGATCATAGTCTTACATTTTAATTCATTGAATTCCTATTAAATAGAGGAACCTATTTTTCCTATTAACCAAATACATTGAAGACAAGTTTAATTTTTCACACTTATTCTTAATGTCCTAATGCCGGACAGGCATTTACTTTTTTCCTTGATGAAAAAAGTAAACAAAAAAATCAAGAAAAAATCATCCCGGCCTTTACCCACAATGCCCTCAGGCTCGCGGCCATTTTTTCGGGCCACCGCGCTTTGCACTTTCTTAATTCTTAAATCTCTCGTTCCAATTTTTATCGTACAACAGTAATTTTTTGTTTTTGCCTAATAGACAGGATATAAAAATTTGTCAAAAGAATCTTGTCTTTTCGGAGTGGGCTCTTGCTTACATCTTAGAGTCATTTTCATCAAAAATCTCCGTTATAACTGAACGGAAATTTGTTAAGAAATTACTTTTCCCAAAAATCCTTTTTTCTTTCTCTTCCTTTTCCTCTTTTTCAACAGAAGTGGTAATGGGCATTTCTACAGTATTTGTAACAGGTTCTTTTACGGCTGATGCGATGCTGGTTTTCTCATTCTTTTCTTTCAGGTATTCCGCACCTTTTAACAGGAGTCCGATACTGGTAGCATACATAGGCTGATTTACCTCTTCGTTTTTGTCACTTGCCAGTTTCTCATTCGGATATCCGATTCTGACGTCCATTCCTGTTTTAAATTTTACAAGCTGCGGCAGATGGCGGAGCATAGCACCTCCCCCGGTAATAACAACACCTGCGGAAAGTTTATCCATATATCCGGAGCTTTCAACTTCGTACAAAACAGCATCGATAATTTCTTCCATCCTCGACTGGATAATATATGCAAGCGACTTGAAACTTATTTCCTTTGGCTCTCTTCCGCTGATTCCCGGAATGGTAACTGTTACCATTCCGCCACCTGCAGAACCGTCATATTCTTTATTTGC
>CAYOLQ010000028.1:8712-35119 GCA_964404825.1 uncultured Chitinophaga sp.
CACCCAGAGCCGATCCGAACTGCACTTTCAGACTCTCTGCCTGTCTGGCCAGGATTGAACATCCTTCCTTGATGTCGCGTGTAATCACATTTCCCCCGAAAGGAATAACTGCAGTATGACGGATGATGTCGTCGTAGTAAACTGCAACATCGGTTGTACCTCCCCCGATATCAACCAAAACCACGCCTGCCTCCTTCTCGTCCTCGGTAAGAACTGCATCACTTGAAGCAAGCGGTTCGAGGATAAGCTGCTTAACATTTAGGTTAACCCGGTTAATACATTTTTCGATATTTTTCGCAGAAGCTATCTGACCAATTACGATGTGGAAATTTGCTTCCAGACGTTTTCCCGACATGCCGATTGGATTTTTTACGCCAGTTTCGCTGTCTACGATATAATTCTGGGGTAAGACGTGTATAATTTCCTCTCCAATTTCTACCGGAATCTTATACATATCCGTCACGAGCCGGGAAATATCCTCACGGGTTATCTCATCTTCATACGAATCCCGGTTGATGTAACCCCTGGTGCGTATGGATTTGATATGCTGACCGGCGATACCGACAAACACATCCTGAAATTTAATTCCGGAAATCTTCTGAGCTTCAACAACCGTGGTCTCAATTGCGTTAACAGTTTCCTCGATGTTTAAAACAACACCCCTTTTAACGCCTTTGGATACGGTCTTACTCATTCCCAGAACTTCCAGCCGGTTATTTTCGTTTATCCGGCCTACGAGAGCAACGATTTTGGTAGTTCCAATGTCGATTGCTGCGACTAGCTGATCTTTTTGTGCCATAATATTTATCGTTTTGTGCAGATTACTTGATTTTTAAACCTGAGATCTATTTTTTGGTAATTATTCCAACCTTCTTTTTTTAATCCTTCTTCATACAAAATTTCCAGATTGCTGAATTTTGACTGATATCCCTCTGCTCTGCCGAGGATTATCTGGTGTGCACCAACTCTGGGAATAATTTCGAAATCCTGCTTTGAATTCAGGTATAACTGTACAATCTGTGAACTCCAGAAATTGCTGCCGTTGATGAACCGGGCAAGTTCGAGCACTTCAAACCAGGGTTTGTAAAACTTCTTGTCGGATATGGAATCCAGACAAACCGAACGTTTAAACTGATCCCCCACGAAAAAAGAACCGTTTGCCACAAGAAGATAGGGAGTATACTTGCGGCTGGCAGGAAATATATATCCCTCATTATCGAGATAATAACCCGCTCCGCTGGATGCAATAACCCTGACTACCGGTTCTCTTTGCTTAACTCTTATGTTCAGTTTACCATCGATGGTTGTATACACTTCAATCTTCTTTATATAGGGATTCTTGCTGAAAAGAGCTTCTGCTTTCCGCGTATTTACCTCAGATACAGGAACCCCGCGGATTTTCTGGTTTCCCGATCGAAGAATCCGTTCCACATCTCTCCTGTCGAAAAACTGAATGTCTGAACTGTCGGTTACAATTACCCTGATCTCCCTGCAAATTATTTCAGAACGCTTATCGGCTGTGAATCCCAATGCCAAAAAGAGGTAAGCAATAAGGCTGGTCCAGATGAGAGTATTTATAATTCTTTTCATGGGTTCATCCTTTTTAAGAGTTCTTTAATCGGATCAACCAGTTGATCAATATCCCCGGCTCCCATAGTGAGTAAAACATGCGGATTAAGTTCCTCAATTACGCTAAAAACCTGTGCTTTGGAGCAAAGTATTTTTTCACCCTTATTGCTTAGCTTATCAAAGATCATTTGTGAATTCACTCCGCCAATTGGTTCTTCGCGTGCAGGATAAATATCGAGCAGAATTACATCGTCAAGCAATGAAAGACTTTCAGAAAATGCGATGGCAAAATCGCGGGTCCGTGTATAAAGGTGTGGCTGGAAAATGCCGGCAATTCTGGCATCCGGAACGGCGTCTCTCACAGATGTTATAAAAGCCCTGAGCTCTTCGGGATGGTGCGCATAATCGTCGATAAACAAAACTTTCACCGTTTGAAGTATGATTTCAAATCTCCTCTTAACCCCGATATAGCAGCCAAAAGCTTCACGGATTTTATCAGGGGATATTCCTTGCTGATGTGCAATTGCGAAGGCCGCCAGCGCGTTTTCAATATTCAGAATGCCGTGCACGCCCAGAATAAAATCAGGATATAGCTTTTCACCGGCATGAATAGTAAAGCGATTGAACAGACCTTCCTTTTTGAAGTCCGAAGCATAATAATCGGCCTTCTCGTTCAGCGAATAGGTGAAAACACTAAGTCCTTCAGGATTCCGGAGCTCTATACCCTTCTTTGCCACGAGTACGCCTCCTGTTTTTATCTGATCTGCAAACTGCTGAAAGGCAGCCACAAGGTTTTTGCGTTCACCGTAAATATCCAGATGATCATCATCAACAGCAGATATAACCGCCATTTCGGGAAAAAGTGTAAGGAAGGAACGATCGAACTCATCGGCTTCTGCAATAAAATAATCTGAGGCAGGATCAAGCAGGAGGTTGGAATCGTAATTACGGGTAATTCCCCCGAGAAAAGCGTTGCAGGATGTTCCGGAATGGCGGAAAATATGAGCGATCATAGATGAGATCGTTGTTTTACCATGTGTTCCGGCAACTGCAATCCCTTTATGGTTCTCCATAATAATACCCAGTACCTGTGCCCGCTTCATGCAATTAAATCCTTGTTTTCCGAAATACTGAAACTCGGAATGCGAGGCCGGAATAGCAGGTGTATAGACGATAAGGGTATCTGACTTATTCTTGAAAATTTCCGGGATAAGGAACAGATCATCTTCAAAATGAATGTCGATGCCTTCACGCGTCAGCTGATCCGTCAGGGGAGTTGAAGTACGGTCGTATCCCGCAACAAGCTTGCCCCGGGAAATAAAATACCTTGCAAGGGCGGACATTCCGATGCCTCCCACTCCAAGAAAATAGACTTTATGTACTTCGTTTAATCTCATTTTTTTATCAGGCTTAAAATTTCCCTCGCAATCCGTTCTGCAGAGTCAGGTATGGCCATATTTTTCAGATTTTCTGAAAGTTTCTTTTTTTCTTCCGGGTTTTTCAGGAGGAATAAGGTTCTGTCGATCAGTATTTCCCTTGCTTCAGCATCTTTTACCAGTATCCCCGCATCCTTATTTACAAGTGATAAAGCATTTTGTGTCTGATGATCCTCTGCAACATTGGGCGATGGGACAAGGATTACCGGTTTCCCGACAATTGCCAGCTCTGAAATTGTTCCGGCTCCTGCTCTCGAAATGATCACATCGGCTGCGTCGAATGCGAAATTCATTTCACGGATAAATTCCTTCAAAACTATATTTCTCTTCCCTGATGATTCGAGTGCGGCATTCATCTCGCCATAATATAACTTTCCACATTGCCATAGAATTTGTACTTCGTCGGGAACCTTGTTCAGTGAACTTACCAGGGCCTGATTGATTGTGCGCGCTCCTAGACTACCACCCAGTACCAGGATTGTTTGTTTCAGGGGATCGAGACCGAAATGGTTCCGTGCAGAAACCTGGTCTCCGCTAAGGTTGATGATATCTTTTCTCACCGGGTTTCCGGTAAGAATAATTTTATGTGCGGGAAAGAATTTTTCCATTCTTTCGTAAGCCACACAGATTTTCGAAGCCGATTTTGCAAGTATTCTGTTAGTCACTCCAGCGTAGGAATTCTGTTCCTGTATCAGAACAGGTATATTCTTCCGTGCAGCAGCTTTGAGGATAGGCCCGCTGGCGTAACCACCCACTCCCACGGCTACATCAGGATTGAAATCGCGGATAATTTTCTTCGATCTGATCATACTTTGCCACAACTTCACAAAGAAGCTCAGGCTTTTCAAACTTAATTTTCTTTGAAATCCTGCCACAGGGAGTCCGATAATTTTATACCCGGCCTCGGGTACTTTTTCCATTTCTATTTTATTCAACGCCCCCACGAAAAGTATATCAATTTCTTTGTCGGCTGCGCGAAGAGCATTGGCAATGGAAATAGCCGGGAAAATATGTCCCCCGGTACCTCCTCCCCCTATGATTACTCTTTTACTCATTCGCTTTTTGTGGGTTTTTAAGTTCTTCTTTTCGTTCTTCCTCTACTCCATGGCTTACGCTGAGGATCATGCCCAGAGCAATACTTGTAAACAGGATCGAGGAACCTCCCATGCTTACAAAGGGAAGGGTTTGTCCGGTAACAGGAACAAGGTTTACAGCCACGGCCATGTTTATCATGGCCTGCAGCACAAGCCCCATACTTAATCCAAGAGCAAGTAATGCGGCAAATGTGCGCGTACTTCGTCGTACAATTAACCCGGCCCTGAAAAACAGCCATATATAAAGGAAGAGGACGAATGTGCCACCCATGAGTCCGTATTCTTCGATTATGATGGCATAAATAAAATCGGAATACGGGTGAGGCAGGTAATTTCTTTGTGTGCTGTTGCCGGGTCCGCGGCCGATGAGACCACCGTTCACAACAGCTATTTTTGCCCTGTTTACCTGATAATTATCTGCAGTTTCTTCGCCTGACACAAAATTTTCGATACGGTTTTTCCAGGTTGCAATCCTTCCTCCCTTGTTAAGATAAAGCGCAACAGTTATAAATAGTGTAAGAACCAGCATACCTCCAACTATGGTAAGGGCCAGAAATTTAAATGGTATGCGGCCAACGAACATCAGTGCCATTGCTGTAACAAAAAGAATTGCAGCTGTAGATAGATTGGCTGGCATAATGAGTCCGCAAATAAGGACCACCGGCCAGATAATCTGAAAATATGCACCTTTGAATTCATTTATCTGATCCTGTTTCAGTGAGAGAATGCGGGCCACATACATGATCACGGCAAGCTTTGCGAAGTCGGATGGCTGAATAGTAAATCCGGTTCCCGGAAGAGTAAGCCAGCGGCGGGCTTCATTAATTGATGGCCCGGTAACCAGCGTAAGTGCAAGAACAGGAATAGCAATGAAAAGAAAAATCTGGGCAAGCCGGCTGTAATATTTATAAGGAACGGCCGAAGTGCCTATGATAATAAAAACCCCGATTGCCAGGAAGATAAGCTGCTTGATCAGGTAATAACCCGTATTACCTCCTCTGACTTTATAAGCAAGGGTTCCCGTTGAGCTGTAAACAGCCAGAATGGAAATTAAAGACAGTAAAATAATTACCATCCAGATTACACGGTCTCCCCTTATATGTTTACTTATAGAGCTCATTATAATTCACGTACTGCTTCTTTAAAAAACCTTCCCCTTTGCTCGTAATTTTCAAACAGATCAAAACTTGCACAACAGGGTGATAATAAAACCACATCGCCATTGGTTCCGAAATGATATGCTTTTTTAACTGCGTCTTTCATATTATCGGTATCAATAATCTCTTCCACCAGTCCATCGAAAGCTTTGTGAAGTTTTTTATTGTCTTTTCCCAGACAAATCAGCACTTTGACTTTTTCGCGTACCAGATCCTTCAGACTTTCGTAATCGTTCCCCTTGTCAACCCCGCCGGCTATCCATACCACAGGCGAATGCATGCTTTCCAGAGCGTACCAGGTGGAGTTTACGTTTGTTGCTTTCGAATCATTTATGAACTCGATTCCATGTACTTTTACAACCGATTCAAGACGATGTTCAACGCCCTGAAAGTCCATCAGACTTTCACGGATTATTTCCTTCCTGATTTTCAGAACCGATCCTGCAATTCCCGCAGCCATTGAATTGTAAGTATTATGTCTTCCTTTGAGAGAAAGTTCCTGAAGCGACATTGAAAAATCCACATCATCAAATTCAATTCTCAGAAACTGTTCTTCATCTACCCATGCAACATCATCAGGATGTTTTGTATAGGCAAATGGCAATTGCTGGGCTTTTACAACAATCTTCTCAAGTTCTTTAATAGTTATCTCGTCATCTGAACAAAACAGAAAATACTGATCCTCGGTAAGGTTCTGGGTAATCCTGAATTTCGAATCCACATAATTCTGAAGGTTATAATCGTAACGGTCGAGATGATCAGGAGTAATGTTCAGCAGTATTGCGATGTCGGCTTTAAATTCATACATACCATCAAGCTGGAAGCTGCTGAGTTCAAGAACATAGTACTCATAATCTTCCGTTGCGACCTGGTAAGCAAAACTTTTTCCTATATTTCCAGCCATTCCTGCATTCATACCCGCTTTTCTGAGCATATGATGAATAAGCGAGGCGGTAGTTGTTTTACCGTTGCTTCCGGTTATACAAATCTTTTTGGCGGTTGTGTACCTGGCGGCAAATTCAATATCCGAAATAATTTTTATGCCTTTCTTCCTGATTTGCATTACCAGTGGAGCAGTGTCCGGAATTCCGGGACTCTTGATAACCTCATCTGCTGTAAGAATGAGCTTTTCGGTGTGCTTGCCTTCTTCATAAGTTATTCCGTTCTGCTCAAGAATTTCCAGGTACCGGGGTTTAATCTTATTGCTGTCCGAAACAAATACCTCAAATCCTTGTTTTTTTGCAAGAATGGCTGATCCGGTGCCGCTTTCCCCGCCACCCAGGATTGCAATTTTTTTTGTTATTTCCATTAACCTGCAGTTTTAATTTTTTATCGTATTTTAAGAGTAATCACAGTTAATACAGCCAGCAGTATCCCTACAATCCAGAACCTGGTTACAATTTTTGCTTCCGGATATCCTTTCTTCTGAAAATGATGATGCAGAGGCGACATCAGAAATATTCTCTTCCCTTCGCCAAACCTTCGTTTTGTATATTTAAAATAGGAGACCTGCATTACAACAGACAGATTTTCCACCAGAAAGATCCCGCAGAGAATGGGAATAAGAAGCTCCTTCCTGATGATGATGGCGAAAACAGCGATGATTCCACCTATGGAAAGGCTCCCTGTATCGCCCATAAAAATCTGGGCCGGATAGGAATTATACCATAAGAATCCTACAGTTGCCCCGATAAATGAACTCGCAAAAATCACAAGCTCCCCGATATGCGGTATATACATGATATTCAGGTAATCGGCAATAATAGTATTACCTGAAACATAGGCCAGAATTCCCAGTGTAGTGCCGATAATGGCGGCTACACCGGTTGCCAGACCATCAAGTCCGTCCGTCATGTTGGCTCCGTTTGAAACTGCAGTAAGAATAAATATGGTAACAAGCACAAACGCTATCCACGCGTATTTAACTGCTTTATCACCCATAAACCAAACCAGCCAGGAATAATCGAATTCATTGTTTTTCAAAAACGGGATAGTTGTAAGATTCGATTTTTTATCAATTACCTCATAATTCTTTCCATCTCTTTCAATCACGGAGTTTTCTGCAGTGGCAATTTTTTCCTGAGGGATTTCGACGTGTTTCCTTATTACTACCTGATCACTGAAAAACAGGGTTATCCCAACTATTAAACCCAGCCCTATCTGTCCCATTACTTTGAACCAACCTGTAAGTCCCTGCTTATTCTTTTTGAATACTTTGATATAATCATCGAGAAATCCTATGAAACCGAGCCATACAGTTGTTATAAGCATCAGAATAACATAAATATTTCCAAGGTCGCCAAAGAGAAGAGTGGGTACAATGATTGAAAGCAAAATAATAAGTCCGCCCATTGTCGGGGTACCTTTTTTCTGCATTTGACCTTCCAGACCCAAATCCCTGATTGTTTCACCGATTTGCTTACGCTGGAGGTACGTAATAATTTTCTTTCCGAAAATGGTAGCAATAGCCAGTGATGTTATTACAGCCAGTGCCGACCGGAAGGATATATACTGAAAAGCCCCTGCCCCGGGGACATCCAGTTTATCGAGATATTGAAAGAGATAATACAGCATATCTTACTTATTTTCCAGATATTTTTTCAACATTTCATGATCATCAAAATGATGTTTTACTCCTTTAATTTCCTGATAGGTCTCGTGACCTTTTCCAGCCACAAGTATGATATCAGATTTCTCTGCAAAGGAGCAGGTTGCTCTGATAGCCTCTTCCCTATCGGTAATACTTATCATTTTCCTCACCAATACAGGATCCAATCCGGCTTTCATATCATTCAGGATACTTTCAGGTTCTTCATTCCGGGGATTGTCGGAGGTCAGGATTAGTTTATCACTCAGACTTGCCGCGATTCTGGCCATTACCGGACGTTTGGTTTTATCCCTGTTTCCTCCGGCGCCAACAATTGTTATAAGGCGGTTCTCATCTGTTTTTATCTCTCTGATTGTTTTCAGGACATTTTCAAGAGCATCAGGTGTATGAGCATAATCCACTATTGCAGTAATGCCTCCGGCAGATCTTAAAATTTCAAATCGTCCGCTTACCGAATCCAGTTTACTGATCTCAGTAAAAAGCTCGTCGGTATCGGCTTTCAGAAGACTGGCGGCACCAAAAATGGCAAGAATATTATATGCATTAAATACACCCGGCAGACGCGTCCACAACTCCCTGTTTCCTATGAGCAGCAGATTTCCATCGAGATGACTTTCGGCAACTTTGCCTTTGAAATCAGACATCCCCTTAACGGAATAACCATAAACCTTTGCTTTACAATTCTGTACCATCACCTTTGAGTTTTTATCATCGGTGTTTACAAGTGCAAAAGCTCCTTTGGGTAATGCATCGAAGAACAACTTTTTGGCCATCAGGTACTCTCTGAAATCCTTATGATAGTCGAGGTGGTCATGTGTGAGATTGGTGAAGATCCCCCCGGAAAAATATAATCCACCTATTCTGCGCTGATGGGCCGCATGTGAACTGACCTCCATAAAAGCATACTCACAGCCGGCCTCCACCATCTGAGAAAGAAGAAAGTTGATCTGAATTGCATCGGGAGTGGTATGAGTGGCTTCAGAAATTTTTCCGGCAATACGCGTGTTAATTGTTGATAAAAGCCCGCATTTGTAGCCCAGATTTGTGAAAAGCTGGTAGAGCAGACTTGCTATGGTTGTTTTGCCGTTTGTACCGGTTACACCAACCAGGCGGAGTTTTTCTGAAGGTCTGCCGTAATACTCAGAGGCCATTACAGCCAGGGTTTCATGGGAGTTGACAACCTGAAGAATTGTACATTTCACATCTTTACAATTGGGCCATTCCTCGCAAACCACTACAGCGGCTCCCTTTGAAATTACATCAGGAATAAATGCATGGCCGTCGGACTGAGTTCCTTTTAAAGCAACAAAAACATCTGATTCGCGGACAAGTCTTGAATCGAAGCAAATCTTACCTATTGCAATATCCATAGCTCCTTCAGAGCGGATGATGTTGATATTTTTTATTATGTCTGCCAGTGTTCTCATTAGCTTCCGGGTATTGTCATTTCCAGTTTCACATACGATGCAGATCCTGCGTTTGTACCAGGCATTACCGATTGAGTGCGCACAGTTCCCCTTCCGGTTACAGAAACTCTTAAACCGGCATCTTCCATCAGAAACAATGCGTCCTTAAGGCCCATTCCCACTACATTTGGAACAAGGTTTTCGATAACCGGACGGGCTGAAATAGAAAGTTTCTCTCCGTCAATAGATGCAGCAACCCATTCTGACTTATGATCCTTCTTTGCAACAGGTATATCGAGATAATCCAGGGCATGAGTCAGTTCTTTTCTGTTTCCGCTTTTTGTATAGGGGATCGAGGTCAGATGGACCCTGTCTTCATTAATTGCTTCGTGCATATCCAGACTGGTAGCAAATACTTTATTTGCGATCTCTCTGAATACAGGTCCCGCAACCACATTTCCGTAGTAAACAAATCTTGAAGGAGCGTTCACTACTACAATGCAGGAGTATTTTGGATCATCGGCAGGAAAGTAACCCACAAAAGATGCCTGATAGGTAATCCGTGATTTCTCCTTGTATCCGGTTTTTTTATCAGGGATCTGCGCTGTTCCGGTTTTACCGGCTATTTTAAAGTTTTCATTTTTAAGGTTCATAGCCGTTCCGTTCTCGACAACTCCTTCGCACATTTTCTGTAACTTTTTCAAGGTGGATCGGGAGCAGATAGAGGTTTTAATTATTTCGGGACGGAATTTTTCAACCAGTGTTCCATGATAACGGACCTCATTAACAAGGCGGGGTTTAACCATTACACCATCGTTGGCAATGGCGTTATAAAGGGTGAGTATCTGCAACGGAGTCACGGCCATCTCATATCCTATACTCATCCAGGGAAGGCTTATGCCCGACCATCCCGGTTTTCCCGGATATTTTATCTGAGGTATTCCTTCACCGCGAATGTCGAGTCCAAGTTGTTCGTTTAAACCCAGTCTGTAAACTCCATTTATAAATTTCTGAGGATTATCTTTATAATTGTCGAAAATTATTTTAGAAATCCCCACATTCGACGACTTTTCAAATACCTGTTGGACAGTAATTTTTCCAAATGCCTCATCGTTGCTGTCAACAAGCCTGACCCCGTAATAACTTGTTTTTCCGTTACCGGTGTCGATAATATCATCGGCGTCAACGTACCCGTCTTCCATGGCAAGCAACAGAGAAACGAGTTTAAATGCAGATCCGGGGACAGTGCTTTCACCTACGGCAAAATTGTATGATTCCCAGTATCGGCCATTCTCATCACGCTCGAGATTTGCAATTGCTTTAATTTCACCGGTTTCAACTTCCATGAGAACAGCAGTTCCATGGCGTGCACCATGAGCCTTAAGTTGTTTAAGGAGAGCTTTTTCGGCAACATCCTGAATATTCAGGTCGATAGTGGTAATAACATCTTTACCGTCCTTGGGCTCAATTTCGTTTCCATCGGCAACGGGAACATACATATCACCGGAAAGGCGTCTCTGCAGGATAAGTCCTGGTCGTCCGCGAAGCACTTCATCAAAGGAACCTTCAATTCCGACACGGTTACCAAGTTCACTTTTGGTTGTGCTGCCGATGGTTCGTGCGGCGAGATATCCATTTGGTCTGACCCGTTTTGAATTTTGTATAAAGCGCACTCCACCTTTATACCGACCTCTCTCAAAAATTGGAAATTCACGGGCTTTTCTCATCTGGTCGTAACTCACATCATCTTTCACCAGATAATATTGTTTTCGCGATTTACGGGCCTGAACCAGATCGCGCTTGTAACGATCTGCGCTTCTATCCCCAAAAAGAGAAGATAAGGCGCGGGCAAGACCATCTACTTCCGAATAAAAAATATCAGTCGTAAGGTTTTCAACGGTAAAGTCCATACGGATTTCATAGGAAGGAACGCTGAGAGCCAGAACACGGCCATCGGCACTGTAAATATCACCGCGGATAGATGGAATGGGTACCTCACGTATAGGTGATGTTTCGGAATTTACCGACCATTTTTCCTTTTCTGCGAACTGGAGATAAACAATACGGCTGAAGATAGCAATCCCGAATCCCACCATAAACAGGTAGATCAATGCCACTCTCCACAGTATGTCCTTTTTTACTACTGACATTATTCTCTCCGGTATTTACTAACCACAATCTTTTTGGGAGGCACTTCCGATTCCTTTATCGAAAGACCGTATTTTTTTGCAAGCTCGGCAACTTCTGTCTGCCGGCTTAGTTTCATAAGCTCCGCTGAAATAAAAATCGACTGAGCCCGCAAATCGCTGAGTTCTGTCTTTGTTGCAGCTATTTTCCTGCGTAATTTTTCTGCATGGTAACGATTGGAAATGTAAAACATAGCCATGAATGCAAGGAATAAGACAAAAGGCAATTGTCCGGTAAATGATTTGCGGGTAAGCAGAGTACCGTCTATCAATCCCCTGATAGCTGAAGAAGATCCGGAAGGTTTTGGCTGTTCCGGCTTTTCCTTTACTGTTTCCTTATTTTTTGCTTCCACTGTCATGGTTCAGATTTTTTCAGCAATTCTGAGTCTTGCACTTCTGGCCCTTGGGTTATCATTTATTTCCTCTTCCGATGGTTCGGTTCCGTTTTTATTCACCACTTTAAAAGGAGTAAGCACATTTCCGTAAAAATCTTTTTCTACTGTTCCTTCCAGATTTCCTGTTTTCATAAAATTTTTTACCAGCCTGTCCTCCAGTGAATGGTAGGTAAGGAAAACCATCCTTCCTCCGGGGTTAAGAAACATGTTGATTTGAGGAAGCACTTCTTTCAATGCTCCCAACTCATCGTTGACTTCAATACGAATAGCCTGAAATATTTTAGCCAGCTCACGGTTCTCTTTCTGCCGGGGCAGAAGATGCTGAATTCCGTTGATGAACTGATTAATGCTACTGATTTCAGTTTCCCCGCGCATTCTTATTATTTCGCGGCATAATGCTGAAGCGTTGTTCAACTCCCCATATTGACGGAAAACCCTGATGAGCTCAGGCTCATCGTAATGATTAAGAATATCTGCAGCAGTAAGGAGGATTCCGGAATTCATACGCATATCCAGTTTTGCATCCTTCATGAACGAAAAACCACGTTGAGCGGTATCAATCTGGTGAGATGAAATGCCCAGATCGGCCATTACTCCATCAATTTTCTCAATCTCATAATACCTGAGAAAATTCCGCAGGTAGCGAAAGTTGGAATTAATGAAAATCAGACGGGGATCCTCTTTGAGGTTCTGACGAGCATCGGTATCCTGATCAAATGCGAGAATCTTACCCTTTTTTCCCAGTTTCTGAAGAATTCCGAAAGCATGGCCTCCGCCGCCAAAGGTAAGATCGACAAAAATTCCCCCCGGCTTAATATTTAACCCTTTTATACTTTCTTCAAGCAGAACTGGTTTGTGATAGATCATTGTCCATCGGTTAATTCATTCGATCCACCCAGAATCCTTTCGGCCATGGATGCAAATTCGTCATCAGCCCGGCTGACCCGGTCGTACTGACCTGCCGCCCATATTTCAATCTTTCCGTATTGACCAGCCATTACAGCCTCTCCGCCGATTCCTGCATAATCCAAAAGCCGTTTGGGTATCAATACACGGCCACTGGCATCCAGAATCACTTCGGCAGTACCGCTGAAAAACATTCGTAAAAACTTCGCATGTTCCTTATTGAAAGGATTTGTTTTCGACCTGATGATTTGGTTTTGTCTTTCCCATTCTTTCATGGGATAAAGTATTACGCACTTCTCAAATACATCCGATTTAAGCACAAACCCATCCTGCACACCTTCCTTCATCTGCCTTTTAAAAGCAGAGGGAAGAGTGATTCGGCCTTTGGAATCAACCTTACAGCTGTAATCGCCTATAAAGCTTATCATAATGTAAATTGACTTAAGTCGTAAAAATAAAACAAAAAATCCCACTTTACACCACTTTACCCCATTTTTTGCCACTTTGTTGAAAACTTTTTTCGTTTTGTGCTTTTATTTAGCACAGATGATCAGAAATTTAAAGGCCAATTATGTGTATCTATTTCAGAAATACTCTTGATTTTTTTGTATTTTTGCAGCATGTTTCAGCCTGAGAATGCTACAGAATCCGTATCAGAATCAATCCAATATTAATGAACAAGGAAGTGAATAATGAAAAGGCTCTTTATCTTGATTTGAGGAAGATCTTTAAAGAAAAAAATCCCAGACTTGCCCCGTATATTCCCGGTTTTATTTATGCATACCTGAATCGCGTTCTGCATCTGAATGAGATAAATGCCTTTCTGGCAGTACATGGTTCGAAAACCGGTCTTGCCTTTACTAAAGAAGTAATTAAGGATTTCAATGTAACTTTTAGTCTGCGTGGCGAAGAAAATCTGCCCGAAACCGGAAGATTTATTTTTGTATCTAACCATCCTTTGGGAGGCTTCGACGGTATGTCGCTTTTAACTATCCTGGGAGAGAAATATCAGGACGTACGATCACTTTCGAACGATATTTTAATGAGCATGGAAAATCTGAAACCCTTATTCGTTCCCATAAATAAGCATGGCTCCATGACTCATGAATCGGCAAAAATACTTGATGACGCAATGGGTTCTGATTATCAGATACTTACTTTTCCCTCCGGACTTGTGAGCCGTAAAACCAAAGGAGTAATCAGGGATCCTCAATGGCAAAAAAGTTTTATATCCAAGGCAGTACAATACAAACGTGATATCATTCCAATACATGTTAGCGGAAGATGCTCTGAATTTTTTTATCGGTTATCGCGTTTCAGAAAATTTCTGGGAATCAAAACCAATATTGAAATGTTTTTTCTTCCCGACGAAACATATAAACACAAGAATGGACATTTTACAATTACCTTTGGAAAACCAGTGAGTTATAATGTTTTTGACAGAAGTAAAAGACCTGAAGCATGGGCAAAAAGCATGCAGAACTATGTGTATTCTCTTGGGGAGGGGAATAACAAACCCTATGAGCCTCAATATTAAAAAAACCTTAACTTTGCATCTTAAATTTGATGTCAATGGAAAACATTATTCCTCCAATTTCTAAGAAAATCATTGAAGCTGAGCTGACAAAAGACAAGTTCATCAGGAAAACCAATAACGCCGGTAATCTGCTGTATATCATAAATCATTTCAATTCCCCGAATGTTATGCAGGAAATTGGAAGGCTTCGAGAAATCACCTTCCGCGAAGCAGGGGGAGGAACAGGATTGGCTGTAGATATTGATTCATACGACACGAGTGAAAACCCATACCAGCAGCTCATAGTATGGGATCCCACTGAAAAAGAAATATTAGGAGGCTACAGATTTCATCTATGTGATGACCTTACTTTTAATGAACACGGGGAAGCGGAAATTGCCACAACAGAGCTATTTAACTTTTCGAAAAAATTCATTGCTGACTACGTTCCAAACATGATTGAACTAGGCAGATCGTTCGTGCAGCCCAAATATCAGATGACAAATACGCAGACTAAGGGTCTGAGTAAAGGATTGTATGCCCTGGATAATCTCTGGGATGGACTTGGAAGTCTGATTATTGATTATCCCGATAAAAAGTACTTTTTTGGTAAAGTAACCATGTACCAAAACTATAACCAGAGAGCCAGGAATTTCCTGCTTTATTTTCTGGAAAAACATTTCCCTGATACAGATAAACTGGTAGCACCCAAATTTCCTCTGGACACAAAAATGGATAGGGAAGAAATGTCGAAAGTGTTTACAGGAAGCAGTTTTATGGAGGATTACAAAACTCTTTCTCAAACGGTGAGGGCATTTGGAGAAAACATTCCTCCGCTTATCAATGCCTATATGAATCTTTCACCTTCCCTGAAAACCTTCGGAACAGCCATGAATCCCTATTTTGGCGATGTTGAGGAAACGGCTATTATGATTACCATTAATGATTTGTATCACAAAAAGGTGGAAAGGCATGTGAGTTCTTATGATAAAGGGGATAGCCCGTTTTAGGGTCCCTCAATAGGCTCTTTTATTGATCCCCTCGATAAAGTTTATAAATGAGTTGGAAACGACCTTATTACCTCCGGGGGTAGGATAATCACCGGTAAAATACCAGTCGCCCTTATCGTTCGGGCATGCTTCATGAAGGTTTTCGATTGTCTGATATACAATTTCCACTTCCGCTTTCAGCTCTTTGGCTTTAAGGAGCTGGCCGATTTTTGCAGAGATTTCTTCTGGTGTAAAAGGCTGGTAAATTTCTTTAACATAATTTACGAATTCTTCCTTGGGCTGGTCCTTTTGTTCACGGCATTTGCGATATACTTCGTTTATCACCGATTCTTTGCCTTTTTCTTTAAGGAGATCGATTGCTGCTTTAAAAGCAATAAAATCGCTGAGTTTAGCCATATCGATTCCATAGCAATCGGGATAACGTATCTGAGGGGATGAAGAAACAACAACAATTTTCTTTGGCCCAAGCCTGTCGAGAATACGTAAAATACTATATTTCAAGGTTGTGCCCCGTACGATTGAATCGTCGATTACAACAAGATTATCAACTCCTCTTTTAACTGTACCGTAGGTAATATCATAAACATGACCTACCAGATCATCTCTTCCCTTATCCTGGGTAATAAATGTTCTGAGTTTAATATCTTTAATTGCTACCTTTTCAGCTCTGGGTCTTTCGGAAAGAATATGTAGCAAGTCTTCCCTGCTAAGCGATCCTTTTCGCTCAAGAATCTGATCGGCGTTTTTCTTAAAAACATGGTCTTCAATACCTTTAATCATCCCATAGAATGCAGATTCAGCTGTATTTGGGATAAATGAAAAAACTGTATTTCTCACATCACTATCCACAGCTTTTAGTATCGAAGGGACGAGGAGTTCACCCAGTTTTTTTCTTTCATTGTATATATCGATATCGGATCCCCTTGAAAAATATATCCTTTCAAACGAACACGATTTCTTCTCTTTGGGTTCGAGTACCCGGGATACTGAAAAATCCCCGTCTTTTTTAATTATTACAGCATGACCCGGTGCCAGTTCATGAACCTGTTCATGGCTAACATTCAGAGCGGTTTGTATCACGGGTCGCTCAGAGGCAACAACGGCGATTTCATCGTCGTGGTAATAATATGCAGGTCTGATTCCCCATGGATCGCGCATAGCAAATGCGTCGCCGTGGCCTATCATTCCGGCAACAGCAAAGCCACCGTCCCATCGTTTACTGGCCTCCGTGAGGACTTTTGCGACATCAAGTTGTTTGGCAATTTGTGCTGAAATATCAATGTTTGAGTATCCCTGAGCTTTAAACTTATCGAAAAGAATCTGGTTTTCCCGGTCGAGAAAATGCCCCACTTTTTCGAGCATTGTAACTGTATCGGAGAAATCCTTTGGTGCCTGGCCGAGTTCAAGCAGATGGGTGAAGAGCTCGTCAACATTGGTAAGGTTAAAGTTTCCGGCAAGTACAAGGTTTCTCGATTTCCAGTTATTCTGGCGCATCACAGGATGAACATTATCCAGGCTGTTTTCACCGAAGGTTCCATAGCGAAGGTGTCCCAGGTAAAGTTCCGCAGCAAAAGGCAGATTGAGTTTCGACCAATGGGGATCGTTAATTAGCTCGGGTTTGTATTTTTCAATTTTTCGGAACTGCTTGTAAATCTTGTCGAATACAACGTTTATGGCAGAATCTTCAATTGAGCGCTGACGGTTAAAATATTTATTTCCGGGAGGCATGTCGAACTTGAGACTTACAACTCCTGCTCCATCCTGTCCTCTGTTTCTCTGCTTCTCCATCAACAAATAAAGCTTCTGAAGTCCATATCTCCATGTTCCATATTTTACCTGATAGTATTCAAGAGGTTTAAGCAACCTTACCAAAGCAATCCCGCACTTGTGTTTTATTTCATCACTCATCTGAAACGCCTTTTTTATTGATCTGAAACACTTATTCGTTGTGATACTATAAAGGAATATGGAAATTCAACTTTTACTTTATTAAACAATTTCAAAACTTCGGAACGGGTGCGGCAGTTACCGACATATATTACCCAATCCGTATTATCGACATACGTCAGGTCGGCTTCAACCCCTTCGTATTTCAATATAAAATTTGAACGTACAGCCCTTGCTCTTTCACGTGCATCTGTTCCCGAATCCCGGAAGATGCGGATACGATAGCCCATAATTCCGGGATCCTTCTGATTATAAAGGATGTGCTTATAATAATTCTCTTCTATCAAGGGATCGAGATGAATAGTAATGCCGGATCTGAAATCGTGATAGGCCTTTAATTTTGAAAGCAGATCCCCACCCTGTTTGTCTGAAACATGCGTCTGTGAAAATGCCAAAATAAACTGAAATAAACCGGCTAAAAAGAGTATGGCATTTTTGCTCATGTGGAGAAAATTGAGCCTCAAAAATAATCAATTTTGCCGTAGAAAGGAAAATTCTGAAAAATATGTTAATTTGCACCATGATTGATGAATTGAGGAACCGACGTAATCCGGAAATTGCTGCCGGCATATTTGCCCTATTTACAGGCATTTCGGTTGTTGCAACACTGCTCACCCGAATTGAATTTCTTAGTGTGTTTTCTTCACTTAAAGATGATATCGACTATCTGAATGACAATTTGACTCTGCTCAGAATTAACTCAATAATCTGGGTAATTTCAGCATTGTTTATTACCCTGAGTGCAGCGTCCTTTATTGTGGCATTTCAGCCTCACGCTCCTACCCTGGCATTTCTTCAGGGATTCTTTCTGATCATAGCGTCTGTGATGTTTTGTATTTCAGGGATAAAGGGATTCAGTATTATCGACATGATGCAGTTTTATCTGGAACCAGACATAAAAGCTGCTGAAGCAATACGATATTCGGTTTTCAGCTTATCCCGCGAAAAAGAAATATACATTATTGCATCTTATACTCTGATAGGATTGAATTTTTTCATGATCGGACTTTTTGCATTTGTCACACGCAAGATTTCTATTGCAACAGGAATTATGGGGATGATTACCGGTATCCTTTTACCAGTTTTCTCATCACTGGTTCCTGAAAATGTCCTTTCATCCGTTGGAATTGCTCTTGCCTGCATTTTATTCTTTATTCTTAGTTACCGGTTATTATTTAAGGGATTGATCCGGAAGGAAAAAACAAAACCGCGCGAAAAACGTTCTAAAGAAACCAATCCTCAGACATGAATGAAAACACTCCATGCTTCATCTGAACGATCAAGTCAGGATATTCTGGAAAATCAGTTTCATAGCCTGATTGAAAACTCCTTTTTTTCTGATCTGCTGAATGCACTTCCTTATGTTGTCACAATATTAAATTCGAACCGTCAGATAGTTTTTTCAAACAAGGTTTTACTCGACTCACTCAAGGTTAATGATTTCAGAGAATTTTTGGGTAAACGACCCGGGGAGGCTCTGAATTGCGTGCATTGGAAAGATAATGAGGGAGGATGGGGAACAAGCGAAAGCTGCAAGTATTGTGGTGCTGTGAATACCATTGTGACAAGCATGGAGCAAAACAGAAAAATTGTTAATGAATGCAGGATAACATCTGAAAATGAAGGTATTGAGGAGTATCATGATTTTGAAGTAACCGCTACCCCTTTTATCTGGCAGGGAGAAAAATTCACAATATTCGCACTGGCTGATATCAGCGGTATTAAGAGAAAAAGGATGCTGGAAAGAATTTTCTTTCACGACATCATGAATACTGCAGGAAATCTTAAAGGATTGCTTGAATTAATTACCCAGCTGGATGATCAAAAGAAAAAAAATGAACTCCTGGATCTTGTTTCCAACATCAGCGTTGATCTGGTTGAAGAAATTCAGGAACAAAGGCAGTTGGCATCTGCTGAATCCGGTGACCTGAAACTAAATACATCCTTGATTAACACCGGGGATCTTCTGGAAAATATTATCGGGCAGTTTAAAAATCATGTAAATAAATCAATACGTTTTGTGGTTGACGAGAAATCAGAAGACCTGAGCTTTTTGAGTGATAAAAACCTGCTTGCACGGATACTGAAGAATATGATTAAAAATGCCTTTGAGGCTTCCGGAGATGATGAAACAGTCAGCATAAAAGCAAATCTTCTCGATACCTGCATTCGTTTCACAGTGCACAATCAGAGAGTAATTCAACACAATATTCAGTTACAAATTTTCAAAAGAAGCTTTTCCACAAAAGGTATTGATCGCGGACTTGGAACGTATAGCATGAAATTGCTTGGTGAACGCTACCTTAAGGGTAAAGTGCATTTCAGAAGTGAGGAAGGATTGGGAACAGAATTTTACTTAGATTTGCCTGCGTCATAAATGGGTATCGCCAGTTTACACATCACGGCAGTCATTTTTCATTTTCCATATCATTTTTCTTCTCAAAAACACTTGTGTTCAGGCTATAAATAATCCCCCAGAAAGAAGTAAAAGCTGTAATAATATAAAATGCCAGGCTAAGCGCAATGCTCAGGTGCTGGTCTAATCCGAGGATTTGGGATCCGTAAAGAAAACTTATTTCCCTTGAACCAATTCCACCAATGGTTATTGGCAGAGTAGCTACAATTGAAGATAATAAAAACAGGAAAAGATATTCAACTTCCTGTTCCATTCCCCCGATAGAAATGAAAATTGAATAAGCACAAAGTAGCTGAAGAATCTGAACTGTAAAAGCCTGAAAGCTGGTTTTGAGAAAACTTGCTGTGAATTCGGGAAAGAACTTTCTTATAATCAGGTAAAAACTCAGAATCGAAACCGGAATTAAAATCCAGATAAATAATTTAAAGGGAAATTCCGTTTGCAGATGAATAAACAATGCCAGAATTACTGCCAGGCAAAATAAGGCCATCATGCCGGTCAGCCTGTCGAGCAGAACAGCCCAGAAAATTTTCCTGGCTTTAATGTCGTGATGTTTAGCGAGTAACCAGATTTTATAACCATCTCCCCCGATCCCCCCGGGTAAAAAAAGATTATAATACATACCGAGAAGGTATAGTTTTAGATTATAGATTTTATCGAGTTTCAAACCAATTGCTGCGAAAAACAGGTTCAAACGGATAGCCGATACATACTTTGACAAAGCAAATAGAACCAGCGCCAGCAACATAAGAAATATGTCGGATCGGCCAAAAATCCCAATCACTTCAGAGATATCGATTTTTGTAAAAACAAAAATCAGAGCTCCTGCAGAGAGAAGTATCTTGAGAATTGCGGTAAAGGTTTTATTTTTCAGGAAATTCAAGCTATTTTTTCTGTGGATTGTATGTTACGATACGCTTTATTTTATAGGGAGTTTTGTTTTGAGATTCGTAATAGGTCCTCATAAGAATCTCAGCGAGAATACCGATGGTTATCATCTGGATTCCTGCCAGAGTAAGCAGAATAGCCAGCAGCAGGAGGGGCTTTCCCCAAATGTCGTTTCCGAGAATTTTAAGAATGAGCAGGTAAAAATTCAAAATCATACCAGCCATTAAAATTATGATCCCCCAGCGACCAAAAAGATGCATGGGTTGTTGCATGTACTTTTTGAAGAAGAGCATAAGTAAAAGATCTGCAACCACCTTAAAAGTCCGGCCCATTCCATACTTCGATTTTCCAAAGCTGCGGGGATGATGCTTCACTTCCACCTGAATAATTGAACCTCCCTCGAGACTTGCCAGAACGGGAATGAACCGGTGCAGTTCGCCGTACAATCCCAGACTCTTGGCAAGATCCGAAGTAAAAAGTTTTAATGTACAGCCGTAATCCCTTATTTTAACCTGTGTGGTTTTCCTGATAATAGCATTAGCGATCAGACTGGGTATTTTTCGGAAAATGAAACCATCTTTCCTGTTGCTTCTCATTCCGGCAACCATATCCCATCCTTCTTTTTCAGCCAGTTCGAGCATCATGGGGATATCGGAGGGATCGTTCTGCAAATCACCGTCGAGTAAAACAATATATTCTCCCTGAGCATGATCAATACCCGCTGCAAGTGCAGAGCTTTGTCCGAAATTCTTTTTAAATTCAACAAGTGTAAGCCGGGGATGATTGAGCGAAATGATTTCTCTCACTGTCTTATCGGTTGACCCATCATCCACATATACAATCTCATAATCAATGCTTACAAGTGCATCAGTTATTTGCTGTACCAATGGTTTGATATTCTCCTCCTCATTGAATACACATACTACGACTGATAATTTTTTCATTATTGATTTTATTATCGGGAGTTTATTTCCCGGGTCCTCAGTTTAGTTGCCCTGTTCCCGGACAGACAACTTTTGTGCGTCAAATATACTAATTGATGTTCTATGAGAAAGCAAAAAACAGGATTAAAGATTTCTGTTTAAGGGATAAATCTAACGCTTCAGATTCATTTCAAGGGAATTATCCGAAGGATATAAATCGGTTCGAAGACTCTTCATCAGATTTTTCTTAAACCCTATCAAAAATTTGCCTTTTGCACTGATTCCTTCCATATTGAAAGGTTCAGCGGGAGTGATTTCATCACCGGCATAATGAGCAAGAAAAGCATCGGCAACCTGACCTGAAAGTGACCACGATTCGGTGCTGTCGACCCCCATTCCGATAAGTGTATTTGCTGCTATTCCGGCAATACCCGAATGAGCATATTCTTTTGCATACTCAGAATATTCCGTATGGGAGGGAATAGCGGTAATGTATCCTGAATTAACTTTTAGGGTCTGGTCCCTTGAAATGCTTATGGTACGGTATGGACAAGGATAGGTAACGAGTGATCCGGTTTCAATGTCCATTAAAAATCTGTCGTTTTTAAAATTTTTAATTGTAATATCCTGCGCATGGAAATGCCCAGTAAATACTATTCTTGCACCGCCTGCCGCCAGAAGCTTTGAAACCTTTTTATAGCCATCGACAACATACTCTCCGTATAACTTTTTTTGTTTTGGGTAGTGTTCAATGGCTCCATGATGCATCATGGTAAGAACAGCCTTATTTTGACTTTGAGCTTCATTAAGAATTTCCCTTATCCATTTCATTGTTTCTTTAGTGAACTTTCCGGAGGTGATTGGTTCTCCTTCCTCCGGATTCTCTTTGTACCTGCATGCATCCAGACCAAGCAGCCACAAGCCTTCTATTGGTTCGGCTACATAACTGAGCGAGTTTTTATCTTTCCTGATTGCTTCCGCATAGCCAAAATCGGAATAATTTGATGCAAATTCTTCGGGGCTTACAGACTGAACCCTTTCTTTTGAATCGCCGGAATACTTGTAGGAATGGGGGTTACTGATATCATGGTTCCCCGGTACGACAAATACTTTTTTACCTGAATTTTCAATCCGGGCTAAATAGTCTGCCATTATTTCGTGGTTTATTTTTTCTCCGTCTTTCGTCAGATCCCCCGGAACAAGAACAATTTCCGCATCGGACTTATTAATTTCCGTGACCATAACCTCCATTAATTCCCTGCTGTCTTTCAGCAGTTTCCGATCGTTATCCAGGTATTCCTGAAATGCTTTTCCATCCTTTCCCAGCGACAGATCGAAATAATGAGGATCGGAGAATACCATTATTTTTATTTGGGGATAATCAGGAAGTTGTCCGAAAACAAGATTGGGAACCAAAATGCAGAAAGTTATGAGAAAAGGGAGCGAAGTGATTACTTTAGTTTTCATGTCCGAATGTTTGAATACAATATTAACAAAAATTACCTTTATAATTATAAATTTGCGTGTACTCAGTAAGGCTTTAAACATTCAGGGAGAAACTATGAAACGTAGCGAGATAAATCATTTGATAGCTGATTCAATTGACTTTTTTGATAAAATGAATTTCAGACTTCCACCCTGGGCTTTCTGGCAAGCCCCGGAATGGAAAGGAAAATACAAAACCTGCAGTGAGATAGCGGATAATATGCTGGGCTGGGACCTTACAGATTTCGGAAGCGGGAATTTTCATACACAGGGACTGATTTTGTTTACCATCCGGAACGGAAATCCTGAAAGGGACAAAAAATCATACGCTGAAAAAGCTATGATTGTTGAAGAAATGCAGGAAACGCCTTTGCACTTTCACTGGAATAAAATGGAAGATATAATTAACCGGGGAGGCGGAAATCTGGTTATGGAACTTTTTCATTCTGATGAAAATGGCGGTCTGTCAACAAAATCTGTAAATTTCAAAACGGATGGTATTTTGCGGTCAATTGCTGTGGGAGGGAAAGTTATTCTTACTCCTGGCGAGAGTATTTGTCTGGAACAGGGAATTTACCACCGCTTCTATGGCGAGCCGGGAAAAGGAAAAGTTTTTGTGGGTGAAGTAAGTGCTGTAAATGATGATACGGCCGATAACCGTTTTTATGAGACTGTGGGACGCTTTCCCGAAATAGAAGAAGACACGGAACCTGAGTTTTTGCTTGTTTCGGATTATGTTAAGTATTTATGACCAATTCAACCCAATACAAATGAAACACCAACTTCTCTCATATACCGGACTCCTGCTGTTGAATATCGCTTTTGCACAAAATCCATTTATTACACATATGTACACTGCCGATCCATCAGCAAGGGTTTTTAATGACACGCTATATATTTACCCATCGCATGATCCCGATACTGCAGTTTGGTTTAACATGACCGACTGGCATGTTTTTTCAACTACCGACATGAAAAAATGGACGGATCATGGAGTAGCTTTATCCGTTGATGACCTCAGCTGGGCCAAAAAATTTGCCTGGGCACCTGACTGTGCCTATTATAACGGAAAATACTATTTCTATTATCCTGTAGAGCAGGATTTTATTGGAGTTGCAGTTGGAGATAAGCCCTTTGGTCCGTTTAGGGATCCCCTTAATAAACCCCTGATCACCAGAAAAACTCCCGGTGTGGTGGCAAACAGGGATCTGATTGATCCGACGATCTTTATTGATGAGGATAATTCACCGTATCTCATTTTCGGTCAGAACCATGTAAATATTGTAAAATTAAACAAGGATATGATTTCCTTCAGCGATTCTGTAAGGATCATTGCAGGGGCCGAAAACTTTTTTGAAGCCATCTGGATGCACAAATACAATGGAAAGTATTATCTCTCTTACTCAGGAAATGGAAAGATTCTTTATTGCATAGGTGATAATCCATACGGACCGTTCGAATACAAGGGTGTGATTCTGGATGAGGTGAACAGTGGTACAAATCATCATTCCATTGTAAATTATAAAGGGACATGGTACCTGTTCTATCATAATTCCGATTTGTTTTTCAGTCATAAGAAGGAAGCCGTTAAGAATAAAGGTGTTCACGGGTTCAGAAGATCCGTTTGTGTTGATTATCTGTACTATAATGCCGACGGGACAATTCAGAAAGTAATCCCTACGAAAAAAGGTGTAAAAAAAATCAAATGAGAGTATTTCTCTGGAAGGCTTTGAAAAACAATTAAGGTCGTGAATGATTACCATTCATCCGCTATATCCCTGCCAAAGGTGAACCCGGCTGGCTAAAAATATTTTTTCTGGTACAGCAACAGATATTTCTTCACAGAATAAAAACCTTCTTTCCGGAAAACCAATTTTCACAAATTGTGTTATGAATAGTAGAGTACTCTTCTAAATTCTGTTTAATTGATTAGAGGGATTATCCTGTTTCTATTTTTTATAACACCTCTTATTACGTATTCTGCAGGTTTCAGGGGATTAATAAATTCAAACACCATGACAGCAATACCAAAAACCAGTATCAAAGTTGAAACAACCGTTTTTGCACCCATTGAAAAAGTGTGGAAACAATGGATTGATCCTAAACATATCGTTCGCTGGAATTTCGCATCGGATGACTGGCACACACCCAGAGCCCAAAATGATTTACGGCCGGGTGGTAAATTTCTTTTCCGGATGGAATCGAAGGATGGTAAAATGGGATTTGATTTCGAAGGAGAGTATAGAAAGGTGGATACGCTTCGGGAAATTAATTACATTCTTGCCGATGACAGAAAAGTTCAGATTTTCTTTGCTTCAGAGGGAAATCAGACAAGAGTAAGCGAAATATTTGAAGCCGAAAACACAAACAGTGCAGAACTTCAGGAGTTGGGCTGGCAGGCTATTCTGAACAATTTTAAGAAGCATGCCGAGTCATCCGGGAGATTTGAAATTTTGCATTTCGATATTCTAATAGGTGCATCCCCGGAAAAAGTATACAAAACAGTAATTGATAAAACTCAATATACGGAATGGACCTCAGAATTTAATCCAACCTCGTGTTTTAAAGGTTCGTGGGATAAAGGTTCGAAAATTACTTTTCTGGGAACGGATGAAAATGGAAGTCAGGGAGGAATGGTGAGTCGTATTAAGGAAAATATTCCGGAAAGGTTTATTAGCATTGAACATCTTGGAGTTTTAAAAAACGGAGAAGAAATTATGACCGGACAAGATGTCGATTTATGGGCCGGAGCCACTGAAAACTATACCTTTACACCACATAAAGGTAAAACACTGTTTGAAGTAAATATCGATACCAATGCGGATTTCAAGGCATACTTTTCTGAAACCTGGCCAAAAGCACTTAACAAACTGAAATCCATATGTGAACAGTAAACATGAATGATGAATTAATTCGTCAAAAAATTCCATTATTAAACTAAAACCTCACAAATTATGGCACGAGTAAGCACATACCTTAACTTTCATCGCAATACGGAGGAAGCATTTATGTTTTACAAATCAATATTTGGCGGAGATTTTATCGGTGGGATTAACCGATTTAAAGATATTCCCGTAACGGAAGAAATGCCCCCTCTGTCAAAAGCTGATAAGGAGCTCATAATGCATGTTAGTCTCGAAATTCTTGGCGGACACATGCTCTCAGGCACCGATGCGCCGGAATCGATGGGTTTCAAGGTGAATTTCGGAAACAATGTTTACATTAATCTTGAACCCGACACCCGTGAAGAAACCGATCGCCTTTTTAATGCCCTTTCCAGAGGAGGCACTATTGAACAGGAATTGAAGGAAATGTTCTGGGGTGACTATTACGGAAGTTGCAAAGATAAATTTGGCGTTCAGTGGATGTTTAATTGTGGGAAAAAAGGGGGATGATTTTTGGATTTTGGTGAATTTGAAATCTTTATATATTCATATAATTCAGGGATATTGATATTGCAAATTG
>CAYOLQ010000028.1:35129-39336 GCA_964404825.1 uncultured Chitinophaga sp.
TGTTTAATTGTGGGGAGAAGGGGGGATGATTTTTTGAATTATTGGGGGATTGGGAATCTAAGAATATTCAAATACTTCAGGGATATTGATTTCGCAGATTGTTTGAGTTAAATACCTGTTTTAAAAACAAAAAACGCCTGTATCTATTGTAGATTAAGGCGTTTTCTAATATTATAGTGACCCTACCGGGATTTGTTTTTGCTGGGATGTTCAACCGGATTAAGGTATTCCGATTTAATTAAACTGTCAATAAACAATTTCAAAGGTAACGATCTTGAGGTTACGGTAAATAAAACACATAATATTGCTTTCATTCCAATAACACAAACAAGCCGAACAATATTGGAAAAATACAAAACGCTGAAACCTCTTAGTAATCAAAAAGCAAATGACGCCTTAAAAGATATGCTGGGAAAATTTGATGAATTTAAAAAAACAGTTGAAATAGTTCGCTACAGCGGTGCGAAGCGCAATATTGACAAGAAATTCAGGCATGATTGTTTTTCATTCCATTGCAGCCGGAGAAGTTTTGTTACTATGAATCTTCAGGCCGGAACACCTCAGGCAATAATTCAGGATATTACCGGGCACAAAAGCTTGACTCAGTTTAATAAGTATGTCAATAAACAGCAAGGTAGAGCGGATTATATTAATAAGGTTTTCTAAAATTTTTGTATAAGATGGCTTTATATTTTTTGCACGGTATTGACACAACCATAAAAATTAGTTGTTTTGGATAATGTCTTCAAATAACTCCTCAGGTATAATAAAGCTGTATTTACCTGATTTTATTTCCTGTTTCCCGTTGACATAAACTGTTGCACTTGTATTTGCCGGTATGCTTACATTCAGCTCAACCGTATTTCCTTTCCTCATCCATTCTGACCTGATCATTCCATTTACAGAATTATATTCACCTTTTACCCAATTGAGATCCTTTATAAAAGATGGACGAATAATTATGTGCCTGAAGCCCGGGGAATTCTCATCGTAGTTGATTCCTGCGAGGGTATTGACCATCCATGCGCTCACATCTCCCAGAAAAACATGGTTTAGGGAAGCGTCTTTGTAATCAGGTGAGAACAGCCAGGTTTCTCCCAGTGTGGTTAATCCGATTTCCTTTATCCAGTAACCCCAGGATGGCGCTGTTTCCTGCGCCACAATTTTATAGGCATCTTCTGCATATCCGTATTTCACAAGCATAGCCGGAACAAATTTGCTGCCTATCACACCAAAATCCAGGTGGTGTTGGTTAGCCCTGACTGATTTTACCAGCATATCTGCTACCTTTTGTTCGTGCCCTTCCGGTACAAGTTTCATATAAAGTGCTGTTGAAAGTGCAGTTTGCGAACCGTTTGCATAGATTGCAGAGTCACTGTTAAAATATCTTTCATTAATAAGCAGTTTCAGTTGTGATGCTTTTTCCTTGTATGGATTTGCATTTTTGCCCAGCAGGCTTGCGAAGCGATCCATTAAAACATTGTCGAGAAAGTAAAAACAAGTGGAGGTGAATTCGTTTGGAGTTTTTGTTTTGTATGGAACCCAGTCGCCCAAGCCATACGACAAGAACCCATTTGATTCTTTCGTTTTCAGGAAATTAAGATATTTCTCACAATTGTCATAAATATTTTCAATGCACCGGGTATCGCCATAATAGTTATACAGGGCATTCGGAATAATAAACAGGGCGGCATCCCATACGGGTCCGATACCACCATAACCCCAGTCTGCACTTGGAATAATGCCAGAGATATCTCCGGCTTCACGTTGATTATCTTTAAAGTCATTCAACCATTTCTCGTAAAGCTTTATTCCATCAAAGTTGAGCAATCCTATATCAACAGATATATGAGCATCGGCTGTCCACCCATTTTTTTCACGCTGCGGGCAATCTGTAGGTATGCTATGCAGGTTCGACAGGTAAGAGCGATTTGTAGCTTCCCATATTTTGTTTAATAAATCGTTGGAACAGGAAAATTTCCCAACCGGGTTCAGTGCGGTATGTAAAAACAGTGCAGTAAGATTCTCTTTACCAATATTAATGGGATTTGAACTTTCCACTTCCACATAACGAAAACCGTGATAAGTGAAACCTGGTGTAAACAACTCATCCTCACCTCCACCCTTTAAGATGTATGTATCCATCTGGAATATTTCATCAGGGTCTTTTTGCCAGGGGCTGTCATTGGTTTCGCGTTGAAAGTAGCAATCGATGTTTGACTGGTTCAGCCTTCCGTTAGTATACAGAAGTTCTCCGTGCTTTATGGTAATTTTTGTACCCGCCTCGCCCCTAACCTTTATCCGGCAAACACCGGAGATGTTCACTCCCATATCAAACACGTAAATCTTATCCCCAAATTCCTTAACTGAAACGGGGCTGATTTCTTTGCTTACCTGTATAGCCGGCATCAATTGTGCAACCAGCAGCGGCGCCGTTTCTTCAACTAGCTTTGCATTGACCCATTTTTTTTCATCAAAACCTGTTTTTTGCCAGTTTTCTTCTTCCAAACGCGCATCGTAAGTATCTCCGCTATAGATATTGTTAAAAACATATGCTCCGGTGGAAGTCTTCCAGGAATTGTCTGAAACAATGTGTTCATTTGTACCGTCAGTGTACTCTATCCTCAATTCACAAATCATCTGGGGACGATTGCGCCAGCGGGCTTTCTCAAAATGCCATACTGCAAGCGACTGAACGTTAAACCATCCGTTACCCAGTACCGCAGATATGGCGTTTTCACCTCTTTTCAGAAAATCAGTAACATTGTAAGTTGTATACAATACACGTTTGTCAAAATGAGTATAACCCGGGTCAAGCCGATTCTCTCCTACACGTTTGCCATTGATAAACAATTCGTAATAACCCGCACTGCTTATAAATGCGCGGGCCAACTTAATTTCTTTTCGGGCGCTAAATGTTTTTCGGAACAATGGAGATGGTTTGAAATTTTTGTCCTTGTCATCTGAAATCCATTGTGCTTTCCAGTCGGTCTTATTCACCATTGCCATTTCAAATGAAGCAGGGGCAGAAACTACTGGATTCTTTTCCCCTGGTTTCCAAATTGTTACATTCCAAAAATATTTCCGAAATGATTCCATGGTTTTCCCTCCATATAAAGCATAACTATTATTTCTATGTGTTTTTTCTGAGCACCAGATATCAGCTTTGCCCTTTTCCAATAAGCGGGATGATGTTGCTACACATACCTGAAAATATTCCTGGGAAAAACTATCTTCCGATTCAATATTCCATGTAAACCGGGGAATAGTAACATCCAGCCCGATCGGTTCGTTAAGATATTCACACCTCAAATTTGTTATTTTAGGCTGTTTCGTACATGACAAACAACTAAAAATAAACAATATGAGTAAAGAAAATAATGCGATCTGTTTCATTGCGGCAATTTAAATGTAAATCTATATGGTATATGGACTACAAGAAGTCTTTTTTTATTCCATTCTATATTAGTCTTCCTGATTTTCAATTAAATTAAACTATTATATCTGATTGTACAAAATGAAATAAAGCAATTGAAACATTAATCCATATTTTTGAATTTATCCTCCATTGTTATTGGCAGACTAACTCGATAGTTTTATAAATTACATTGAATTTGCCAGAGTCAAAATAACTAGCTCCTGAAGGGAAATGCTAAAATGCAGAATCCTATTCCTTTTCCCGGTTTTATTTTTTTATCTGACAGGCAAAAACAAAAGATTTTTTTGCAACATCGGATATTAAAATAATTTGTTTTTTATGATAGCAGGAAACACATGGATTATAATAATATTGATAGAGACGCGATTCACAATCTAAAATGGAAATTGGTTTTAGTTTAAATTACTCAATTAATTCAAAAGTACGAAAAATAGTATCATTATTGATAATATAAAACACTATCAAAACACAATTAGAAATAAAAATACCTGCAATCATTTAAATTACAGGTATTTAACTTTTTTAAAAGTGACCCTACCGGGATTCGAACCCAGATCAGAAGAACCGGAATCTTCCATTCTATCCATTGAACTATAGGGCCGGTATTGAAATGCAAATGTAACTTTTTTTGAATTGGTTTTGAATGCCGCAAAAGGAAAAATGAAAGGTAGTGACGCTTCGTCGATTCGAACCCATCCCGATAGCTATCGGGACAGAAGAACCGGAATCTTCCATTCTATCCATTGAACTATAGGGCCGGTATTGAAA
>CAYOLQ010000028.1:39436-39560 GCA_964404825.1 uncultured Chitinophaga sp.
AAATGTAACTTTTTTTGAATTGGTTTTGAATGCCGCAAAAGGAAAAATGAAAGGTGGGTGGTGACCCTTTCGGGATTGCGTGAAATAAAAAAAAGTTTCGCGCAGAGACGCAACGCTTGCGCTA
>CAYOLQ010000029.1:0-36787 GCA_964404825.1 uncultured Chitinophaga sp.
CTTTCCCTCATGCTCCTTTTTTTAGGTTTGCTATTTATTAATCCATCACTAAAAGCGCAGGAAGAAACCGATAACAACGGTCGTATTTACTACAAACATGGATTAGGTGTAGCTGCAGGAGCTACTACAGGATATGGATTATCCTACCGCTATTGTCCTTCCCGCTGGACGTATCAGATTGCATTTGCCCCTTATAAATCGGAATATTCTTCAAGTCTGAGTCTTGGATTTACGTTTTTATACAACCTTGTTGAAACCAGCCGTACAAGTTTTTTCCTGTATCAGGGAAATCATTTTCTTTACAACCATTATGAGCAAGACTATTCCTATTATCCTGCACAGGAAAATACTGACAAAGACTGGAATAACGGAATCGGGATGGGTATTGAATTTATCATGTATAAACGTGTAAGTTTTAGTATCATGGCAGGATATGCATCTTATCGTAATTTTAAGGAAATCAACGTAACCGGCGAAACCGGTTTGTTCTATAAATTCTAGGTATAAATCATTTCGTTGGAGCAATCCGGAAAATATGATGTAATTGTCATCGGTGCAGGTCCGGCCGGGCTCCTGGCCGCAGGTAAAGCCGCAGAATCAGGGGCAAAGGTTCTTGTCATTGAACGCATGCGGCAGCCCGGGCGTAAACTTCTTATAACCGGAAAGGGCCGGTGTAACATAACGAATACTGCACCTATGGCCGAATTTCTAACGAAAGTTCACCCAAACGGTAAGTTTCTTCGATCAGCATTCTCGCGGTTTTTTTCGGGGGATATCATCAGCCTTTTAAAAAACTATGGTCTTGAAACCATTGTGGAACGTGGCGACAGGGTATTCCCGGTAAGTAATAAAGCCTCGGATGTTCTGAATACACTCCTGTCGTGGCTCGAAAAATACCGGGTTGAATTCCGGTACGATTGCCGTGTAAGTGAACTCATTTTAAAAGACAAAACTGTTTTGGGTGTGAAAATTGAAGATTCAAAGGGCGAATCATCCGTTTTCGCAAAAAATGTAGTTATTTGTACCGGTGGAAAATCATACCCGGCAACAGGTTCAACAGGAGATGGTTATAAACTGGCACAGTCTGCAGGTCACAAAATTGAAAGCCTGAGGCAGGCACTTGTACCCCTTGAAACAGAAGGAAATCTTGCAGAAAAGCTGCAGGGTCTGGCTCTGAAAAACGTGAGCGCTATTCTTTGGGTAAATGGCAAAAAACAGGCGGAAGACTTTGGTGAAATGCTTTTTACCCATTTCGGACTTTCAGGTCCAATCATCCTTACCCTTAGCCGAATTGCTGTAGACGCAATACGTGCCGGCCATAAGGTTGAGATATCAATCGATTTAAAACCGGCGCTGAATGAGCAAAAGCTCGATGCGCGTCTTATCAGGGATTTAAATGAAAACGGAAAAAAACAGCTCGAAAATGCATTCAGACTCTGGCTTCCATCAAGTATGATTCCTGTTTTTTTCGAACTTCTTGCTCTCGATCCTAAAAAAGAATGCCATCAGGTAAGCTCCAAAGAACGCAGGAAAATTATGCTTCTCATGAAAGAGATGCGATTCAGAATCACCGGTTGCCGGTCATTTAAGGAGGCCATAATTACTGCAGGAGGAGTTGATACGAATGAAATCAATTCGTCAACGATGGAATCCAAGCTTGTCAAAAACCTGTTTCTTGCAGGTGAAGTATTAGACCTTGATGCAGATACGGGTGGCTTCAACCTGCAGATAGCCTGGAGTACGGGGGCTGTAGCAGGAATTTCAGCTGGTACAATGTAAGACTTGTTTATTTTAACGCAATTGCCATTGCCGTTCTGACTCCATCCGCCCCGCTGGAGATTATCCCTCCTGCAAATCCGCTTCCTTCCCCTGAAATGTAAAGATTACTAATTCCGGTGCAGTTGCGCGAATCATCCCTGATAACCTGAACCGGTGCGGAAGTTTTGCTTTCAAGTCCCATGATAATCCCTGATTCAAACCCCCTAATTTTTTTCGTAAAATCGATTAAGCCTGCTCTCATTGAAGTGCTCACCCTTTCAGGCAAAAGTTCCCATAGTAGTGATGGTTTGAGCCCAAGCGGGAAAGAAGTTTCCGGAATTTTCTTTGGTTCTTTGCGCCTGATAAAATCATTAATGCTGCAAAACGGAGCTTCGTATCCTCCTGCTATATTAAAAAAATTCGTCTCAAGAGCTTCAAGCCAGTTGAGAACATCTGCTGCACCGGCATTTTCGCCGATAAGCTCGAAAGGGTTGACTGCCGCCACACATGCTGCATTGGCAAATTTGAGATCCCGCTGGTATAAGCTCATCCCGTTTACAATATTCGTGTTTTCATAAGCAGCAGCGGGTACAACAATTCCACCGGGGCACATGCAAAAGGTATAAACCGGCAGGGCCCCATCCGGATTCGAAGTCAGCCGGTACTCGGCAGCCTTCACACCCGGCAGACTCTCCCTGCCCCACTGTGCCATATTGATAATCTGCTGAGGATGCTCCATACGACTGCCGATAGCAAAGTTCTTTGGCCGGAAAGCCACTCCCCTCCTCATAAGCATGCGGTAGGTTTCATAGGCGGAATGACCCGGAGCAATTATAAAATAATCTGCTTCAAAAATCCTTTTACCGCTTTGCACAGAAACAACCCTGCCTTCAGCGATTTCCAGATCCGTCAGCAGGGTCTCAAAATGAATTTTACCACCGATTGATTCATACTCTTTCCGGAGGTTTTTTACAATCGACTTAAGCTTATCGCTACCCAGATGGGGATGTGTCATATAAGCAATCTCGGGAGGCGCTCCCGCCATGATATAGGAATTAAGAATAAACTGTCTTTCGGCACTTATATGCTTACTACGCGAAGTAAGCTTACCGTCCGAAAAGGTTCCCGCACCCCCTTCCCCGAAAGCATAATTTGCCAGCGGGTCAAAATCTCCCCTGTTTTCAAATGCTTCTATCCCTTTGGCTCTCCCGTTAACATCCCTGCCTCTTTCGATAAGGGTGGTTGAAAAACCCGATTTCTGCAGGTAAAGAGCAGCAAAAAAACCGGCAGGACCGCTACCGGTGATTAATACTTTTTTAGTTGTTTTTTTTCGAGGTATCTCAATCGCCGGAATTACGGCATCCGCACCTCCTTGAAGTTCCGGAGAAAATACTCCGACTCGAAGAAGCCAGTGAATATCGGTCTTCCGGCGGGCATCCAGACTTTTACCTTCGATAGTGAAACTGAATTCGTTTATGCGCAGCTCACGACTCACCAATAAACGTAATTCCTCATCAGAATAATTCGTTGGAAGCTTCAATGAAATCAGCCGGTATCCCATAATTTACTTGTTACTGCGAATGATGATTTCTGCCTTGATTCCCATTTTAAAAAAGGCAGCTCCGCTCCGAAGGCTGATCCTTTTAAAAGAAGAAACCTAAACTTATCAGGAATTTTCTATCCCTTGAGTCAAATGCATAGTCAGTTCCTCCAACGCTCAGTTTATCACCGAGTTTGCTAAGTCCTCCTTCATACCGGAGATCAATAGTAAACTTTTTCAGGATATCCAGTCCAACACCTGCCTGATAACCAATTGTGGCTCCCTTTGACATGGTTTCCAATTCGGGAATGATGTCACCAAGCTGTGAGTCTGACGATAATACTACTGAGGCAACGGGACCAACATTAACACGTGCAGGACCGAATTTCATTCCAACCAGAACCGGAAGGTCTAATTTGTTGTACTTCACCTGTTTAACGGTATTTACGGTATTTGAACCCTGAATCTCTTCAACCAGAATTTTTCCACCTGATGTATTGAACAGCAATTCAGGCTGAATAAACACGTTAAACACTTTCAAACGGCCCATTACACCAAAATGAAATCCCTGAAAAGAATCATCTTCCAGAAGGTTATATTGCGTGCTGCCTGAGGTAACATTTGATATATCATCGAATTTAAGTTTCGAATAGTTTAACCCACCCTTAATACCGAAGCTAAGTATCTGAGCATTAGATGATATCATTAGAGAAACACTAATAAAGAAAACCAAAATGAATTTTTTCATGATTCCTGTTTATTTAAAGATTGTTTGGAATACCAAATATCGTAAAAATAATAATCTCTATGCTTACAGACATACTATTTCTTGTGTTGTCCGAAGAAGTTGAACTATTTCATTCTCTGTTTACCTTAGTGTTATCTTTATTTTTGTACTCCGATACGAATAAAAGTACAAAACCCAGATACAAGGGTTCCAAAGGCATAAAAAATCTTGATGCTCCCAGAGGGCCTGTCAATACTGCAGTATAGACAATAAGTAAAGCAACAAATCCTTTGGATAGGGATGATTTGTTAAGCCGGAAAGCTGCCGGTAGAAATAAGATAAGTTTAAATAGTTTTGCTAATCCCACTGCAAATAAAGCTGCAACAAGCAAAAAGGAATGCCCGAATAAATATTTTACGGCAGAGAGAAGGCCATATTTATTAAGTTGCAGCAACAACCCACTTCCCTTTTCGAAATCAGGATTAAAGAAATTTACCATGTCGAATCGTCCGGGATCCAGAAAAAATCCGAAAATTCCTTTAAGGTGAAACAAGGCATATGATAAGGGTATTCGGGAAATAATTCCAATAGCTTCAGATTCGATGAAAGCAGCTTCCTGCTTATAGTTCAATGTTTGTTTGGCCCGTTCCTTTATATCTGAAATTATGCTGTCGGATTCGTCATATCCAACTGTATTTATAAGAAAATGCCTTGTGTTGTAATCCAACAGGTTGATCCGTGCAATACTCGAAGTCTCAAAAACCCCTGTCGCGTTGTAGTTTCTATACTGGTATCCGAGAAGGAAAAGTAGTGGAATCAAACTGACAAGTATTGGTTTAAATGAACTTCTCTTAATAGCTAACCAGATAAAAAACAGCAAATTAACATATATGAAGTAGGTAAAAACGGGCTTTGTCAGAAGACACAGAAATATTGCAACACCATAAGCGATGCTATAAATGTATAATCCACTTTTAATAAATTTTGTGAAACTCCAAAAAGCTATAATAATCAGGAACTGGAGCAAAGTTTCACTCATTATCATATTTGCATATATGTACTGAGCTGGTGAAAAAATCAGCAAGAACACAAATAATAGGTCATATTTTGTTGAATAACCCAGTTGAATAAAAATTGACCGCACCAATAACAAGCTAAAAATGGAAAGTGCATTCTGTACAATTGTCACAAATACAAATCCTGATGAAATCCACTGGCAAGCAGCCAGAAAGAGAGGGTAAACAGGCGGCCTCTTTGTAAAAAGATCATAGTTTACAACCTTTTCCAGGTCACCACAATATAAAAGAAATTCTTCTCTGATATTTGATGCAGCCATCAGATATTCGAATGAGTCGCTCAGCAAATAGTTTCCATGGATCACTTGCCATAAAAAGTAAAAGAGATGGAGGGTTAATACTGAGACAATAAAAAACCAATCTGATCCGGGTTTCATGGTGTTCATGAACCAGCGATTTTCTTTAATTATGCTCATGTTTCTATTAAATCACGAATTACAACAGAAGCCATGAAGCACCCAAAGATGGGTGGCATATAAGAGATAGTACCCACAGTTGACTTCTTGTTCTGCTCAGCTTCTATTAATTTTACAGAAGATTTTGAAACAGTCTCCGGTGAAAACACAACTTTAAATCCTTCCCTGATACCAAGCTTATGAAGTTGCTTGCGCAAACTATATGCCAGACGACAATTGTATGATTCTGAAATGTCGCAAACTTTTATAAGAGACGGATCAAGTTTTCCACCCGATCCCATTGAACTAACAATAGGATAGCCCCTTGCGATCGTTTTGGCAATCAGGAAAACTTTTGGCGAAAGTGTATCAATTGCATCAACCACATAATCGCAAGGAGTTTCCAGAACATCAAACATGAGCTTATCGCGCAAAAAATTGTTAATGACAGTTAACTCTATTTGTGGATTAATTTCCCGGAGTCTGTTTGCCATAACTTCAGCTTTCTCATCTCCAAGTGTGCTTTCCATTGCAATAAGCTGACGGTTAATATTTGAACGCTGAACTTTATCCCCATCCGCAATAGTAAGTTTACCGATACCTGCTCTCCCAAGCATTTCCGCTGCATACGCACCTACCCCTCCCAGTCCGATTATCATTACATGAGAATTTCTGAGTTTCAGCAGTGCTTCTTTTCCAAGCAACAATTCTGTTCGGCTTTGCCAGTCGGGAATAGTCATTTTTTAGAATTGATTCGCTGCAAAAATAGGCATAATGATTTAGAAATTATTGTTATGTTTAGGGCTTTAATTAAGGTACAGTAGTCAGCTTTTGGTATAAACCAGAATTTTTGAAATCTGCCTTGTGCCTCACTCCCTGAAACAATACTAAAGAAATGTGGATAATCCTGATACTACTTCTTGCCGGAACCCTTGCCGGATATGCATTTTCCCGGGTCAGTGGATTCAATCGGATCACGGATAAGGTAAGTTTGTACACTATATATGTATTACTTTTTTTTATGGGTTTAAGTGTTGGAACCAGGAAAGATGTTATGAAAAACCTTACATCCATTGGTATTGATGCATTTCTAATTTCCATTTTTGCAATTTCCGGTAGTCTGATAACAGCTTTTTTCCTGTACCGGTATATTTTCCGAAAAGATGAAAAGTAGTCTGATTATCGTATTGTTTTTCCTTGCAGGAATAATTTTGGGGCAGTTTGGAATTCTTCCCGAAGAACTATCATTTGATAAACTCAGCATCATAGTTCTTTACATTCTGATGCTGTTCATTGGCCTTTCCTTTGGCAGCGATCCCCGTCTGCCAGAGATTCTTAAATCTGTGAGTCTGAAAATAATGCTGGTACCATTATCCACCCTGATTGGCACATTTTCGGGTATATTGATTTACAATCTTTTAGTTCCGGGAATAGCATTGAAAGATTTATTGGCAATTGGTGCAGGATTTGGTTATTATAGTCTTTCCGGGGTGTTAATTTCTCAGGTTTCGGGGGAAGCAATGGGAACACTTGCTCTTCTGGCGAATATAATCCGTGAAATAATCAGCTTGCTTTTCGCCCCGTTTTTTAGCCGGTTCTTTGGTAAACTTGCCCCTATTTCTTCTGCAGGAGCCACTTCCATGGATACAACACTGCCTGTTATTTTAAAGTCTTCGGGCAAGGAGTACCTGATTATTTCGATAGTTCACGGGGTAATTCTAACTATCCTGGTGCCTTTCCTGATTGCATTAATTTACAGAATATTTTAAAATGTGTTGAACCGGGTTTGTAAAAAAGTGTACTATGCCGGATACTTTTCAGAAAGAATATATGTGTAACTTTAACATTATTTTTTTCCGGGGGATCGCCTATCCCCCCAAATAAAAGATTATGAATATGCATGCAAAAATAAGTATTAATCTAACCTCCGAAATTGGTGAACTGGAAGCTGTTATTCTCCATAAACCCGGATTGGAAGTGGAAAATATGACTCCCCGGAACGCGCAGCGTGCGCTCTATAGCGACATCCTGAATTTATCTGTTGTCCAGAAGGAGTATTCGCAACTGGAGTGCTTACTAACCAGGTTAACAAATACCCTGTTTGTAGATGACCTGCTCACCGATGTTCTTTCCATACCCGCATGCAAAGAAAAGCTCATCAGGAAAATATGTGACAACGAAGGTCAGCACATGCTGATTAATCAGCTTATGGAATTGAAAAATGCTGAGCTAGCCAACCAGTTAATCCAGGGTGTTCCGCTTAGTCGTAATACAATTACAAATTTCTTCAATGAAGACAATTACAGTCTTCCTCCCCTGCACAATTTCTTTTTTACTCGTGACGCTTCGATTGCAATAAATAATAGTATTTTGATCGCATCAATGGCAAACCGAATCAGGGAAAGAGAATCATTCATTATGCAATCGGTTTTCGAATATCATCCCCGGTTTTTGTCTGATATTATTGACCCTCTTTCTGAAAGGCTGATTGATACTTCACTGCGCATTGAAGGAGGAGATATGCTGGTTGCCAGACACGACATACTTCTTATCGGTATAGGTGCCAGAACTTCAACGCGGGGAGTTGATTATATTGTGGAACAACTAAAGAAGACCAAAACTCAGCATCATGTAATTGTTCAGGAATTGCCTTTTGAGCCTGAATCATTTATTCATCTTGACATGGTTTTCACGCTCCTCGATAAAAATTGCTGCATGGTTTATGAGCCATTGATACTTACTCCTAACCGGTTCAAAACTGCTCACATTGAGATTTCTAATGGAACTGTCACAAAAATATCGGTTGTTGAAAATATTCCTGCCATTCTGAAAAAACTGGGTATGGAGCTTGAAATTACATATTGCGGAGGTAAGGGGGATGACATGATACAGGAAAGAGAGCAGTGGCACAGTGGAGCAAACTTTTTTGCTTTCGCACCCGGGAAAGTTATCGGATATAACCGTAATACCTATACGTTAGAAAATATGCACGAAGCGGGATTTGAAATTATTAAAGCAAAAGATGTAAATGCAGGTAAAGCAGATCCCTTTAGCTACAAACGCTGTGTAATAACAGTGGATGGTTCTGAACTTGCCCGGGGAGGAGGAGGGGCAAGATGTATGACAATGCCGGTAAGGCGCAAAAATGTAATCTGGTAATACCTGCTTATCTGAATATAATCCGGATTCTTTTTCTGCCGGATCAAACGAGTTTCTTTACCAAATCGGCTGCTTCCTGCAATGAAATGGCAGAGTATACTTTAAGACCGGAATCGTCGATAAGTTTTTTACCTTCAACAGCATTGGTACCCTGAAGCCTCACAATTACCGGAATTTTTATATCGCCAATTGTTTTGTAGGCATCAACAACACCCTGGGCAACACGGTCGCAGCGAACAATACCTCCAAAAATATTTATCAGGATTGCTTTAACAGCAGGTTCTTTCAGAATAATTCTGAAACCGGCTTCAACACGCTCGGCATTTGCTGTTCCACCCACATCGAGAAAATTAGCGGGTTCACCCCCTGATAATTTTATAATATCCATTGTTGCCATAGCAAGCCCCGCTCCATTTACCATACAACCCACATTTCCGTCGAGTTTAATGAAATTCAGATCGTATTTTCCCGCTTCTACTTCAGTAGGATCTTCTTCGCTAAGATCGCGCATTTCCATAAAATCGGGATGGCGGAACAGTGCATTATCTTCAAGATTCACTTTACTATCTGCTGCCAGAATAAGATCATCTGAGGTTTTAAATACCGGATTAATTTCGAATAATGATGCATCCGAACCGATATAAGCATTGTAGAGGGAATGAACGAATTTCGTCATCTCTTTAAAAGCTTTTCCGCTAAGTCCAAGGTTAAAAGCAATTCTTCTTGACTGGAAAGGCATTAATCCCGATTTCGGATCAACCTCTTCCTTAAAAATCAAATGCGGAGTATTTGCTGCGACGGTTTCGATATCCATTCCACCCTCGGTAGAATACATGATAATATTCCGGCCGGTACTTCTGTTAAGGAGGATACTCATATAAAACTCACGAATCTCACTTTCACCCGGATAAAAAATCCCCTGTTCAACAAGCACTTTATGTACAGTTTTACCTTCGGGACCGGTCTGATGAGTAATCAGGTTCATCCCGATAATATCCTTTGCATATTGCTTTACATCGTCGAGTGATTTTGCGATTTTTACTCCGCCGCCTTTTCCCCTTCCGCCGGCATGAATCTGAGCTTTTACAGCCCAGGTATCGGTTCCCGTAAGTGCCTGTATTTTTTTTGCAAGCTCAACTGCAGTTTCTGGCGATTCAGCTACAAATCCTACGGGTATAGATACACCGTAATTTTTTAGGATGGATTTCCCCTGATATTCATGAATATTCATTTCCCGGAATATTTTGTAAAATTTAACAGTGCACGAAAATATCCATTTTTTTTCACTTAAGTAAGGTTTAATCCATAATTTAGTGCGAAATATCACTGATATATTCCCAAATTAATATTTAAGGAAGCCGGTACACAAGATATTTTTTACCGGGGGATCCCTTTGAAATAAAAAATATTGTTAATGAGGAAACTGGCCATTGAAGAGCTCAACCGAATAAGCATTGATGAATTTAAATCTGTCGGAAAAATTCCCGTTTCCGTTATCCTTGATAATGTAAGAAGTCTGAATAATATCGGCTCCATCTTCCGCACCTGCGACGCATTCCGTATAGAAAAGCTCTATTTATGCGGGATCACTGCGTGTCCGCCTCATAAGGATATTCACAAGACTGCTTTGGGTGCCACTGATTCTGTTTCGTGGGAGTATTCTGAAAGTACGATTACGATTGCATTAAAACTAAAATCAGAAAGCTATACTATACTTTCTGCTGAACAAGCTGAAGGAAGTACGTCATTACAAAATATGGAGATCGACACAGAAAAAAAATATGCAATTGTATTTGGTCATGAGATACATGGCGTAGACCAGCAGGTAATTGATATAAGCCATGCCTGTATTGAAATTCCCCAGGGAGGTACCAAGCATTCCCTTAATGTGTCGGTTAGTGCAGGGATAATATTGTGGGAGGCATTCCGGAAGTTTGCTTTCGGGCTAAAATAATTTAAACAAAGTCTATAACCCATTAGAGCCCTTCTTTAAGGTGTTTTATTGAACACAGTCTGGTTTGACTCTGATATTTTCCCATAGGCCCGCAATGCTGCAGGCGGAAAGCGCATAAGAGTATTAAACAAAAAAGGCCATCCTTCAGGATAGCCTTTTTTGTTTATAAAAAGTGTGAACCTTAGTTTACAAGTCCTTTGAAAACATCATTTTCAAAATACTTAGCAAATTCGAGATCAACTTTTGCGCGTGCTTTAAGTGCGCTGTCTTTTGCAAATGCAAGACGAAGCGATTCGAAAAGGAGTTCATCCTTGTTCTGCTTAGCAGCAACAATAGCTCTCAGGTAATCTTTCTTAGCGAAATCTTTCTCGATCCTGCCCAGAGTTGCAAGAGTACCATCAAGATCTTTCTTCAGATATTTTACCAGTGCTGTATTGAATTCATCTGTATTTCCAAAGTAGTTAGCAGCAGCATCATAATCGCCCTGAATAACTTTAATAATTCCGAGGTTATAATTTACAGCTGCGCCAGCACCCATAGATGCGGTAAACAGTTCCTGAGCTTTTACAACGTCACCTTTCATAAGGGCAACGCAGCCGAGGTTGTTATTCACAACATCATTGCTCTGAAGTTCCTTTGCTCTGTCAAATGCAGTTTTTGCTGCGTCTGTTTTTCCCAAAAGAACATTACAGTATCCAACATTATTAATTGCTCTGAAGCAAGTTGAATAATTAGATGCTGCTTTTGTATAAATCGCCAATTTGGTGTTCAGATCACTGTATAAAGTAGCAGTGTAAAGAATTTCTTCAAGTTTTAGAACATCAGGATTGCTAACCCATAGTGCTTTAAGTTCGTCATCAGAATAACCAACAACATCCGTATTAACAGTAAGTTTTGATCTTCTGAGCTGAGGAAGAACTTCTTCAGCGATATCTTTGTAAGCAGCAGCGATGTTTTTGATTTCCTTTTCACGAACAGCAGGATCGGAATACATAGAAAGTACTCTCAGGATTAGTTCTTTATCCTGTATATTGCTTGACTCCATGAGTTTTTTGAAACCATCCCAGTCTTCTGCAGTGTATTTACTGGAAAGCGCACCTTCAGTAACCTTAGCTTTTTTCAGTTCTTTTGTAAGGTACTGAGTAGCTGAGCCGTCACGTTTCTGTGAAAGTTTATCATTCAGTTCGAGAGCACCGTCGGGAGAAGCATATGAAGAAACTTCAAGACCTTTCACTTCAACCTTCGCATCAGCGTTTGCTTTTTTTATGAAGTCCATAACTTTTACCCAGTCTTCAGCTTTCAGTTCAGAAGCCCTGATGTCAGCTCTGTTGATAACATACAGAATGTCAGCCATCATTGATTCAGGAACAACTCTCTGGAATTTATCTCCAACCATAACAGGTTTTGGATCAATTATAACCAGTTTAGGAGTTGCGATAACACCGTCGGCCAGTTTATAATCATCGAAAGGAAGTTTTTTGCCTTTTAATTCGGCTTCTACTCTAACTACCAATTCCGATTTCATCATATCTTCGGTAAAAGGAACAGTTCCTGCATATGAAACAGAACCACCGGTTTTGTAGGCGATTTTCTGGTTGTTGGCTTCAACACTTTCTCCCTGAACAGTTTTAGGAGCAAATGCAGTTTCTCCCTTTGCATATTTCAAAACAGGAGTTGCAGTTAGAATAGCTTTTTTGTTGAAATATTTTGCAGGATATTTCACGTCAATTTTTACAGCTACCTGATCTCCATGTTCTTCGAGAATCTCAGGAGTAACGGTGTAGGAAACATCAGCAGCTTTTTCTTTCATTTTATTTAAGCCTCCGCAACTGCTGATAGCGAATGCTACAAAAGTGAAAAGTGCTAAGTAGGTCAATTTTTTCATAATGCTCTGGATATTAGTTTAAAGTAAAAAATTCGATTTTCTTAAAATATACACAAATCTATGAAATTTATTCTTTATAAAAAAGTCTAAATACTCATTTGGACTGATATTTCTATAAAATAATACGATTTATACCTACCGGATAAGAGGAATTAAAAATACTATTCTTAATCCTTACGTAATCTTCTTCGTTATTTATGTAATTAATATTGCTTCCGTCGATTATTAAAATCCTCATACCTGTCTGGGTTTTGAGGTAATCGAAGTACCCGGTTTGTAATTTCAGGAGGTAGCTGTCTTCAATATTAACCTCGTAATCCCTTCCCCTGGTTCTTATATTGGATTTTATTTTTTCAAGAGGGACATGCAGATATACATAGAGATCGGGCACAGGCAGATGCTGATGTATTATATCATACAGTTGGCGGTACAGGTTATATTCATCGTCCTTAAGGGTAATTCTGGCAAATATCAGCGACTTAGAAAAGTAATAATCTGCCAGAATGAGGCTTGAAAAAATATTTCTGTTACTGAGTTCTTCCTTTAATTGCTGGTATCTGTCGGCCAGAAATGACAATTCAACCGGGAAGGAATACCTGTCAGGTTCATTATAAAACTTTGGTAAAAAGGGGTTTTCGGCAAAACGTTCAAGAATCAGCTTTGCCTTGAATTCCCCGCCAAGTTTTTTTACCAGCGAAGTTTTTCCGGCACCTATGTTTCCCTCAATTACGATATAGTTGTATTGCATAGGTGATATTGCCAAAGTTTTGGATAGACATTATGCGGTACAAATGAAATGAAGTATTGTGTCAAAAAATCCCGTGATACAATTCCAATCTTTCATTTCAATACATTCCGCACTAAAACCAATCCGGGAACTAGTAACCGGGAACAAAATCCATATTGAAAAAGGCAAAGGACCACATGTCGGCAACCTCATCAATAACCTTGGTCATTGGTTTTCCGGCACCATGACCGGCGTTGGTTTCAATACGTATAAGTACCGGATTCCTTCCTGAATATTTTTCCTGTAGTGTAGCAATGTATTTAAATGAATGTGCAGGAACCACGCGGTCATCATGATCGCCGGTTGTGACAAATACTGCAGGATACTTAACTCCATCTTTAATATTATGTATCGGGGAATATTTATAAAGATAATCGAATTGGATTGAATCTTCACTGGTACCGTAATCACTGGCCCAATACCTTCCAATAGTGAACTTGTGGTAACGGAGCATATCCATCACTCCCACCGCGGGAATGGATACGGCAAACAACTCCGGTCTTTGATTTGTAACAGCACCAACCAGTAGGCCACCATTAGACCCTCCAAGTATAGTAAGTCTTTTGTTTGAGGTATATTTATTATCTATCAGGTATTCAGCAGCTGCAATAAAATCGTCAAACACATTTTGTTTGTTCAGAACAGTTCCTGCCTGATGCCAGTCTTCGCCATACTCCCCACCTCCCCTGATATTTGCAAGAGCGTAAACTCCGCCGTTCTCAAGCCATATAACGTTTCTTACTGAAAATGAAGGTGACAGAGTGACGTTAAAACCCCCATAACCATAAAGTAATGTTGGATTCTTACCGTCTGTTTTTATGCCTTTTTTATGCACAAGAAACATGGGTACTTTTGTTCCGTCTTTACTGGTGTAAAAAACCTGGTCCGTGACATATTCATCAGAATTGAAATCCACTTCGGGTTTGAAAACCGGTTCGCTCACATTTGTTTCTGAATTGTAGCTGAAAATACTTGCCGGATAATTAAAAGAAGAAAACTGGTAAAAGGCTTCATTTTCTTTCGGATTCGAATTAAAGAAGCTCACTGTACCAATACCGGGAAGATCGATGTTATTCAGAAAATTTCCATCCAGTGAAAAAACTGTTAAAATATTCCGGGCATCCTTAAGATAAGTAGCAATAATTTTATCGCCTGAAAGGCTGCATCCGGTAAGAACCTGATCAGGGCTCTCAGTAATAATATCTTTCCAGGCGCCGGGATTCGGATTGCTCATATCAACTGACAGCAATTTATATTTGGGAGCGTTTCTATTTGAAAGAAGAAAAATTTCTGAATCAATATTACCTTCAAAAGAGAAATCGTTTTCAAAATTATCCACCAACTTAATAAATCCGGAGTTTTTTACGGTCAGGTCCTTAACATATAGGGCATTTCCGGTTGTGGATTCGATAGCGCTTATAAGTAAATATTTTTCATCGTCACTTACGGTAGGATTAAAACTCCAGCCGGGATGTTCAATATCTTCAAAAATCAGAACATCATCCGATTGCAATGCACCTACTCTGTGGTAATACACTTTATTGTTAAGGTTTTCACCTTTAAGTGCATCTCCTTCTTTGGGTTCATTAAAACGACTATAGAAAAACCCATCCTTATACCAGGCAATTTCGCTGAATTTGATCCATTTAAGATGATCGTCGAGATCCCTGAGGTTTTCAATTTCCCTTATAAAAAATTCATTCCAGTCAGATCCCGCTACCGCTTTGCCGTATGCAACATATTTTCCGTCGTTGGATGCTGAAAAAGCTGAAAGAGCCACCGTTCCTTCATCTGACCATGAGTTAGGATTCAGAAAAACCTGGCCGGCATCGGCAATATTTTTCTTATACATAATAACATCCTGATTCTGGAGACCGGTATTAAAACCATAGAAATAGTAATCTCCCTTTTTATTAAGATTACTCATTCGGGAATAATTCCAGAGTTTGGTAAGCCGATCGCGGATTTTATCCCGGAAAGGAATTGAATCAAGGTAGTCATCTGTTACCTTATTCTGGCTAATCACCCAGTCGCCTGTTTCCTTCGACATATCATCTTCCAGCCATCTGTACGGGTCTTCAACACTTGTGCCAAAATAGTTATCAACCGTAGTGTTTTTAAGGGTTTCAGGGTATTGAATCTTCTGCTGTGAGCAGGCTGAGAATAAAATCGCCATAAAAAGAATAATTAACTTTTTCATATGTACTTAATTTATTTATAATGCGGATGGCTGAAGAAAACAAAGATAAGAGAATTAAGAAAAAGCCTCATAAAAAAATAATGTTTTTGAATGGTTTTTCCAAAAACAAAAAGCGCAGGGTAAAAACCCTGCGCTTAGGCCAGTTATGAATAAACTTATGCTTTTTGTTCCGGTTTAGGAAGGAGAACCTTTCTTGAAAGTTTGAGTTTTCCTGTCTTGGGATCAACATCAATCAGTTTTACATCAATTTCGTCGCCCTCTTTAAGAACTTCATCAACCGTGTTAAGTCTTCTCCATTCGATTTCGGAAATATGCAGAAGACCTTCTTTTCCGGGAATAATCTCAACAAAGGCTCCGAATGCAACAATTGCTTTCACTTTACCTCTGTAAACCTTATCAATTTCAGGTACAGCAACAATTCTCTGAATCCTTGCCATTGCTGCGTCAATGGATGTTTTATCCACTGCAGATACATCAACAATACCTTTATTATCAACTTCTTCAATAGTGATTACAGTGCCGGTTTCTCTCTGAATTTCCTGAATTATCTTACCACCCGGGCCAATTAAAGCACCAATGAGTTCCTTAGGTATTTCGATTCTGATAATTCTGGGTGCATGCGGTTTATAATCTTCCCGTGGTTCGGAAATGGTTTTCATCATTATATCCAGAATATGCAACCTGCCGGCTTTTGCTTGCTCAAGCGCCTTTGATAATACCTCAAACGAAAGACCGTCAACTTTAATGTCCATCTGGGTTGCAGTAATTCCGTCGCGTGTTCCGGTAACTTTGAAGTCCATGTCGCCAAGGTGATCCTCGTCGCCGAGAATATCGGAAAGAACAGCCCATTTACCTGTTTTAGTATCGGTGATAAGTCCCATTGCAATACCCGAGACCGGTTTTTTCATTTTTACTCCTGCATCCATCAGTGCAAGTGTTCCGGCACAAACGGTAGCCATGGATGATGATCCATTTGATTCGAGTATATCAGAAACCACGCGTACTGCGTAAGGAATTTGATCGGGACCCGGCACCATCCGCTTCAGGGCTCTGTGTGCAAGGTTTCCGTGTCCGATTTCACGACGTCCGGTTCCACGGTATGGTTTGGCTTCGCCGGTAGAAAAAGGAGGAAAATTATAATGTAACACGAATTTCTCAGTTCCTTTAAAAAGAACTTCGTCAATCATTTTTTCATCCATTTTTGTTCCAAGAGTAACAGTGGTAAGTGATTGTGTCTCTCCACGTGTAAAAAGTGCGGAACCATGAGTTGCAGGAAGATAATCTATTTCGCACCAGATGGGACGGATTTCGTCGGTTTTACGACCATCGAGGCGAATACCCTTGTCCAGAATATTATTACGAACAGCTGATTTCTCAACATCATGGTAATATTTTTTAACGAGCATTTCATTAACATTCTCTTCTCCGGCTTCGGCTTTAAGTTTTGCCATAAATCCATCGCGTATAGCCTGGAAATTAGCTGCACGTTCATGCTTATTGGGATTACCTTTCCCGGCAATTTCATATACTTTTGCGTACAATTCTTTTTCAATGCGGGCTTTCAGCTCGGGATCGTTGGTTTCGTGCGAATACTCACGTTTAACAATTCCCAGTTCACTGGCCAGCTCTTCCTGAGCAATACACTGAATTTTAATAGCTTCATGCGCAACACGGATGGCTTCAATCATATCGTTTTCAGATACTTCGCTCATTTCGCCCTCAACCATAAGAATATTCTCTTTTGTAGCGGCAACCATAATATCGATATCTGCTGATTTCAAATCCTTAAATCCGGGATTAACAACAAATTTTCCATTGATGCGTGCAACCCTGACTTCGGAAATAGGTCCTCCGAAGGGAATAGTCGAAACACTCAGCGCAGCAGATGCTGCCAGTCCGGCAAGTGCATCAGGAGCCGTATCGTTGTCGGCCGATAAAAGGATAACATTCACAAATACTTCAGCATGGTAATCGGCTGGAAAAAGAGGACGTAATGCTCTGTCTATCAGGCGTGATACCAGAATTTCATAATCGCCTGCCCGGGCTTCCCTTTTCATAAAACCTCCCGGGAATCTGCCTGATGCAGCATATTTTTCTTTATATTCAACTGATAGCGGCATAAAATCAACATCTTCCTTTGCTTCTGTAGCTGCAACAACGGTTGCAAGGAGCATGGTATTTCCAAGACGAACTACAACTGAGCCGTCAGCCTGTTTTGCTAATTTTCCTGTTTCGATGGTAACTATCCTGCCATCACCCAGATCTATATTTTTTTGTGTGAGTTTGTACATTTTTTCTTGGTTTTTGCGCCACCGCAATAACTTTGGCGGCACGCGGTTTTGGTTTCTTTTTTCTTGTAGTTAAAAAATTACGTAGTAAGGTGCTGATGAAAATTTGCGGCTACAATGTAATTTTGTGGTTTCTGAAATTAGGAATTTCATTTCAGTTATTTCATTTAATGACAGAGAAAATCAGGAAATGAAACGGGGATATAAACAAAAAAGGCAATTGAAGGAATTGCCTTTTTGCATTTTTACTTTCTTAAGTTCAAAGACTTTACTATGCCTCTGTAACGTTTAATATCGGTGTCTTTCAGATAATCAAGCAGCCGGCGCCTCTTACCAACCAGTTTAAGCAGGGCTCTCTGTGTACTGAAGTCCTTCTTATTGGTCTTAAGATGCTGAGTCAGGTCGTTAATCCGGGTGGAAAACAAAGCAATCTGTGATTCAGACAAACCAGTATTGGTTTCTGATTTTCCGTGCACTTTGAAAATTTCTGATTTCTTTTCAGCAGTTAACATTCTTTACAATTTTTAATTTTTCTTTCTTCAATTTTTTTCGAACTGCAAAAATATTCAAAATTTTTAATATAACAAGATGTATCTCCAATAATATTTTATAGAAACCAAACAGCTTATTCTAAAATGCAATTACCTTATGCTGAAAAATAAAATACCGGCATGTTCAGTCCGACCTTGCCGGTATACCCAACGCTATTTATTTTTGTTCTGAAAAATGCAATATTAGCGTTTTATTCAGGATACTACTTTAATATATACGCATTTATCATCCCCGATATCATAAAAATCCTCAAACCGGGCTTTCAGGATGTAATCGTTTTTCTCATAAAATACGCGGGTGGAAACATATTGCTCTTTGGAGGAAGTTTCAACATAAACGGTTTTACCCCCTAGTTGGTTTACAGCAATTTCGGTTTGTCTGAGCACAATCCGGCCAATTCCCTTTCCCCGGAAATCGTTATGCGTAGCAATCCAGTAAAGGTCATAACTTTTTAAGGTACAGGGGATCAGTCCGTAACAAGCATAGGCAACTGTTCGTCCCCCGACCTCAGCAAAAATAAATTCATAACCGCTTTCTTTTCCCTTGTGAAAAGCTTCTTCGACTAGTTCACGGGCAACAAGGACTTCGTCTTCACGAAAAAAGCCGGTTGAACGTACAATATCAGTAACAGCTTCGATATCTTCAAATTTAACCCGGGTACGGAATGTAATGTTTTCGGTATTCATGATTGAGCGTCGTAAATAATTTGTTTAACCATTTCTGTAAAGCTTATTCCAGCTTTCGAACAGGCTGCGTAAAAGCCGGCATCGGGCGAAATACATGGGTTTGCATTTATCTCAAGAACGAATGGCTCATTTTGCTGGTTTACACGGAAATCAACTCTTGCATATCCCTTGAGCTTAAAAATTTCCCAGCATTTAATTGCCATTTCTTTTAATTCATTCTTTAAATTTTCTGAAGTATTTTTCAGATCGAAGCTCCTCGGTGTATTTTTATATTCAAATGTGTCCTGATTCCATTTGGCGGCATACCCTACGATTCTGGGCTTTTCCGCCGGAAAATCGTTAAAAAGTATTTCAGCAAGAGGCATTACCTGTGGGCCTTTTTCTCCCCCGAGAACCGAGACATTGAACTCCCTGCCATCGATAAACTCTTCAATAAAAAACCCTTTACCCCAACGATCTTTGAGACTGGTTATGATACCTGCATCATTTCCTCTGAAAACACTGCTATCGTTGATTCCTACCGATGCATCCTCCCAAAGAGGTTTAGCAATGTATGTTTTCGAGGGATCTAAATCGAAATGCGCAGTACTTTCAAACCATTCTGGTGTTCTTACGCCGCGATGGACCAGCAATTGTTTGGTTAGTATTTTGTTTGATGTAAGAAACATTCCATCAAGCCTGCATCCGGTGTATGGAATATGCAGACTACCCAGTAATGCCGGAGCCAGGTAAATGAGATCCCCGCGCTGATCGATTGTTTCAACGAGGTTAAACACAAAATCGGGAGAATTACTGAGAATCGCTGATTTGGTCTGTTCGAGGTTAAGATCCATAAACTGCCTGGAGGAATTGTATCCCAATTCGTAAAGGGCTTTTTCAACCTCTTCAGCCTGCGAAAGCACATCCATCTCATCTTCCGTGGGATTATCAGAAATTCTGTTGATGAGGATGAGGGCTTTTTTCATTTTACAATTCTGTTATTTCCGTTTCTGTTCATAAATATATACGGTTATCCAAACGGCATTACAGATTATTTGCCTTTTTTAATTTTCTTCACAGCCGAATCCATGATCATCGTCATCAATTCCGGATAGCTTATGCCATTTTTAGTACTTAATATCGGAAGATCAGAATGTTCAGGATGAATTCCGGCTAGTGGGTTCACCTCAATAAAATTAGGTATTCCGTTATCATCGTGTCGCACATCAACTCTTCCGGCATCTTCACAACCCAGGCATCTCCAGGCATCCAGCGACACCTTTTCGCATGCTTCTGCTACCGGACCTTTGACAAGAACATATTCAACAAGTTCTTCACACTCTTCTTTATTAACGTAAGAGTATACATTTTTTTCGGCCTTTTCATTCAGGATTATTTCCATAACACCTACCGACCTCGCTTTGTCACCTGTTCCTACAATTCCCACGGTAAATTCCCTTCCGCTGAGATAGGTCTCTACGAGTACAGGCTGTTTAAACCGTTCTAGTAAATACAGGCACCTGTTTCTTAGCTCATCCTGATTATGTATAACCGAATGTGTATCGATCCCTTTCCCGGTGCCTTCTGCAAGAGGTTTTGCGAATAAGGGGAATTCAAGTTTAACTGCTTCAATATCTTTCGGAACATGAACCACGTGATATGCGGGAGTTGGAACACCGGCATCACGAACCACGCTTTTGGTCATGGCTTTATGAAGTGTAAGCGACAGAACAAGTGGCCCGGAGAAAACATAAGGAATGTTATATGCATCCAGAAGTGCAGGAACCTGCGCTTCACGGCCTATTCCATACATTCCTTCGCAAATATTAAAAACGATGTCCCATTTTTTACCGGCAACAAGCGCTTCGGCAAGTTGTTTCACATTGCCGATTCTTTCGGTCGGATACCCGATCTTGTTGAGTGTGGATTCAATGGCAGCAACGGTTTCTTCCCTGTCGAATTCGGCAGTCTCTTCTTCCGAATAGCCTTGCTTAAGGTATTCCGATCGCAAATCGTATGTTAATCCGACTTTCATTGTGTGTATTATAAAAAACGGAAGAATCATACTGATTCTTCCATTTTCTGGTTGTTAAAAAGTTTGTTTAAAGAATATTAAGACCTACATATAATCGGGGTACTTGAACTTTTTATTCTGATAATTAGACAGGATGATATCCCCGTCTTTTTTACCTTCAAAATAAGTAGGTAAAAGAGGTATCTTGCCGCCACCACCGGGTGCGTCTATCACATAATGCGGTACTGCATAGCCCGAGGTAAATCCCCTGAGACCCTTAATAATCTCAAGACCTTTTTTCACAGGAGTTCTGAAATGTGATGAACCCGGAATTGGATCACACTGGTAAAGATAATACGGACGTACCCTTACTTTCAGAAGTTCGTGGGTAAGTTTTGTAAATATATCCGTTTCATCATTAACTCCCTTAAGCAGAACTGTCTGGCTACCCATTGGAATACCTGCATCTGCGAGACGGTTACAAGCTGTCTTGGTTTCTTCTGTCATCTCATCGGGGTGAGTAAAATGAATACTGAGATACAGAGGATGATACTTTTTAAGTTTTTTAACCAATTCAGAAGTAATACGCTGAGGCAGCACCACAGGTACTTTAGTTCCGATCCGTATGATTTCAACATGAGAGATAGCTCTCAGCTGTGAAAGTACGTATTCCAGACGGTTGTCTGACATGGTAAGAGGGTCTCCTCCGGAAAGAAGTACATCGCGGATTTCGGAATGATTGCGGATATACTCAATTGCCGTGTCAATTTTACTCAGGCCGGGATGCGATTTATCTTTTTTACCTACCATATGCGAACGCGTGCAATAACGGCAATACACGCTGCAAATACCGGTAATGGTGAATAATACGCGATCGGGATAGCGGTGAACTATAAGATCAACCGGACTATCATGCCCTTCGCTTAGTGGATCAGATTCTTCTCCCGCTGAAACAAGCAATTCATCAATAACAGGCACAACCGTTCTGCGCAAGGGTTGAAGCGGGTTGCACTTATCGAGTAAACTTGCATAATAAGGAGTAATACGCATCGGGAGGTTAATATCCCGTTCAGAAATTGTTTTTTCTTCAGGAGAAAGGTGAAGGAAGGTTTCCAGTTGTTTAACTGAGGTAAAACTGTTGCGTATTTGCCATTGCCAGTTATTCCAGTCTATAATACTCACACCCGGAAAGTATCTTTCCTTAAAACCAAAGGTTTTTTCGTTTATTGGGAATTCTTTTTTTGCTTTTGCAGTGAAGCTTAGTGTTTCATTTTGGATCCGTCCTAGTCCGCTTGGAGGTTCCTGACCATCTGCGTCACCCGAGGCAGTGGTCATAATTTGTTTTTCTTCTGATTTCATGAGAAAGCTCTGCTTCTTTTAAATAGTTTTTAAATTTTAGTACTAATTAGTGCCCTGATTATTATTAATTTAGACCTTGTCTTTTAATACTCAGAACTACTAAGAAATTTGATGTAATAATATGACATATTTCAATTCAATATTCATTCTAAAGTATTTTTTTTACACAATTAAAAAAAAGATGTTAACCAAATGAAAAATGTGTTTGCAATAACCGTGCCCTTCTTTCGGGAAAGCTTGTAAAATATGATATTTCATAAATAACATACCGTAGAAAATATTGTTCCGGAAATGCAAGATATTAACCGTTTTTTCATGAGAAATTTTTGATTTCCTGATTTGGGGGGGATAATGGAGAATGTCAGGAATCATTTTTCCTTAATAAACCTTCCTCCAATCATACAATTCAGGCACTTTCTGTGCCGGCAATATCGTGTTGTGAGGTGAATGAGTGCCTGTGAATCAAAAGCATTTACAGCTTTCAGACCGGTTTTTTTCCACTTATTAAGAATTACATTTTTTTCGGCCGGGAGTTGCTCGAGCATTTGTAACATCTGGTCTTTCAGATCATCTCTCTTTCTCATTGTTCCATAGTGAAATACTACAGGAATAAATGAATTCAGAATGACCAGATCAGCTGACATTTTTCCGATTTTCAGCTTTCGTGGTTTTCCGGTTTTGCCAAATAAACTATGTGTTTCCCAATAACTCTGGCAACCTGTTTCTACTATTTTCCTCCAGCTTTTCAAATCAGGATGATCGGTTAGTTCAGCAAACAGAGGGTATTGTTGTGCAACAATGGATGCGAACTGAGCAATCCTTATCAGGGGAAAATTTCCTGGCCGGGCACCCATAAATTTCCAGTTACTTTTGTCGAGTGCGCGTTGAGGCAATACTTTGATTAGAGGATGATACTCCCTTTGAAGTGATCTGTAATAATCATCTTCACTAAGAATATCTTCAAGAAACCCGGCCTGTCCAAAGAGTATTGCATTTATAGTTAAAGGGTTTTCCCGGAAACGAAGTAATATATTCAGTGGTGTTGTCCTGATAAGGGTTTCAAATGGAAATGCATTGATCTTGAATCCAAAACTTCTTCCCAAAAAGAAATACAGCGTTTCTTCCCAGTTGTATGTATTGCCGGCTAAAACTGTATCTATCTCCAAAGTTTTTTCCTGAAGTCTTTCAATCATAAGTTTTGAAATCCAATCGCTCAGATAAATTTTTTCAATTCGGGGGATCAGGTTTTTGCAGGGAAAAGCATCGGGTGATTTCTTTATGGTATTATACTTTTGTAACAGCTTATCATCAATTTTCAATTCCATGCAGGGAATTTCCTCTCCACCCGGCCTTTCCAGTGTACAATCCTTTTTATAAACCACATGAAGAATTACGTTGTAAAAGGAGGGATCATCCTGATGATTATGACGGAACCAGTCGGATGCCCTTACATGAATCTCAACATTCCCGGCCCATTGGGTATTTCCGATTTTTATCCTGGCATTGAAAAAATCAGGTCCTGAAGCAAAATTATGTTGACCGGTCTCAATTATCTCGGCCGGTTCATCATTTATACGGAGGGATCGCTCATCAAAAAGCCTGTTTTCCCAGATAAAATGAAGGAAATCTTCTTTGATATTTTCCATTTCAGTAACATAAGGTTTTTAACTTAATGTCATGAAAAGAAAAAAATCAGCGTTAGAAAAATAATATCAGAAATAAGGGCAGATGGGAAATAAGCAACTTGAAGCTATAAAGAGCCTGTGTTTGCTGATTAGCGTCAAAAAGTATAAAGTATCAGATTAGCTTAGCTTTAGAAAGATACCCTGCCATTTCCTTTTGGATCTCTTTTGCCGCCTCCCGGGCAAATTCATCGAATTTGTCGGTTATATCTGCGTAAATAATACTCCTGCTGGAATTGACCAGGAGTCCGCATTGGGAATTCATACCTGCAGAACTTACTTCTGCCAGACTCCCTCCCTGAGCTCCGATACCGGGTATCAACAGAAAATGATCAGGAACAATTGCTCTGACTTTCTTAAGCCATTCAGCTTTTGTAGCGCCCACAACATACATCATGTTATTTTCATTTCCCCATTCACGGGATGTACTGAGTACCTTTTCAAAAAGGAATTCCTGTGTTCCCTCTATCTTTTGAAACTGAAAATCCCCTGCACCTTCATTTGAGGTTAATGCCAGCAGGATAACCCATTTTTCATGGTACTCCAGAAATGGTTTTACGCTGTCACTTCCCATATAGGGAGCAACTGTAACTGCATCGAAGTCAAAATTGCTGAAAAATGCAGAGGCATACATTTTTGACGTGTTCCCGATATCCCCCCTTTTGGCATCCGCAATAACAAAAAGCTCAGGGTAATGAGTGCGGATATAATTCACGGTCATCTCCAGACTCATTTGTCCAGAAGCGCCCAAGCTCTCATAAAAAGCCATGTTTGGCTTATAGGCTACGCAAAGATCCGCAGTTGCCTTTATAATTCGCTTATTGAATTCAAAAACCGGGTATTCGCTGTCGAGAAGGGCTTTTGGAATTTTATTGTAATCGGTATCCAGCCCGATACACAGGTAGCTCTGTTTTTCGCGAATCTGATTAAATAGTTGTCTGGCGTTCATGGTCTTAGGCGTTTATGCTGAAGGTTTATCCTGTAAAGAATCAGAAATACAAATAACGCCTCAAATACCGCTTTCCTTGAGCCTTTCGGTATTCTCTGCCATTTGCAACTGGGATATTAATTCCTGTATATCTCCGTTTAAAACCGACTGAAGATTATACATGGTATAATTAATTCTGTGATCCGTAATCCTGCCCTGAGGATAATTATAGGTTCTGATTTTTGCCGATCGATCCCCCGAAGAAACCATGGTTTTTCTTTTCGCAGCAATTTCATCCATCCTTTTCTGGTATTCCAGATTGTATAATCGGGTTCTTAATTCTTTCATTGCCTTTTCCAGGTTTTTTATCTGGGATTTCTCATCCTGACAGGTAACCACAAGTCCGCTGGGAATGTGGGTCAGCCTGATAGCCGAATAAGTTGTATTCACTGACTGTCCGCCCGGACCGGAAGAGCAATAGGTATCTTTACGGATGTCTTCGGTTTTAAGCTGCACATCAAATTCATCAGCCTCGGGGAGGACTGCGACAGTAGCTGCTGAAGTATGAACCCGTCCCTGGGTTTCGGTCTGAGGAACTCTCTGAACCCGGTGAACACCCGATTCATATTTCATAATTCCATAAACTCCGTGACCGGTAACATCAATAATAACTTCTTTATATCCGCCAGCACTTCCTTCGGTAGATGTTGTTATATCGTACTTCCAGCCTTTCATATCGAAAAACCGTGTGTACATCCGATAAAGATCTCCCGCGAAAATACTTGCCTCATCTCCCCCGGTACCTCCCCTGATTTCAAGCACAGCATTCTTATCATCTTCCGGGTCAGCAGGAATAAGCAGGAACTTGATTTTTTCTTCAAGTGGCTGCAACCTGGAATTCAGAGATTCAAGCTCCTCTTTGGCCATTTCCCTTAATTCTTCATCTTTTTCATTGTTCTGAATATCGGCCGCTGAAAGTATGTTGTCGGTGATATTTTTATACTCGTTGTAGGCGTCCATAATGGGCTCCAGCTGCTTGTACTCTTTATTCAGCTGGATATACTTCTTCATATCCGAAACTATATTCGGATTTGTAATCAACTCACTTACTTCATGAAAGCGGTTTTTAACTCCCTGTAACTTTTCCAAAAACAAATTATTGCTCATAATAAAATTCTTTTACACCGTGCAAAAATACTAAAAAATAAAGGATTGAAATGAATGAAGTCTCAGGAAGCTAATACTCAAAACTATCTTCACCGGTGCGGATTGTAAGCTTCTTTTTGTTGTATGGCTCGCAGTGACCGACTATACGGGCGTCAATATTGAAGGATTCGGAAATTGATATTATTTCAGCAGCTATATTTTCAGGAACATAGAATTCCATACGATGCCCCATATTAAAAACCTGATACATTTCCCTGAGATTGGAGCCACTCTGGTCTTTAATCAGCCTGAATAATGGCGGTATATCGAATAAATTATCTTTAATAATGTGCATATTCTCTACAAAGTGCAACACTTTTGACTGTCCTCCCCCTGAACAATGAACCATTCCGTGAATATCAGGTTTGAGTTCCTGCAAAATTCTTTTTACAACCGGGGCATAGGTCCGTGTGGGCGACAGCACCAGTTTTCCGGCAGTGGTTCCTGTGCCGGGAATCTCATCAGTCAGATTGCATGTACCTGAATATATGAGGTTTTCATTGATTTCGTGATCATAACTCTCCGGGTATTTTTCAGCGAGATAGTGTGCAAATACATCGTGACGCGCTGAGGTAAGGCCATTACTGCCCATTCCACCGTTATATTCTTTCTCATAACTGGCCTGACCGTAGGAGGCAAGGCCAACAATTACATCACCTGCCTGAATATTGTTTTCAATCACTTCGGAGCGTTTCATCCGGCAGGTAACTGTTGAATCTACAATTATGGTGCGGACAATATCACCCACGTCGGCCGTTTCACCACCCGTGGAATAAATGGAAATGCCGGCTTCACGCAAAAAACTCAGAAATTCTTCTGTACCGTTAATAAGTGCAGCGATTACCTGTCCGGGTATCTTATTCTTATTCCTGCCAATTGTGGAAGATAAGAGGATATTTTCTACCGCTCCCACGCAAAGCAAATCGTCAGTATTCATAACAATAGCATCCTGGGCAATACCTTTCCAGACCGACATATCGCCGGTTTCTTTCCAGTACATGTAAGCAAGGGATGATTTGGTGCCGGCTCCATCAGCATGCATAATCGTGCAATATTCAGGATCCCCGCCCAGTATGTCGGGGATAATCTTGCAAAAAGCATTTGGAAACAAGCCTTTATCAATGTTCCGGATAGCATCGTGCACATCTTCCTTTTGAGAAGATACACCCCGCTGATTGTATTTTGATAAATCCGACATCCTGATTTTTAAGCATGCAAAGATAAATAAAAAAATCCGGAGTGAAATTGGTAAGCAGGCCTGCATTTTAAAACCCGGGAAAGAGTGAATGATAAACTTTACAGTTTTTCCGTAACTGAATATTTTATATATTTAACCCAATATGCTATTTGTGCAATAGTTCCAAATCTCCTCAGAATATGGATCCAATCAGAAAATTCATCCCGCTTTTCATTATAATTTTCTCCTTCCCTTTCCGGGTTTTTTCTACTGATATTTCATCGCCGCCCGACACGAGTTATGCTGTTATCAGGGGATCGGTATATGATAAGGATTCAAGGGATCCTATCATTTTCGCGAGTGTTTACCTGGTAGGTACGAATATTGGTACTGTATCGAATACCGACGGATTATTCATTATTAAAGTTCCGACCAGCCGCTTATCAAATAAAATAGGCGTTTCCTGTCTGGGTTATAAGAGTATTGAAATCCCGATTTCCGAACTTGGGAAAACCGGCAACGAAATACAGCTTGAGCTGGAAAGGTATTATATCAGGGAACTTACAATAAGGAAAGTTGATGCTATTCAATTACTTAGAGAAGCCAGAATGAAGATATCCGATAATTACGGCGATTCTCCGGCAATGCTCACTGCCTTTTACAGGGAAACGATTCGGCAAAACCGCAATTATGTTGCTATTTCTGAAGCGGTATTTGATGTTTACAAGGCCCCGTACAGCCGGTTTGTCGACAGCGACAGGGTAAAGATTTACAAGGGAAGGAAAAGTCAGGATGTATCAAAAATGGATACCATCCTGTTTCGTTTACAGGGAGGTCCATATTACCTTTTCATGCTCGATATCGTTAAAAACCCTGACGAGCTGATAAGCGAAGAAAATATGAATTATTACAATTATTTTTACAGTGGACTGGAGACCGTTGAAGACAGGGATGCTTATGTTATTGATTTTGACCAGAAACAGGGAATAAGCATGTCGCTATACAAAGGAAAAATTTACATTGATGTGAATACCCTGGCGATTTCCGCAATCGATTTTATGTTAAGTCCGCACGGGATCGAGTATGCTCCGGAATCAATGATAAAGAAGAAACCTGTAGGAATGAAAATTGATATCCCGGGTGCAACCTACAAGGTTAAGTACAGGATCATCGATGACCGTTGGTACCTTAGTTACGGACGTATTGAGGCAAAATTTCGGTGCAGATGGAATCGGAAAGTATTCAGATCCACCTATACAACTGTTTCCGAAATGGCTATTACGGATATTGATCCAATAAATATTGTCAAATACAAAATTAAAGAAACAACCAGACCCACGGATGTGTTCTCCGAGCAGGTAAGTGATTTTGAAGACCCCGAATTCTGGGGCGAATTTAACATCATACGACCGGAAGAGTCGATAGAAGAAGCCACTCAGAAACTGGCGAAAAAACTTCAGAGAGATTAAACAGCCTATTTCTTTGGAATGTAGTCTGTTGACAGCACCCTGAATTCTGTTCTCCTGTTAATCTGATGTGCAACCTCCTGCTCGTTATTGGTGACAGGAAGCGCGTTTATAAACGCTTCGTTAAGAACCTGTCCTGCAATCAGAAATTTATATTCCGCAGCGATTTTCTCCTCAACAACTTTTGGAACCGATTCTCCATATCCTTTGGCCTGAAGACGGTCTGAAGCTATTGATTTCGAGATTAGGTAATCCACAACCGACTGAGCTCTGCGCTGGGATAGCAGTTCGTTATCCTGAGTGGAACCGCGTGAGTCTGTATGCGACATCAATTCAATGGTAATATTCGGGTTATCGTTTAGTGTTTCAACCAGTTTGTCAAGGGCTACCATTGATTCAGGACGCAGATCCCATTTTCCAAAATCGTAGTAAATATTTGGAAGTTCTATTACCTGGTCAACCGGTGACAGATAAATGACTGTTCTGAAATCATTACTTTTTTCAAGACCTTTGGTTGTTTCACGTTCCTTACCGTTCAGATAGCCTGTTCTGGAAGCAATAAAAACATAATCGGTATTTGGTTTAAGCATGAAGCGGAATGATCCTTCCTCATTTGTGCTTGCTTCAACGGTTATACCATCGCTTCCAATAGATTTTACAGTAGTTTCCTTAAGTACCTTATCGGTTTTTTCATCTCTTACCACACCTGTAATATTAAACTTAAGCGGAGGAAGATAAAATGAATAAATCTCATCATTCCCACGTCCCTTGCGCGCACTGGAATAGAATCCACGCTCAATCTCCTTTTCGAAAGTAATTCCGAAATCATCCTGGGATGAATTAATAGGAGGACGCATATTCTCTACATTCCAGCGACCGTTCTCTCCCGGAACAGCCTTATAAATATCCAATCCCCCTAAACCTATGTGACTATCTGAGCTAAAATAAAAGGCTCCGTCGAAATGAGCATAGGGGAACATCTCATCTCCCGGTGTATTGATGTCTTCACCTGCGTTTTCAGGTACCGACCAATCAGATCCCTCGTTATCCCGGGTAACTTTCCAGATATCTTTTCCACCGTATCCTCCGGGGAGGTTGGAAACGAAATAAAGTGTATTATTATCAGGGGAGATAGCCGGATGAGCAACTATAACACTATCCTCAGAGATTTTAATCTTGTCGGGTTTACCCCATTCCCCACCGCTTTTCCGGGAATAGAATATATAACAACCCAATTGTTCATTTTTACCACGCGGGCACCGTGTAAAATACATTGTAGTGAAATCGGCAGAAATATTTGGAGTTCCGTCGTCCGCTTCGGAGTTAAACTCTTCACCTAGTGGGATTGGGGTACTCCATTTGCCTTTCCGATCCATGTTCGATACAAAAATATCGCTGAAACTTTCACCCGATGCCCCTGAAGTTTCTTTGCCTGTTGCGTCTTCCCGAGTAGAGGTAAAATAAATACTGCTGAAATCTTCTTCACCATAGGAAGGGCTGAAGTCCCTCTCTTTTGAATTAAAAAACCGCATTTCTTCTACTTCATAGCCGGTAGGATTTTCAATCCATTCGACTGCAACCTGACAGGAACGGATTCCGTTTTCTCCCCTGGGATCATCGGGCACAAGTTCCTTGTACCGTTTAAATTGTTCAACAGCTTCCTGATAATTTTCACTCATCATGAGCATTTCACCATAACGCAGATATATCATGGGATCCTGATAATTTTTCGAAATTGCCTTTTTGTACCAGAGTTCTGCTTTGCGGGTATCGCGGACAATTCGATAACATTCGGCAATTTTAAAAATTACCTCATTCTGTTTGTTTTTATCCTTGATTTTATTGAAAGCCGTTTTATATAAATCGGCCGCCTTATAATATTCCCCAGCATTGAAAGCCATACTGGCCTTGTAGTCTTTATCCTTCTTACTCTGAGCCTGCACAGTCGGCGCGAATGCAATTTGCGCCAGTATGATTAAGATGAAATAAATCGTCCTCATGAGATGATGTCTTTGTTTCGGGTAAAATTAATGGAAATTTACTTATAACGGAATAGTGCAGGAAAAAAGTATCAGATGCAAAAAAGGCCACCCAATCCGGATGACCTTTTTACCCTTAACTTATGAAAAAACTATCGTGTAAATAGGAGTTCACGGTATTTTGGAAGAGGCCACATCTCATTATCAACAATAAGCTCGAGTTTATCGACGTGATAACGGATATCAGCAAGGTATGGCTTAACTTTCTTGGAATAAACGTCTGCCTTTTTACGTGTATCCTCGATTTTATTGGCTACTTTCCTGACTTCCACCATTTCCTTTACTTTAGCTTTAATATACGAAACATGCTCGGAAATTTCACGGATAAGTTCAAGTCTAGCTCCTGCAAGTTCCTTGAATTCAGCATCTCCAAACACCTCTTTAAGCCCTTTAACATTATCAATCAGAGTGGTCTGGTATTTAATTGCAATGGGAACGATATGGTTCTGAACAAGATCTCCAAGTACCCTTGACTCAATCTGAAGTTTCTTGATGAACATTTCATATTTTACTTCAGTACGGGCATGAAGTTCAACTTCGGTAAGCACTCCCTGACGTTTGAACAGATCGATTGCTTTTTTATCAACATATGCATCAAGAGCTTCCGGAACATCATTTACATTGGTAAGACCTCTTTTCTTCGCTTCCTTGACCCATTCTTCGGAGTAGTTATTTCCATCAAAACGAACCGGTTTGCACTCAATAATATATTTTCTGAGTACCTGGAATATAGCTTCGTCTTTTTTAACGCCTTTAGCAATGATTGCATCAACTTCTTTCTTAAAAATAATCAGCTGATCGGCAACAGCAGTATTAATAACGGTCATTGGAGCAGCACAGTTTGCTGATGAACCAACGGCACGGAATTCAAAACGGTTCCCTGTAAATGCAAAGGGTGAGGTACGGTTCCTGTCGGTATTATCGAGAAGAATTTCAGGAATCTTACCTATGTTCAGCTTTAGTTCGGTTTTTTCATCCGGAGTCATTTTTCTTGATGAAACCTTTTCTTCAATTTCATTAAACATGGCTGTCAGACGAGTTCCGAGGAATACCGAAATAATAGCAGGAGGAGCCTCATTGGCACCTAATCTGTGGCTGTTTGATTCCGATACAATACTTGCTCTCAGTAGTTCTGAATTCTTGTACACTGCCATCACGACATTTACAAGGAATGTGAGGAACTGAAGGTTGGTCCGGGGAGTTTTACCGGGAGATAAAAGGTTTACACCAGTGTTTGTTGCCAGTGACCAGTTATTATGTTTACCGGATCCGTTTATTCCTGCAAATGGTTTCTCGTGGAAAAGAATACGGAAATTATGTTTGCCTGCAAGTTTTGTTGCAAGATCCATCATAAGAAGGTTATGATCGACTGCCAGATTTGCCTCTTCGTGAATGGGAGCAGCCTCAAACTGGTTCGGGGCCACCTCATTATGACGTGTTTTAAGAGGGATACCGAGTTTGTATGACTCAATTTCAAGTTCATACATAAATGCTTTTACACGTTCGGGAATGGAACCAAAATACTGGTCTTCCAATTGCTGATCTTTCGCTGAAGCATGACCCATAAGTGTTCTGCCTGTCATCGCAAGATCCGGACGGGCACTGAAAAGAGCATCATCAATAAGGAAGTACTCCTGTTCGATACCAAGATTTGAAATACATTTCGAAACATCCTTATCAAAATACTGACACACTTCTGTTGCAGCTTTATCAACTGCACTCAATGCTCTCAGGAGTGGTGTTTTATAATCAAGAGCTTCCCCGGTATAGGATACAAAAATTGTGGGAATAACAAGTGTGTTTCCTATTGTGAAAGCGGGTGACGAAGGATCCCAGGCAGTATATCCTCTGGCTTCAAAAGTATTTCTCAATCCGCCACTTGGAAAAGAGGATGCATCAGGCTCCTGCTGAGCAAGAAGCTTTCCCGAAAAGTTCTCTACCACGCCACCATATGGACCGTGCTCAATAAATGCATCGTGCTTTTCAGCAGTACCATCGGTGAGAGGATGAAACCAGTGAGTGTAATGTGTAACACCTTTTTCCATAGCCCAGGCTTTCATACCTGAAGCAACCTGATCAGCAACCTTACGATCAATTTTTGTACCTTTATCTATAGCTTCAACTACCTTGTCATAGGCCTCTTTCGATAAATATTTTCGCATTTTATCGAAATCAAATACGTTACAGCCGTAATAGTCAGAAACTTTTCCGGTTGGAGGAACAGCGAAGTTTGGTTTTCGGTTTGCAACCTCCTTCAGAGCCTGAAATCTAATGTATGCCATCTCGAAATGAATTAAATTGTTAAAAATGGGTTATGAGACTGCAAATATAGAAATATATTTTTATTACCCCCTCATTTTTTTCAATATTTTTTAATATATTACATATTTCTAATGCTTATACCCCCATTTTTATGTCATTTTAAAATATTTTATTAAAATAACGCGTAATTTGAAAGTCCGGTAGTAAGCCGGATATGAGAAATACCAGTAAGAAAACCTGATAAAATGAAAATACCGGAAGAAATTCTTCCGGTATGTGCATTTTTGATACTTTTTTAAAATAAATCAGTCATTTTCCGAAAAGAATCTGAAAAAATGAGGGATGGTTTCAATTCCTTTGTAAAAATGCTCAAGAGGATAATTTTCATTAGGGGAATGAATTGCATCCGTATCGAGCCCGAATCCCATCAGAATGGATTTAATTCCTAATACTTCTTCAAAATCTGCAACAATGGGAATACTCCCTCCGCTTCTTGTAGGTACAGGTTTCTTCCCGAAAGTTGTTTCAATAGCTTTACTGGCAGACAAATACCCCTTGGTATCAATAGGCGACACATATCCCTCTCCCCCATGAAGAGAAGTAACTTTCACCTTAACACCTGCAGGTGCAATTGCCATGAAATAGTCCTCAAATAGTTTGTCAATTTTTTTTGATTTCTGATTTGGGACAAGTCTCATTGAGATTTTTGCAAAAGCCTGAGAAGGTAAAACTGTCTTTGCGCCTTCGCCTGTATATCCCGACCACATTCCACATACATCAAGGGCCGGACGGATTCCTGTTCTTTCAATGGTAGTGAATCCGGATTCTCCATATATTTCACTTATGTCGAGTGTTTTTTTGTAATTCTCCAGATTAAAAGGCGCTTTCGACATCTCATTTCTTTCTGATGAACTCACCACAACCACATCATCATAAAAGCCGGGTATGGTTATCTTATTGTTTTCATCCTTAAGAGAGGCGATCATTTTTGCGAGAACATTTGCCGGGTTTGCCACTGCACCGCCATATAAACCGGAATGCAAATCACGGTTAGGGCCTGTAACTTCAACCTGCAAATAACTTAATCCGCGAAGACCTACTGTAATAGAAGGGATGTAGCTGGCAATCATGGTAGTATCGGAGATAAGAATAATATCGGCCTTCAGCAAATCCTTATTTTCCTTACAGAAATCTTTCAGACTCGGGGAACCAATTTCTTCCTCTCCCTCAATCATAAACTTTACATTGCAGGGTAGGGTTCCTGTTTTATTCATTAATTCAAAGGCCTTTACATGCATAAACATCTGACCTTTGTCATCGTCGGCTCCACGTGCAAAAATTTTACCATCCCTCACCTCCGGTTCAAACGGGGGTGATTTCCATAAATCAAGCGGCTCAGCAGGCTGTACATCGTAATGACCATAAACCAGAACGGTTGGTTTGGTGGGATCGATTACCTTTTCAGCATATACTACAGGAAATCCTTTTGTTTTCCGTAGTTCCGCCTTATCTGCACCTGCATCAAGCAAAGCTGATTTCACAAATTCAGCAGCCCTTATCATATCATCTTTATGCTCTGGCCGTGCACTAACAGAAGGGATGCGGATTAATCCGAACAGTTCATCCAGAAACCTATCTTTATTTTGTCCGATATACGCTTTAAACTCGTTCATGATTCCAATTTTAAGTGAGCTGCAATATTATGTAAAATAGAAAAAACAGATTATGACATGCATCATGTTAATAAACAGGGGTGAAAGAAATAAGTTCAGGTGTATGATATTCGATCTGATTAAAGAATTTATATCTCTCCCAATCCGGTGCTCCTTTGGTGCTGAAGAGCTGTATCAACAGCCTCAAGTTCGCTGAAGAAATCGGCACCAAATGCTCTGATGATGGGTTCTTTAAGAAATTTATATACAGGGATTCCTGTTTTCTGACCTAAAAGCAATGCAGGCTGACAAATTTTCCAGTGATGATAATTCAAAGCCAGGTGGTTTCCCAGCTTTGAAACTCTAATAGGATATAAATGACAGGATATGGGTTTCTGAAATGAAGTCATTCCCTTTTGCCAGGCCAGCTCAATTCCACAGCTGGCTATTCCGTTATCGAAAACTGTATATGCGCATTCCTTACCCTTATTAAGGGGAGTAACCCAGTCACCGTCACCGTCAGTCTGCCATTTCCCTGCTTTATCAATAGCTTTCCGACCCTGAGGAGAGAGCATATCCTTAAAATTTTCATATTCAGCATCAAGAATTTCTCTTTCTTCCGCGGCAAGCGGTGCGCCCGCATCCCCAAGCACACAACATGCGCCTTTGCATGCACCAAGATCGCACACAAACTTCTTCTCAAAAAGATCAAGGCTCACAAGTTTGTTATCAATCTGTATCATTTTCCATTATTTTTCAGTGGGGAAAATTAGGCAAATAAACCTCAGGAAAAAAGTACATCCTGATAAGTCGAATTGGTCTAAAGGATGATTAAACTTTTTCACTCATTCACCTGTTCTCGAATTAAGTCAAAAATAAAATGATTTCATTGGTAAGACATTTGAAATATATACTTTTACGATCCCTATGAAAATAGATATATCATGAGAAGGATCCTGACACTGCTTGCATTTATTTCCATCACCCTTACAGGAAAAACTCAGGTGCCTCTTCTGGAACATCCTGATCTTCTGGAAAAAATCAAAACCGGATTGCATTATACGTATAGCACAGATTTTGATAAAACCCGTACGATTCTTTCCGGGTTGAATAAAGAGATCCCCGGACATCCTGTTATTTATTTCATGGATGCACTTCTTATTTACTGGGAGAATTATCCGCTTACTCCGGACCATCCGTTATCCGAAAGTTTTATTGAAAAGCTGGAACAAACAACGGCCAGAGGAAAAAGCATGCTGGAAAAAGACTCCTCAAGTCTGGAGGGATTATTTTTCGATTTGTTTGCCAGGGCACTGTATTCCGAATACTGGGCTGATAACGGCAAACCGGGGAAAGTATTTCCTTATCTTAACTCCATGTATCATCAGACACTAAAGGGAATGACACTTCAGGACAGATTTAAGGAGTTTTATTTTACAAGCGGATTGTATAATTACTATATAGAGGCCTATCCTGAAAAGCACCCGGCATATAAACCCGTAAAATTACTTTTTAAAGCAGGAAATAAGGAAAAGGGGCTGGAATTGCTTATTCACTGTGCCGAAAATTCAATTTATGTAAAGAACGAAGCCAGAAGCTTTCTCTCATTTATTTATATGAATTACGAATCCGATCCGGTTAAAGCATCAGAATATGCTGCAGGTCTGTACAGAGAATTCCCCCGAAACCCACTATATGCAGGAAAATATGCTGAGATATTGATTTTTAACAAAAAGTATCCTGTTGCAGAAATTATTGTTAACAATCTTCGTGGTCTGCCGGGTGAATTTGCGAAAATGGAATACCATCTGTATAAGGGCATGCTTGATGAAAAATACAGGAGGAATCCTCAGTCCGCTTTCACAGAGTACCAGCAAGCTCTTGAATTGGCTTCTAAATATGGTGAAGCAGGAAATCCCTATAATGCTATCTGCTGGATGGGTCTGGGAAGATATTACCATACAAAGAAAGACCATGCAACAGCCAACAAGTATTTCAGAATGGCTCAGAATGCCA
>CAYOLQ010000030.1:0-26979 GCA_964404825.1 uncultured Chitinophaga sp.
CTTGTTTGATATAAGTCAGAATTTTAAAATTAAGCCGGTAACCCTAATCGATTATAATAAGTATTCCATTTCATATCAGTTTGCTACGCATTTTATTCTGTTGAATGATGCACTCTGGTTTGGAACAGCTTATAAATCGAACAAGGACCTGACGTTTATGCTCGAAGTTCAGATAAACCCATCCATTAAGATAGGTTATGCCTACGATCATTCTTTCAGCGATATTTCGAAGTTTTCAAATGGATCCCATGAATTGATGATCCGATACGAGTGGAGATATAAAGCAAATGTTGATAGTCCATTTTATTTTTAGTTAATGAAGCCGGTATTAAAAATAATAAGTGTTCTTTCGCTACTGACAGCTGTGGCTATTCCCGGCATGGCTCAGAAGAGTCATTATGCACCGAAAATACACAAAGAATCTTCCCGGAAATACGATGAGGCAGCACCGGTAATGCTCGGAAATAAAATGGTATATGTTTCAAACCGACCGGTCAGTGGCCCCAGAACCGGCACAGATATGAATAATAACACCTTCTTTAAAATTGTTGAAAGTGAAAAGACAGATGATGGAGGATGGAAACCCCAGCGTATGTTCGATGAGTCGCTGAATACCAGTTTTCACGACGGCCCGGTATCGTTCAATGAAAAAGGTGACTATATGGTATTTTCACGATGTTTTGATACGAAAACATCTGCCAGAGAAGTTTCAAAATTCGGATTATATTTCGCTGACAAGCAGGACGAAGTTTGGGGAAATATTCAGGAATTTGAATTTAACGAACGAACAGCAAATACAATTGAACCAACTTTTAATAAGGACGCCACTCTGATGTATTTTTCATCCGACAGAGCCGGTGGGTTTGGCGGATATGACCTTTATGTTACCCGTTTTCAAAACGGAAAATGGTCGGTTCCTGAAAACCTGGGGCCACGCATAAATACGATAGAGAATGAACTTTATCCATTTCTTCATTCCACAGGCCGTCTATATTTTTCTTCAGAAGGACACGATAACAGACTTGCCGGGTACGACATCTTTTACTCAGAGATGTATAACGGCAAATGGATTACTCCCATACGACTTGGAACTCCCTTTAATTCAGGAGCCAACGACTATACGTACTATGTTGATGACGCTTTTGAAACGGGATTCTTCACATCTAATAAGCGGGGATCAAAGGATATCTATACATTTACCTCTACCATTCCCGGTTTTGAAGTCTGTCAGCAGCAGAAACCGGACAACTACTGTTTTGTTTTCTTTGAAGAAAACACAGTAGAAATCGATACAAACCTTTACCTCTATGAATGGAATATGGGTGATAAAACCAAGGTCAGGGAAATTGAGGCCACTCATTGTTTTGCAGGACCGGGAACCTATGTGGTTAGTCTGAATGTAATTGATAAACTTACCAAGGAAGTGCTGTTTAATCAGGCTGAGTATGAGCTGGCAATCGAAAAAATTATTCAGGCATTTATTACTTGTCCCGATCAGATTAAAATAAATGAAGATATACAATTCAACGGATTGGAATCTTATCTGAAAAATGTGGTTCCCGGAGAGTATTACTGGGATTTTGGAGACGGGACCAAAGGTGTTGGGGCATCTATACTTAAAAGATATCTTATTCCGGGTACGTATACTATTAAACTTGGGATTATTGAAGACAACCCGGAGGCAGAGGTTCCAGGAAAGTTTTGTTCATTTAAAACAATAGTTGTTACAGAAAATTAATACCTTGTCGGATCTTGAATTCAGGGCTTAATTATGTTTGGGGAAGAGGGGAGGGAATTAATTTGCATAGTATTTGCATGAAGCAGATTAGAACCATTCATTGCAGGATGGTATTTATTCAGAATGTAGCATGAGAATTTTTTTAATTTTTATAACAGTTGTCTTTGTGCGAACAGGAATGCTTTATGCACAGCCGGTTCCGAACGTGGATGAGAATATTCCCTATCTCATGACATTTGGAAATAAGGCAGAAACAAGCTGGGGCGATGATGACTTTTCTTCCACCTTTTTCTTCCTTCTGCCAAAATCATTTAATCAACCGGTATTTATAAGGGTATATGATCCGGATAATGGTGGAGAAATTGATGAAATAGCAGGTGTATGGGATAGCAGAACCTCCTTTTCGGTATATGGCGGAAAGGGATGCTGGTCCGACAAGGCAGCGCAAGGCACTGATCCCTCTGGCAACTATAGAAGCGGTACTTTGCTGGCTACTAAAACCTTTGGCGAAGATCCCCGCTACGATCAGGGTTATTATACATTTGGCCCGTTTAATCCTAGTGAAGGAGAATATACCGAAAGGTGGGATGGAAATGTATTTAAAATTATTACCGAAGGGGTATCCGGAGATGATGGTAACATGTATCGGTTTTTCATGAGTACCGATCCCAACTCAAATAAACCTGTTGAAGGAGCAAATGCCTTTGCTTATGAGTATTCATTCAGGATGCATAACAATGGGGAAGAGGTCTCACATATTTATCCTTTTGTCGACGACCAGACCATAACAGTCAGACTTTCCAATTTCGACTGGGATAATGATGGTTTTATCCGTACGGTTTCTGTTGCGAGGAGAGGACAGTTAAGTCCCGTTTCAGCTGAGGATAATTGGGAGACCAGCGAGTTTAAAATACTGGAAGCCGAAAAAAATACATCCCTGGATATTCAGTTTATCAAGAAAAAAAATCCCGCGGTAAAAAATAATAATGTCGTTATTTATGTGAAAAACCAATACGGACAGAATCTTGAGTTTTTTACCAGTCCTATTGGCGGAGTTCCAAAATATAAATATATCATCGGGGTTAAGCCGGCTCCTTAAATTAGGTTGTTAGAAACGTGAATAAAGCAAAATACCGCATACCGATTCTGATTTTGATTCTGCTTCTACTGGCAGGAGGAAATACTTTTTCCCAGAATTTCAAATTTAAAACCTTCGGATCAGACAGGGGGCTCTCTAATAAGTACATCAACACCATTAATCAGGGTGAAGATGGTTTCCTTTGGCTGGGTTCTGGCGAGGGGATCTTTCGTTTCGACGGATTCAGATTTATTAACACCTTTCCGGGCGACACACTTCCTCAGAGAATAGTTGTTACAAGCTTCAGGGATAGTAAAAACAGGCTTTGGTTTGGATACCGTGACGGTTCACTGGCAGTGCTGGAAGGAATTCATTTCCGATTGCTAAATCAGGATGAAGAGCTCAAAAGCAGTATTAACGGTTTCGTTGAAACTAAAGCGGGCAATGTAATTGCGGCAACTCAGGATAAAGGACTCATTGTAGTTAGTGATGATTATTCATTGTTTTATATATCCGAAGGATTTGAAAACCAGCTGATATCATCCATCTGCCTGACACAAAACGATGAGCTGTTAACCGGTACTTTCGACGGGCTGTTTTTGTATCAGTTTGAAGCCAGCAAGAGCAAAGCTTCATTAATCGGTCGTTTCGAGGATATTCCATATACAAAAGTTCAGACTATCAGCTCACCTGAGCCGGGTAGATTTTGGGTGGGTACTGAAACCGATGGCGTTTTCCTGCTCAGCACAAATGGGACAAATCTGAGTTCTTACACAGTTGAAAAAGCCGGTGCGGAATTTGGTCTCAGATTTTCAAATGTTCTTGACATTTTTGAGGATCGCGAGAAAAATATCTGGATTTGCACTAACGGTGAAGGCGTTTTCAGACTTTTACCCGGAGATAAAAGTGTTTTATTCAGTGAGGTGCAGCATTTTAATGATCAAAACGGACTTCCCAGCAATTATGTGTCGGACGTTTTTGAAGACTTCGAAGGAAATCTTTGGTTCGCTACAATAGGAGAAAATCTCACGGTTCTTAAAGACCAGTCATTTTCATTTTACTCATTCCAAAGCGACAGATTTAATAACAATATTCTTTCTCTTTGTACCGATGGAAGCCGTTATTACCTGGGTGGAGACATGGAATTACTTGTTACCGACAAAACCGGCACCAAAGCAGAATATTTTCTTAATCGTAGTAATGGATTACCAGCCGATAAAATAACAGCCCTTTACCTCGATAAACAAAATACCATCTGGATTGGGACATCCCAATCAGGTATTTACCGTGTGAAAGCAGGCAGCAGATCTGTTGCCCAGTTTTATTTTTCACAAAACTCCCTTGAAAACATTATTAATTCAATCACGGGTGATGATAACACCCTGTGGTTCTCAACCAACGGTGGTGTAATCAGCTACAGTATTTCAGACGGGAAAAGGACGCATTATACTACTACAGAACGACTCCCGCATAACAGAATTAGTGAGTTATTTATCGATTCAAAAGGTAATGCATGGATCGCTACCCGTTCAAATGGTTTATATTGTATTACAACCCGCCAGGAATACCGCATTGAAGCGAATACCGAGCTGGAATTCGTTTCAATCGCAGAGGATAAAAATGGTGAATTATGGGGAGCAACCAACGGAGACGGATTATTCCATTTTTCAAAAGATTCGTTAAAATACTATTCAACAGGGAACGGCTTACTTTCCAATTATTGCTACAGTGTTGCTACCGACCGGGAAGGAAATATATGGGTAGGTCATAGTTCCGGATTAAGCCGTGTGGATCCCGTTACCGGAATGGTTAGAAAATACAGTGTTGATCAGGGGATAACTGTCAGCTGCAATTATAACGCAAGACTTATCAATTCCAGACAGAATCTGGTTTTTGGAACCTCAATGGGTTTACTCGAATTCGATCCCTCAAAAGAACGTAAAAACCTCTCTCCCCCGAAACTGAATATTTCCGGATTGAAAATCTCTGACGTAGATTACGACTACACCAAAGAGGTAAAGCTTCCATACGGGAAGTATAAAATACGTATTGATTTTATCGGTATTGACCTGAAAAACCCTGAGGGTGTTACCTATCAGTATAAATTAGATGGATATGATGACTGGTCGGAACCAACTTCTGTGCCTTATGTGATCTATAGCAGGGTTGAAGATGGTAATTATACCTTCATGCTCCGGGCATGCAGCGATTCTGGTATTTGTTCTGAAAAACCTCTGGAGCTTCCAATTACTGTTAAGATTCCGATCTGGAAAACATGGTGGTTTATCCTGCTGATGATATTCACACTCATTGGGTCGGTTTATCTGATAATAAAATACAGGGAGCAGAAGCAAAAGGAAATTCAGGAATATCTGGAAAAAGAACTCGACCTGAGAACCAAAGAGGTTATGGATCAGGCCGAAGAAATTGAAAATAAAAACCGGGATATTACAGATAGTATTAACTATGCTCAGCGAATTCAGGCAAGCATTCTTCCCCCGATAAAACGACTACAGGACACTTTCAGCGGGAGTTTCGTCTTCTACCAGCCCAGAGATATCGTAAGTGGTGACTTTTACTGGTACGATCGGGTCTGGGATGATAAGTTCGTTATTGTTTGTGCCGATTCAACCGGACACGGTGTGCCGGGAGCCTTTATGTCCATGATTGGTACAACTCTTATAAAAGATATTTGCAGTCGGCCCGGCGTAAGATCCCCTTCAGAAATACTAAGAACACTCGATACCGAAATAATGACCGCTCTGAACCAGAACATCGAGGCTGAAAAGTCAAATGATGGTATGGATATTATTGTTGCGGAAATCAACCTTCGTACAAAATTCCTTCGTGTTGCATCTGCAATGCGTCCAATGATTATTTATATCGGCGGCCAGCAGGTATATGTAAAAGGGAGCCGAAATTCTGTGGGAGGACATTTTGATCAGGAATCAGATATAAAAAATTTCACCGACGAGGGTTTTCAGCTAAATTCAGGAGATATAGTATATATGTTTTCTGATGGCTATCCGGATCAGTTCGGTGGACCGCTGGGAAAGAAATTTAAAATGGTAAGACTAAAAAACCTTCTTCACGATATCCACGATAAGTCAATGGAAGAGCAATATAATTACGTAAAAAGTAATTTTAATCTCTGGAAAGAGGATATGGAACAGGTTGATGATGTACTGTTTATGGGACTAAAGGTCTAGGCCTGTAAATATAAGAACTTCCGATGTATCGGTGTTACTTCTGTGAAACTGCCTGTCCATCATAAAAAATGTATAGAAGATCGTATCGTATTCAATCACCTTATATTCAAATTCAATTTTAATTGAACCCTTAAGAGTTTTGTTCTGACCTTCCCGTGAAATATAAGGAATTCTGAAATTCTGATCCCCCACCGCCCCGCCAACCTTCTCAAATACTCCATTATTCATTGAATACATACTGGAAAAAAAGTTAAACTTTAAGGTATCTGAAATCACAGCTGAATCGGGCTGGGACAAGCCTACATCCCCATCCCCATCGGTGAAATCGACTTCCAGTTCACCCAAAAAAATATTATTTCCAAGATCATCAGTTGTTCGGTAAAGTGTAAACGACTGGTAATCAATAACGGGAGTATCAGGATAGGTTACAATTTCCCCACATCCAGCGTAAAATGCAGAAAGCACAAAAATAAGGGCTGTGGTTCTTCGGATATTCAGCATGCACCAAAGTTAGGAATAGGAATGGGAATCTCCGTAAAATAACACAAAAAATATGCTAAAGTTTATTTGTGTAAGGTATATTTCAAAAACAGAATATACCGATACTGATTGGTAAAGCATCCTGAAATTTGTATTTTGAACAAATCACTGCAGCCAGACTGCAAGCAGTTTTATTTATCCCTGAAAAAAAGTTGAATCGGTACGCCTGAGAAATCAAAGTTTTCCCTGAGCTTGTTCTCAAGGTATCTTTTATAGGGATCTTTAATATACTGAGGCAGATTGCAGTAAAAGGCAAAAGTAGGAGCATGGGTTGGTAATTGCTGTACATACTTTATCTTCACAAATTTTCCTTTGATTGCCGGGGGATGAAGTTCTTCGATAACCTTAAGCATTACCTCATTTAATTTGTGGGTCGGGATCCGTTTGGTTCGGTTTTTATACACTTCCATAGCAGTTTCCAGCACCTTGTGAATCCTTTGCTGGGTAACAGCCGATGTGAAAATGATGGGCACATCGGTAAACGGTTCCATACGTTTTCTGATTGCTTTTTCGAAGTAAACCGTACTCATCTGATCCTTTTCTATAAGATCCCACTTGTTAACCAGGATCACTATCCCTTTTCGGTTTTTAATTACCAGATTGAAAATGGCCATATCCTGTGCTTCAATACCACGTTCAGCATCAAGGAGGAGCAGGCAGACATCGGAATATTCGATTGATCGTATGGAGCGCATAACGGAGTAAAACTCAAGATTTTCACTAACCTTCGATTTCTTACGCAAACCAGCGGTATCGATAAGGTAAAAGTCGTGACCGAATTTGTTATAGCGTGTATCAACCGAATCGCGCGTTGTACCTGCTATAGGCGTTACAATGTTTCTGTCTTCTCCCAGCAAAGCATTTACCAGAGATGATTTTCCCACATTTGGCCTGCCAATGATTGCAAACCGGGGTAATTCAGCAATTTCTTTATTTGTTTCCTTGGAAAAAGTTTTGATAAGTGCATCCAGCATATCCCCGGTTCCGCTTCCGGTAAGTGATGAAACCGGGTAAATTTCACCAAGACCCAGATTATAAAATTCATGGGCTTCAAGGTTACGCTCGTAATTATCAACCTTGTTAACAACCAGAAAAACAGGCTTTTTCGATTTTCTGAGCATGCCTGCTATACTTTCATCGAGATCAGTGATCCCGCTGGAAACATCAACCAGAAAGAGGATATTATCAGCCTCATCCACAGCAAGCCGAACCTGCTTGCGGATCTCCTCTTCAAAAATATCGTCGGAATTAACTACATATCCGCCCGTGTCTATAACTGAAAATTCAATGCCATTCCATAGCGACTTCCCATAGTGTCTGTCACGGGTTACACCTGCAGTTTCGTGAACTATTGCGCTGCGGCTTTCCGTAAGCCTGTTAAACAGTGTGGATTTTCCTACATTCGGACGACCCACGATGGCAACTATATTACCCATTTCTTAAAAAGTATTTACCTGTACCCGAAGCTCTTCAGAGCATTTTCATTATTCCGCCAATCCTTACGAACCTTCACAAACATTTCAAGAAACACACGCTGGCCAAAAAAGGCCTCCATTTCAATCCGGGCCTGTGTGCCAACCTGCTTGATTGCAGATCCTTTATTGCCGATTAAAATTCCTTTCTGGCTATCCCGTTCAACATATATAACTGCTGCAATCCGGATTAGTCTTTCTTCAACTTTAAACGATTCAATTTCAACCTCAGTGGAGTAGGGGATTTCCTGCTGGTAATTCAATAGAATTTTTTCTCGCAATATTTCGCCGGCAAAAAACCTTTCGGTCTTGTCGGTCAGTTCATCTTTTGAATAAAATGGTGGTCCTTCTGGCAAAAACTCCAAAATCATCTTGAAAAGACCATCGAGATTAAATTTTTCCAGAGCTGAAACCGGCAGAATGCGTGCCTCAGGCAGAATAGTTTTCCAGGACTCCACAAGTTTCTCAACTTCTTCCTGATTACTTTTATCCACTTTATTAAGAACGAGGATTACAGGAATTTTGATTTTTACCAGTTTGGAAGTAATATCGGTAAGTTGCGATGGATCTTCTCTGACTTCAGTGACATAAAGGATGACGTCGGCATCAACAAGTGCTGATTTTGCCGTACGGAGCATTGTTTCCTGCAGTTTATACTTTGGATCGAGGATTCCGGGAGTGTCTGAATAAACAATCTGAAAATCCTCACCGTTCACTATACCCTGAATACGATGCCTGGTAGTCTGAGCCTTTGCTGTAATAATTGACAATTTCTCGCCTACCATGGCATTCATCAGGGTTGATTTTCCGACATTCGGACTCCCGATAATATTTACAAATCCCGATTTATGAGCCATTACTCGTAAGAATTCATTAATAACATATTAACTTCCTTCTCGCTGAGAAACCTCCATTTTCCACGTGCAAGATTCTTCTTAGTAAGCCCAGCGAAATAAACCCTGTCGAGACGTACAATATCATAACCCAGTTGTTCGAATATACGACGTACAATCCGGTTTCTTCCTGAATGTATTTCAATACCTACTTCGTTTTTCTTTTCAGGGCTAACAATGGAAACCGCATCCGGTTGTATGAAACCATCTTCAAGAGTAACACCAGCAGTAATTTTCTTAAGATCAGTTGCCTTGAGGTTCTTGTCAAGAACTACATGGTAGATTTTCTTTTTATTATATTTTGGATGCGTTAGTTTTCCGGCAAGATCACCATCGTTGGTAAGCAGGATAACGCCAGTGGTGTTGCGGTCGAGACGGCCAACAGGATAAACCCGTTCCGGACAGGCGTCAGCAACCAGATCAAGAACGGTTTTGCGACCCTGTTCATCATCAGTAGTTGTAACGTAATCCTTAGGTTTGTTAACGAGGATATATACTTTTTTCTCCGTTGCTAGTCTTTCTCCATTATAACGGATGTCGTCCCCTCTCTTTATTTTTACTCCCATTTCGGTGACAACAACTCCGTTTACCGTAACCAGACCGGCTTTAATGTAATCATCTGCCTGACGTCTGCTCGAAATCCCTGCATGGGCCAGATAGCGGTTAAGGCGCATTTCCCCGGCATCATTGAACTCGCGTTTAACGGGAGTTTCGTTTTGAGCATTCTTCTTGGGTTTTACAAATTTTTTATAGGGAGGTTTGGGACCGTCTTTGCGAAAACGAGGATTATCTGAGGAATACCTGTTAGGGCTTCTGGTTTCAGATCTGTTTCCATCACGTGATGAGCGGTTGCCATATGAAGGAGCCCGGTTACCGTCTCTCTGACTGGTATTTCCGTCACGCGAATCCCTGTTCCCATATCCTGAGGCCCTGTTTCCATCTCTGGGTCCACGGCTCCTGTCGCTCTGGTATCCACCTTGATCCCGTTGCGTCCGGCTGCTGTTTCCGCTGCTTCCCCTGTTGCTATTATTGTTGCCTCCATAGCCGCTTCTTCCTTCGTCTGTTCTTGCATTTCTTCGATCTCCAAAGGGCTTGGGACTATAGGGTTTTCTTGCACCCCAGGGTTTTTCTTCCCTGCTGCCACCGAAGTTTCCACGGTCGGGAAAACTGGTATTGCTGCGGTCGTGGTAAGGACGGTCGCTGCGGTCATCTGAAGAGGGTTTATGGTTATGTGCTGCATCATACGGACGCGATTCTCCCGGTCGCAGCCGTGTGGTGCGGGGTCTTTTTGGACGACTCTTAAGGTTTTCTCTGTTTCTTTCGGCAAAGGGTTTGAAACCATTTTTTTCCTCTTTGCTGTTTCTTTTTTTGTCTTCTGATTCAGGGTTACGGCTCTTCCCAGAGCCATTAGGGTTCTCCCCTGCATTAAAATCTCTGTTCATCTATTATTTTAGTGTTATTGATTATTCAGGACGAATCACTTCGCCTATGCTTAAAACGAATCACTTCGTCATAAAAAGCCATCAAAGGTAATATATTTAATCGGCAATACTAATGTCCTCTATATTAAAACAAGAGAGTTCTATTCTAAAGAAGTCTCCGCGCGTTGGCCCGAAAAAATGGCCGCGAGCCTGAGGGCCTTGTGGGTAAAGGCTGGGATGATTTTTTCTTGATTTTTTTGTTTACTTTTTTCATCAAGGAAAAAAGTAAATGCCTGTCCGGCATGAGGACAATAATAATAACTTACTGGAAATCAATGATTTAATTAATGGGAATATTAGAGAATGCCAACATTAGCTTGTAATCCTCCAATTCATATTTTCAATATCCCCCCATTTACGAAGTATCTTTTTGTTAACTTTATCCGCGTTTAATTTAATGAAAGTACAATAAACTTATTATCGGACATTAATCATTAATCAATAACGATTAATAATTAATCATTAAAATATGACCCTCATAAAATCTATCTCCGGCATTCGTGGCACCATCGGCGGAAAACCCGACCAGGGGCTAACACCACTTGATATTGTTAAATTCACATCCGCATATGCCAGATGGCTGACCGACCGCAACCCCTCAGGAAAGCTTAAGGTTGTTTTAGGGCGCGATGCACGTACTTCCGGTGAAATGGTAGAAAAAATAGTATCCGGAAGCCTTCAGGGTATGGGCATTGACGTGATTTCTCTGGGTCTGGCTACCACACCTACTGTAGAAATTGCAGTGACAGCCGAAAAAGCAAATGGTGGTATTATCATCACAGCAAGCCATAATCCGGGTCAATGGAATGCCCTGAAATTACTGGATCAGAACGGGGAGTTCCTTTCCGCTGCTGACGGGGAAATAATTATAAGGCATACTCAATCAGATCAATATGAATATGTTCCGGTTGAAAAGTTGGGGAAGCAGATAAATCTTTTTACCTATAATAAGACTCATATTGATCAGGTTCTCGCATTAAAGCTTGTCGACACTGAACTTATCAGGAAAGCTGGTTTCAAAGTGGCTGTGGATTGTGTTAATTCTGTCGGAGGACTTATCATACCTCAGCTTCTGAAAGCCCTGGGAGTCGATACAGTTTTTGAATTGTATTGCGAGCCTAATGGACTCTTTCCCCACAATCCCGAACCCCTGCCGGAGAATTTGCAGGAAATTTCGAAACTCGTAAGAGATAAGAAAGCCGATTTGGGTTTTGTAGTTGATCCCGATGTTGACAGGCTGGCAATTGTTTGCGAAGACGGAAGCATGTTCGGTGAAGAGTATACACTGGTTGCAGTAGCCGATTATGTTCTTTCCCGGAACCCCGGAAACACAAGTTCAAATCTGTCATCATCAAGAGCTCTGCGTGATGTTACTCTTGCAAGAGGAGGTAAATACTTTGCTGCTCCTGTTGGTGAGGTGAATGTAGTTAAAGCAATGAAAGATAACCATTGCGTTATTGGCGGAGAAGCAAACGGCGGAGTAATTTATCCTGAAGCTCACTTTGGCCGTGATGCACTCGTTGGAATTGCACTTTTTCTTAGCCTGCTGGCTGCAAAAAAACTGAAATGCAGCGAGTTGCGGAAAACCTATCCTAATTACATAATATCCAAAAATAAAGCAAACCTCACTGACGATGTTAATGTCGACGAATTACTGGAATCGGTTAAAGCACATTTTAAAAATGAAAAAATTGACGTGCGTGATGGCGTTAAAATCGATTTTGAAGAGGGATGGGTTCATCTTCGCAAATCTAATACTGAACCCATAATCCGCATTTATTCTGAAGCCGGAAACCAGGTGAAAGCCGATGAAATGGCTAATGACATGATAAAATTTTTACAAAAACACAAGAATAAATAAGGTTTTAGCGTTGTCTAATAACTTTGGTCCGAAAGTTATTTTTCCTGTTTTTTGACCCTTAACTTTTATTAATTTTCAGAATACGTTCATGAAGAAAAAAATATTAATACCCCTGATTGTTCTTGCTGCCGCATTGGTTGCAATAGTAGTTTATTCCATGGTTCCTGATGGCGACCAATCTGTTCAGCTAACTACCAAAGTCGTAAAGGATAATTTTGAAGTTATCGTTGCTGTCACAGGGGAACTGAAGGCACGAAACTCGACTGAAATAAAAGGTCCCTCTGAACTCCGCAGTCAGAACCTCAGGATTCGTTCCATAAAAATACAAAGTCTCATTCCCGAAGGAACCGTTGTTGATTCAGGCGACTGGGTGGCAACACTCGACCGATCCGAAGCTGATAACAGCTTAAAGGATATGAATGACGAACTGGAAAAAACGCAGTCTCAGTATATAAAGACACAACTGGATACCACAATTCAGCTACGGCAATTGCGTGACGATTTGATTAACCTTCAATTCAATATGGAGGAATCCGCTATTGCCCTGGAGCAGTCGAAATTTGAACCTCCTGCCACCATCCGTCAGGCTCAGATAAACCTCGATAAATCAAAAAGAGCGTATGAGCAGGCTCAGAAAAATTATAATCTTAAGGTGCAGCAGTCAAGGGCAGATATGACAGAGGTTTCCATAAACCTTTCCAAGCAGAGAAGAAGAAAGGAGGAAATGGAGAGCGTTTTAAAGAATTTCGATATAATGGCACCGGCTCCGGGAATGGTTATTTATCAGAGGGAATGGAACGGTCAAAAACGTACTGTTGGATCTGAAATCAATACATGGGATCTCACAGTGGCCGAACTTCCCGACCTTTCTACTCTGGTTTCAAGAACCTATGTGAATGAGATAGATATTTCACGGATTAAAGTAGAACAAAAAGTGAAAATCGGTGTGGATGCTTTTCCTGAAAAATCATATACAGGTGTTATAACCGAAGTAGCTAATATTGGAGAGCAATTGCCCAATACCGATGCAAAGGTTTTTGAAGTAAAGGTGGAACTTTTTGAAAAAGATCCAATCCTCAGACCTTCCATGACCACCAGTAATAAAATTGTTACTGTAGAATATCCTGATGTGCTGTCGATCCCCCTTGAAACGGTGCATACAAATGATAGCATGACTTATGTTTATACTAAAAAGGGATTAAGAAAAGTAATAGTACTTGGTGAGTCCAATGAGAATTCAATTATCGTTGAGCAGGGTCTTACTGAAGGAGAAGAAATTTTAATTTCCGTTCCGGATGAACCTGAGAAGTACAAATTCGATGGACTGGAATTAATTCAGGTAATTCGGGAGCGTAAAGCAGAGGAGGCAAAAAAGATGGATGAGATGAAAAATAAGCCTCAGGAGAAAAGAGAAAAATTTGATCCCGATAAAATGAAAAATAATCCTCAGAGAGGTAAAAGGCAGCAAAACTGATGGATCGCTATTTACACAATGTCCTTATTGCCGTAGAATCGATTCTGGGCAATAAGTTGCGAAGCCTCCTTACCGGACTAGGCATAATATTTGGCGTTGCAGCCGTTATAAGTATGCTTGCAATCGGGAATGGTGCCCAGCAGGAAATTCTCGAACAGATTAAGATGGTTGGTGTAAATAATATCATGATAACTCCAATCGTTGAACCTGACGATGGAGGGTCATCATCAGAATCAGATGAAGAAAAGAAAGAAAAATCCAAATTTAGCCCCGGCCTGAATCTGGCAGATGTGGAAGCCATTAAAGATGTTCTTCCCACTGTTCATCGCATTAGTCCTGAGGTTTCCTTAAACTCTTATGTAGTGCAGCATGGAAAGCGGGAAACCGCAAAATTGCTGGGTGTTTCAAGTCAGTATTTTGATATTTTCAACCTCAAACTTGAAACCGGATTCTTTTTCAACGATTACCAGGAAGAAAACGGAATCCCCGTTTGTGTGATTGGATCAAATATTGCCGCCAGATTTTTTCCAAGGCAAAATCCTATCAACCAGTATATTAAGTTTGATAAAGTTTGGTTAAAAGTTGTAGGAGTCCTTGAAAAAAATAATATAAAACTTACCAGATTTGAGAATACCGGGGTAAACGTTATGAACGATAATATTTATGTTCCGGTAAAGACCATGTTATTACGCTTTCAGAACCGTGCACTGGTATCTTCGAGACTGAAATCCACACAAACCACCAACAGAGGCAATTTTTTCTTTTCCACCTCTACAAATGTAAATCAGAATACTTCCTCCAATTATAACCAGTTGGATCGGATAATTGTACAGGTAAACGATTCAAAGGAGCTCAGTCCTTCTACCGAAGTTCTTAGCAGAATGTTTACAAGACGTCACCAGGAGGTTAAGGATTTTGAGATAACGGTTCCCGAGTTATTATTGAAGCAAGAGCAACGGACCAAAGATGTTTTTAATATTGTGTTAGGTGCTATTGCAAGTATTTCTCTTTTAGTTGGAGGAATTGGAATTATGAATATCATGTTTGCCACGGTTATGGAAAGAATCAAGGAAATTGGTACCCGTCTGGCCATCGGTGCAAGGAAGAAGGATATTGTTATCCAGTTTCTTGCCGAAGCCGTTCTCATCAGCGTAACCGGTGGTCTTATTGGCGTCGTGCTTGGTATCGTGGGAGCGAAGCTCATTACCGAATTTGCAGATATTCTTACTATAATATCTCCGTTCTCTGTTTTGATAGCGTTTTGTGTATCAGCAGGGGTGGGGATTATCTTCGGATATTCTCCCGCGAAACGAGCCTCCGAAAAAGATCCCATTGAATCACTACGTTATGAATAGAAAAATATTTTATGGTATTCTTACCGCTCTTTTTATGAACGGTTCCGCAATACTGATTGCCCAGAACGACACAACAATTCTCAATAAAAAGAGGGAAATGACTTTTCAGGAAGTTATTGCTATTGCCCGCACGCAATCACCTATGTCGGTAACAGCCCGTCACCAGTTCCGTGCAAGTTATTGGGAATTCCGCTCCTATAAAGCCGGGTATCTTCCGAACTTATCAATGAGTGCCACACTTCCGGATCTGAACCGGAGTATTGAAAAAATTGCTCTCGAAGAAGGTGATATTTTTGCAGAGAGGAAACAGATAGGTACCATGGGCAGCCTTGAACTCCGCCAGAATATTCCTTTTACCGGGGGAAATATTTATATGAGTTCCGACCTGCAAAGGATCGATTTTCTTAATGACGAAGGAGGAACCTCCTACCTGTCTAATCCGATTAGTATTGGACTACGACAGCCAATTAACGGCTATAACAGTATGCGATGGGAAAAGCTTATAGAACCTCTTAAATACGAGGAGTCGAAAAAGGATTATATCAATGCCCTTGAAAGAGTTTCACTCCGTGCTGTAAACAATTTCTTTGATCTGGCTCTTGCACAAAAAAACCTTGAGATCTCCAATCAGAATTTTTCCAATGCCGATACACTGTACAAGATAGCAAAAGGAAGATACCAGCTGGGAACCATTGCCGAAAACGAATTGTTGCAAATGGAGCTTTCTATGCTTAATGCAGGAACCTCTCTTAACGAAGCAAAAATTGATCTTGCAATCAGGAAATTTCAGCTTAACTCCTTTCTTGGGTTTAGTCAGGATGAGGATATAGCCCTCATTATACCCCTTGAAATTCCTTCGAATGAAGTCCAACTGGCCAAAGCTCTTGAAGAAGCAAGGAAAAATAATCCGGATGTATTATCCCGTCAGCGTCAGCTGCTTGAAGCCCGTCAGAGTGTTGCTCAGTCAAGGGCTGACAAAGGACTGAATGCCGATCTGTTTGCCAGTTTTGGACTGAGTCAGAGCGGAGATAAATTCGAGGGACTTTATGTTAACCCCCAGCAACAGGAAAGAGTGAGGTTAGGCCTTGAAATCCCCATAATGGACTGGGGTCTGGCCCGAGGAAGATATAAAATGGCGCAATCGGCACAGGAGGTTGTTAAAACCAATGTAGCACAAGCGGAAATGGATTTTGAACAGGAGGTACTCCTTCAGGTAATGCAGTTCAATCTTCAGGACGATCAGCTGATTATCGCAGCCAAAGCTGATACCATTGCCAGAATGAGGTATGAAGTATCGAAGCAAAGGTTTCTTATCGGAAAAATCAGTGTATTGGATCTCAATGTTGCCCTTCAGGAAAAGGATGTTGCAGCCAGAGCCTATATTGCAGCCCTCAGAAATTATTGGAATTATTTCTTTAACATGCGCTCATTGACCCTTTACGACTGGATAGATAATCAAACATTGTCGGAGGAGTTTGACAGCTTAATAAGATAATGTATATTTGGTATCAAAGATACCTGTATAAAATGATCCCTTTTTATCGTCTGATTCTGCTTCCTTTATTTTTATTCTGCGGAACTATTGTCTGTGCCCAAAACCCTGTGCTGGTGAAATTCGGGGATTTATCTTTCAATTCGGAATTTGAGAAAAAAGTTTTTGCAGATATTCAAAACAGTCAGACAGATTACCTAAATTTATTTCTTGGGATCTCTCCAAATACCAATAAAGAATCGGCAGAACGTATAAAGCAGAAAATTCAGATTGATTCTGAAAGGATTTCACAAAAGAAATTCAGCCAGCTGAGAGACGATAAAAAGGTTTCCAGAATTTACGAATTGGTTAACAAAGAAATTCTCAACCGGTATAAAGAAGAAACTCTTTTCTCCGAAATTTTTTCATCCGGAAACTTCAATTGCCTTACTGCTTCTGCTTATTATGGATTTCTTTTCACGAAACTCGGAATAAGTTTTGAATTCAGAGAAAGCGCTAACCATGTGCATCCGGTTGCCTTTCCTTTAACCATGCAGATAAAAGTGGAAACCACCGATCCTGTTTATGGTTTTCAGTATTTCGATACGAAACTTAAGGTTCAGTTTGTAAATTACCTTTTAACAACCAAAATTATAAGCAAGGAGGAAGTCACAAACTCTTCAGTCGACAGTATATTTAATAAGTATTATTTCCCTGAATCGAGCATCGGGATGAAAGAGCTGGCGGGATTGCAATATCTCAATGACGCGTTTTACAATTATGGCAGGGATAATTTCAAATATGCCTTTAATCAGATACAAAAGGCTTACTATTTATATCCCTCCCAACGGGTATCTACTGTAATGTTATTTCTTTTATCCCGCTGTATCGCCGAAACAAAATATGAAGTTCCGGAAGATGCTGCTTATCTGGCATTTGCAGCCAGATATGTTGGAAAAGAGCTGGAACTGGAAGTTTTTATAAATGAATTCAATAATCTTACCAATGATGTACTTGTTGAAAGATCTCAAATTGCTCTTTACGACAAGATATTTACTTTCCTGTCAGAGAATATTGACGAGGGATCCGCTCGAAATGCTTTAATTGCTGAATATTACAAGAATAAGGGGAGAATGCTAATCTCTACTTTCAGAGTAAAGGAAGCTCTGGCAAATTTCGAAAAAGCACTTTCACTGGAGCCTGAAAATCTGGAAATACAAACCTTAACGGTTTCAAGTCTTGCTTATTCTTTTTCGAGTGCATCCAGTCAGGAAATTGTAAATTCTATAGAAGAGTTTGAAAGGAGATTTCCCCTGATGCAAAAAAATGAAACCTTTATCAGCCTGCAGATGCTGGGCTACCTTCAATACAGCGAAGAAAAATTCGATTTTGAAAAACCTCTGGAAGGAGAAGTTTTATTGAAAAAATTTGAAAATCTTTACAAAATGCACAAAGGCATCAGTATTAATTACGAAAAAGTCGGAGATGCATATTCTGCTGCAGCTGTATACTACTTTAAAAGAAGTGATAAAAAAACAGCACGGGAATATCTTAACCGTGGACTGGAGATCTCCCCCGAAAATTACCAGCTGATGTACAGACTCAGAGCATTATAGCCCCTTCACATTCTTATTTGTTGTCGATGGCAAGATTATATGTCCGGCTGAGTACCCTTATATTCGACTTGCTGGTTTTGTATGCGGCTGTAAACTGCAGTGTTTCCATCCTGAAGCCTCCCTTTTGAAGTGTAATAACGTAATTTGAAACTCCATCTGTAACAGGAAGCTGCCATTGGTATGGTCCGATATATTTTCCTTCTACCAGATCCCCAAGATAAAAGTCACTCCCGGGTACTGATCTGCTCAGACTTATTTTCAGAATAAATTGATTTTCTGCAAAAAGCCTGTTGTCTTCAGTGATGACAATTTTTGTGTCATCTTTCATAAGTTCACCTTTGGAGTTGTATTCTTTAAGTCCGATTCCCGGTAAATTACTCTTATAGGGAGCCTCGGCCATAATTTTTCCATTCCGGTAATAGGAGATTTTTATCCCATCAATTTTCCCCTCTGCATAAGGAATTACCCTGTATAATTCACCTGTACTGTAAAACCATTGTGAAGTACCCTGTCGCCTGCCATCCTTGTAATACATTTTTTGTTCTAGCTGACCGTTTGTATAATAGGTAACAGCAGGCCCATTGAGCTTACCCATATTAAAAGTGTAGACACTCATGAGGTTTCCATCGCGGTCGTACTTCTTCATAAGTCCGTGTGCCAGAGTATCTTTTACCTCTGTTTCAGATTGAATGGTCCCGTCAGAATAATATTCTATTGCAACGCCGTCTTTGACTTTACTCTTTGATCCATCATTGCAGGAAATTAGAAATATGCATAGAAGGAGGAAGAGGATTGAATTTTTTTTCATATTGTATCAGGTAGATCATAAAGATAGAAAGTAATGCCCAAACAATGTAGACACTTTTTGTGTTTTTGGAATGAAAAATTCTAAAAATTCCGAATAAAGTTAAAAATGTATATATTTAGCTAATTATTTCTCTTTTGAAAAACTGATATTTTGGACGAATTTATTTCTGTTTACAACGCCCTGCTGCGCTTTGCCAAGGGTAAACAACAACTAATTTGTGAAGGTACAGAATAATTAAAGATGGTACATTATGCAATTTGAGGTAAAAACAAGATGATTTTTGTGAACTCTCTGATTAGAATTATTTTAACATCGTTTTCTACGGAAATACAAACCAAACCTACAGACATATGAATAAGATTACAATTATCGGAGCAGGAAATGTTGGGGCAACCTGCGCAAATGTTATTGCTCATAAGGATCTGGCTAAAGAAGTTGTTCTTGTTGACATAAAAGAAGGGGTAGCTGAAGGCAAGGCTTTGGATATATGGCAATCTTCTTCAATTAACAACTTCAATTCTCGTGTAACCGGATCAACCAACGATTATTTGAAAACAAAAGGTTCCGGAATTGTCGTTATAACTTCAGGATTACCCCGCAAACCGGGTATGTCGAGGGATGATTTGATTAAAACAAATGCACTGATTGTTAAAGAAGTTACGGAAAAGGTAATCAAATATTCCCCCGAAGCTATAATTATTGTTGTGTCTAACCCGCTGGATGTCATGACATATGCTGCGTATATGACAGCAAACAAACCCAGTCAGAAAGTGTTCGGAATGGCAGGAACGCTTGATACCGGAAGATACAAAGCATTTATTGCAGATGCGCTCGACGTTTCACCTAAGGATGTTCATGCCATGTTGCTTGGAGGACATGGTGATACAATGGTTCCCCTTCCCCGTTATACATCTGTTAACGGCATTCCGGTTACAGAACTTCTGAGCAATGATGTTATTGAAAAGATTGTAGACAGGACGCGTAAAGGAGGAGGTGAATTGGTTAATCTCATGGGAACATCAGCCTGGTATGCTCCCGGTGCTGCTGCTGCACAGATGGTTGAGGCAATTGTGGATGATCAGAAACGTATTTTCCCGATTTGCGCCTATCTGAATGGTGAATATGGATTGAAAGATATATATCTTGGAGTGCCTGTGAAACTGGGAAGAAAGGGAGTTGAAGAAATTATCGAGATTAAACTTGATAAGGATGAAAAGAAACTACTTGTGGAATCTGCAAACTCGGTTAAAGAAACAATGAAAGTTCTTGATGAAATGAAGCTTTTTTAGGTATGTCCGGCAGGTTTAAAATCCCGTTTACCATAATTGAACTGGATCATAATAGTTATCACCTGCTAACCGAAGTTCATATAAACGGACTTCCTGTTAATGTTATAATCGATACTGGGGCATCAAGAACTGTGTTTGATAAAACGCTTCTGAGTGACAAACTCCAGATTATCAGCACCGGAATACCTGAGGAAATTCACTCCGCAGGTATAATGGCTGGCAGTATCGACAGCATAATTGCCAATATGGAAACGTTTAAACTTGGAAAACTGATACTACATGACTTTCAAGTAGTGCTTATCGATATGGAGGCCATTAAAACTCTTTACATGAAGGTTACCGGCAAAAATGTTCATGGTTTGCTGGGGAGTGATTTTCTTCTCCAAATGAATGCAGTAATAAATTATGGCAAATCTTCCCTGATATTAAAAACCTCGGAAAGCTGAATTGGTCAATTCCTTTGTTTTCTTGCATATTTAACACATTATTTGACGGTATGATTTCTGAAAAAATAATATTATATTTGCCGTCATTTTAAAATACAATAAGAAAATCACGATAATTAAACAGTTTACAAATGCAAAATAAAGGAGCTATCCGGTTATTCGCCATTGTTTTAGCGCTGGTTTGTGTATATCAGCTATCTTTTACCTTTTTTTCCAAAAAGACTGAAAAAGATGCAGAAAAGTACGCTCAGGGCGACCCGGCAAAGGAGAAACAATACATTGATTCGATCGCAAATGAAGTGATTTACAATTTCGTGTGGTTAAGGAAGTATACCTACATGGAATGTAAAGAAAGAGAGATTAATCTTGGGCTTGACCTGAAAGGCGGGATGAACGTAATCCTCGAAATATCTGTTGAGGATGTTATCAGATCCCTTGCTGCTCCTCATTACCTTGCTGATCCTGTTTTTAATCAGACAATGAATTTAGCCCTTAAGAAAAGGGCCACAGTTCAGGAGGATTTCGTTGTGCTTTTTGCAGAATCCTTTGAAGAGTTAAGTCCCGGTGGTAAACTGGCACAGTTCTTTATGACACCCGACACACGGGGCGAAATCGATTTGACAACTCCTAATGCAGATGTTGTTACATATCTCAGAACGCAGGCAGAAAGCGCTATTGATAATTCATTTAACGTACTTAGAAACAGAATTGACCGGTTCGGAGTTGTTCAGCCAAATATTCAGCGTTTGGAAAGACAAGGCCGTATTCTTGTTGAATTACCTGGTATTGATGATCCAGAGAGGGTAACCAAGCTTCTCACCGGAACAGCTAACCTCGAATTCTGGACAACCTATGAAAATACAGAAGTTTTACCCTACTTCCAGCAGGCAAATACCCTCCTGAAGGATATTTCTGAAAGTGGTGATGAATCCTCAATTCTGGGAGCAACTGAATCCGGAACCGGTGAGATGGCATCAAAAGATAGTACTGGCGAGATTTCCCTTCTCGATACTCCCAAAGATACTGCTGGTGAAATAAGCCTCATCGAAACACAGGATAGCGCTTCTATTCTTGCGTCACAGCAGGAACAACTTAAGAAAGAAAATCCATTATTTTCAGTACTGATCCCTTATCTGGATCAGCAGAATCAACCTGTTGGGGGATCTGTTGTAGGTATTGCCAACATCCGCGATACAGCAACCGTGAATACTTATTTGTTAAGACCGCAGATTAAATCGCTTTTCCCGGGCGATATGAAATTCTACTGGAATCAGAAAACTCTGGCAGACAACGAGACATTCATTCAGTTGCATGCACTGAAAGCAAGTCGTGAAAAGGGTGCTTCCATGTCAGGAAAATATGTTACTGAAGCCTCAATGCAATATGGTCAGTTTAAAAATGAAGCACAGGTTCACATGTCAATGAACAGCGAAGGTGCAAAACGTTGGGCTAACCTTACACGTGAAAACGTAGGACGTTGTATTGCAATCGTTCTGGACGGATACGTGGTTTCCGCGCCGGTTGTGAGAGGTGAGATAAAAGGAGGGAGTTCATCAATTGAAGGGAACTTTACTCAGGCTGAGGCTACTGACCTTTCAAACGTTCTGAAATCAGGTAAGATGCCTGCCCGGGCCAGAATCGAATCCAGCGAGGTAATCGGACCATCTTTGGGACAGTCGTCGATAAATGCGGGTCTTAACTCCTCCATTATTTCCTTTTTAATCGTTTTACTATACATGATATTCTACTATAGCCGCAGAGGTGGAGTTATCGCTGATATTGCCCTTGTAGCTAACATGTTTTTCCTTATTGGTGTGCTTGCTTCACTTCAGGCGGTTCTTACATTACCTGGTATCGCAGGTATAGCACTTACCATTGGTATGTCAATCGATTCAAACGTACTTATATATGAGCGTATTAAGGAGGAGCTCTCGGCCGGGAAAGGAACTAAACTTGCCATTGCCGACGGTTTCAAAAATGCTTATTCTGCTATTATCGATTCGAACGTCACGACACTTTTAACCGGGGTAATACTTTATATATTCGGTACCGGACCAATCAAAGGTTTCGCAACAACACTTGTAATTGGTATTCTTACATCCTTATTTTCAGCTATTTTTATCAGCAGACTTATCTACGAATATCTGCTGGCGAAAAACAGTAAGATTACTTTCAGTAACAAATATACCGAGAACTTTCTTCGTCATACCAATGTAGACTTCCTTGGAAAACGTAAGTTTTTCTATATAGGGTCGGCTATTGTTATTGTGGTAGGTTTAATTAGTCTTTCAACCAGAGGGTTAAGCCTTGGAGTTGATTTTCTTGGTGGACGGAATATAGTTGTTGAGTTTAAGCAGGAAGTTAATACACAATCCATACGCGAATCACTTTCAAAATCTTTCGGGGAACCCCCTACAGTAATAACTTTCGGTGGAAAGAATAAAGTCAGGATTACTACAAAATATATGATTGACAGCGAAAATCCTGCTACCGACAGTATCATAAAGGCAAAAATTTACGATGGACTTGTCCCTCAGTTTATTCCTGAAAATGCAATTTCAAAGACTGATTTTATTGAAACTGATCAATATGTTAAAAGTGCTTTGAAGGTGGGACCTGCGATAGCAACGGATATCAAAGTTCAGGCAGTCTGGGCAATTTTGTTCTCATTGATTATGATATCTCTTTACATAATCATCAGATTCCGAAACTGGCAGTTCGGACTTGGAGCATTGGTCTCTCTGGCGCATGATGTTATAATAGTAGTTGGTATTTATTCCTTATTGCATGGAGTTTTACCCTTCTCTATGGAAATTGACCAGTCCTTTATAGCAGCTATATTAACGGTTATTGGTTATTCCATAAATGATACCGTGGTTGTATTCGACCGTGTCAGAGAACACAGAGGATTATTCCGGAAGAGAAATGACTTTGAAATCTTAAACGGAGCTATGAACAGCACCCTGAGCCGTACTTTAAATACAGGTGTAACAACTATTATTGTACTGGTAATTTTGTTTGTATTCGGAGGTGAAGTACTCCGTGGATTTGTTTTTGCGATGTTGATAGGGGTTATAATTGGTACATATTCTTCTATTTTTATTGCCACTCCGATTGTTTATGATACAATGAAAAACAGAATGTCAAATAAAATTGAAGTAAAATAATTGTTTCACATTAAAATGAGAGGCCAATCCTTTAGAGGGATTGGCCTTTTTTTTATTTAAAGTTGTTATCTTTGAGCAAAATCCAGATTATGCAGGGAAGTATCTTATTTATAAGCGGACAGGAAATCGTAATGATTTTTGTTGTGTTCCTTTTGCTTTTTGGAGCCAAAAGTGTTCCCGATCTGGCAAAGGGCCTTGGCAAAGGACTTAGAGAATTCAAAAAGGCTACTGAAGACATTAAAAAGGAGTTCGCCGAAAGTACATCTGAAATTACTCAGGATATTAATGATATCAAAAACGATATCGAAAAAGAAACTAAGGAGGTTATTGATAAGGTTAATAAAGACATAAATTCAGATTAGCCAATCGGTCATTACAACAAAATTCCCGAACGCCAAAAGAATGATAAAGGCCAATAACATCCACAAATCCTTCGGATCCCTTGAAGTCCTTAAAGGAATAAGTCTTTCTATAAAACCGGCAGAAATAGTATCCATTGTAGGTGCAAGCGGTGCAGGTAAAACCACTCTTCTGCAAATCATCGGAACACTTTTGCCTTTCGAATCGGGCAGCATCACAATTAATAATACCGAAATCAGCACCCTAAACGAAAAGCAGCTGGCCCGTTTCAGAAACAAAAATATCGGTTTTGTTTTTCAGTTTCATCATTTGTTGCCCGAATTTACAGCCTTTGAAAATGTTTGCATTCCAGGTTTTATAAGCGGTACAACCCGCCTTAAAGTGGAAGAGAGAGCAAATGAACTTCTACGTTTTTTGCATCTCGATCACCGGCTTGAGCACAAACCCAACGAACTCTCAGGTGGCGAGCAGCAGCGCGTTGCAGTAGCCAGAGCACTTATAAACAGTCCCGCGGTAATTCTCGCTGACGAACCATCCGGAAATCTTGACTCCCGCAATAAAGAAGAACTGCATGAACTTTTTCTTACCCTCCGCCGGGAACTTAATCAGACAATTGTTATCGTTACCCACGATGCACATCTCGCCGACCTTGCCGACCGGAAGCTTTCCATGCAGGACGGGATTGTTCTCTATTAGTCATTTTTAATTTTCATAATTTCCTTAGTATTCGAAAATTTAAATTACCTTTGTTCGGTATTTAACGAACAGCATGACGAAAGTTCAGATATTTACGGAGGATCAGAAGAAGGCAGCCCGATATGCTAAAGCAATGGCACATCCTGTTCGCATGTATGTTCTCGAACTATTATCGAAACAATCTTGTTGTTACAGCGGTGATCTCACAGATGTTCTTCCAATTGCAAAATCAACACTTTCACAACATCTGAAAGAATTAAAGGATGCAGGATTAATTCAGGGTGAGATTGAGGCTCCTAAAATTAAATACTGTCTGAATCGCAATAATTGGGAAGAAGCAAAACTTTTATTTAAAAAAAGATTTGAATTGTAGTTTTTTTTGCTTTTCAGTTCGTAGATTTGCGAACAACGAACAAATAGATATGAAATGAACATAAAAGTTTTAGGTACTGGTTGTTCCAGATGCAAATCGCTGGAATTGGTTACGCGGAACGCAGTTGCAGAAATGGGTCTAACTGCCAATGTCATTAAGGTGGAAGATATTGTTGCGATAATGAACTATGGGGTTATGCATACTCCGGCGCTCGTTATCGATGAAAAAGTTGTACTCAGCGGAAGGGTGCCATCCTTAACAGAAATCAAGGAAGTATTATCAAAATACAATTTATAAACCATGCGAACTTTCAAAATTCTTTTTTCGGTTTCATTGTTTGTAGCAGTCTTTTCCTGCAATGGACAAACATTGAAGGAAGAAACCAAAGTGGTTTCCTCAAATACTGTTGAAGCTTATTATTTTCATTTTAGTGCGCGCTGCAATACCTGCAAAACTGTTGAGTCTCAGGCTCAGGCCGATATTGAATTGCTTTATCCTGAACTGATAAAATCAGGACAAATAAGCTTTGCATCTGTTAATCTTGATGACCCTGATGGTAAAACTATCGGAAATAATCTGGGAGTCCGCGGCCAGACTCTTTTACTGGTAAAAGGCGATCAGAAAATCAATATTACCAATGAAGGGTTTATGTATGCTGTGAGTCAGCCGGAAAAGTTTAAGTCGATAATTAAAGAAAAGGTAGACGGGTTGCTGGGAATCTGAACCTATGAACGAATTCTTCACCAGCTTACTGGAGGGTAGTAATATACCCTGGGTTTCTGCATTTGTACTGGGACTTATGACCGCCATAAGTCCGTGTCCCCTCGCTACCAATATTACAGCAATAGGATTTATAAGCAAGGATATAGAGAACCGTAACCGTGTTTTTATAAACGGGCTTTTATATACACTGGGTCGCGCAATTACCTATACAGGTCTGGCTTTTATTATTTTTCTTGGTGCTGATCAGTTTAAATTTGGAGGATTTTTCCAGCAATACGGTGAAAAATTTCTCGGACCTCTGCTCATTCTCATCGGCCTTTTTATGCTGGACATCATTAAAATAGAATTTCCCGGAATGGATGGTATTACCTCCAGAATGCAGAATAAAAAGAAATGGAGGTTTGCTGATGCCATATTGCTGGGTTTGGTTTTTGCTTTGGCTTTTTGCCCCTATAGTGGGGTGTTGTATTTTGGTATGCTTATTCCCATGACTGTTACAAGTGCCTCCGGGCTTTACCTGCCGGTAATTTTTGCTTTGGCAACAGGAATACCTGTAATACTATTTGCATGGGTTCTTGCGTATGCTGTATCAGGTGTTGGTACCTTGTATCAAAAAGTGAAAACTTTTGAGATTTGGTTCCGGCGTGTTATTGCGGTGCTGTTTATAGCCGTTGGAATTTATTATATCATCAGGGCATTCTTCTAAATTTTTTTTTTATTCCATTTGTTCGTTGTTTGCGCACGATTTTCTTATACAACATGAAAAAAGAAAGGAAAATAAAACTTTTAGCCTCTGTTTCATTGGTACTTCCGGCATTAATTCTGTTGTATTATTCTCTGCAGCCTATTGCTGATTTTGTAACATATGATTTGTTTGGACTAAAATCAGGTTCTCACCTTGGGGCATCAATCAATTTCTTTATTTACGA
>CAYOLQ010000030.1:27079-34821 GCA_964404825.1 uncultured Chitinophaga sp.
GGGGGTTTCATTCTTGGAAAAATGAAATTAGACCGGCATTTATCCGACTGGGTAAAGGAAATCCAAATTAGTTCAGTGCAGAAATCGGAGGAGTGGGAGGTTGACAAGACTCCGTTTATCGACCGACTGCCCATAATAATCCATGATGGCTGGGATATTGTAAGGAAAGTGTTGTTGTATGTTATAATTGGAATTGCCATTGGAGCAGCGATGCACGGGTATGTACCTGAAAAGTTCTTTTCAGAGTATCTCTCAGCCGATAAATGGTATTCCGTTCCTTTTGCAGTAATACTTGGTGTTCCAATGTATGCCAATGCTGCTGGTATTGTTCCCGTTATACAGGTGTTTGTAGCTAAAGGTGTACCTCTGGGCACAGCTATTGCTTTTATGATGGCGGTTGTAGGCCTCTCACTACCCGAAGCCACCTTGCTTAAAAAAGTGATGAACTGGAAGCTTATTGGTATTTACTTCGGAACCATCACAGTTTTTATCATTTTGCTAGGCTACGCTTTTAACTTTATACTTTAACTTATGTGTCACCTGTCACTGTTAATGTGACTCGTGACATGTGCTAGTAACTCGTGACATGTGACTCGTGACAAGTGACATGTGACAAGTGACTCGTCACGTGCTGGTTACAGGGTGCCATCGTCCATTGTCCATCATCACCCGTCACGATCGTCACCCCTCATGGTCGTCACGGTCGTCAATCCGTCACCCGTCACCTGTCACCTGTCACGTTCCCAAACCCCTCAAAAACCCCCAACCCAAAAAGTGCAAAATCATACTTAACTGGATCTTCTTTATCCATTTTTCGCAAGTTTGCATCCAATTCTGCCACTGCTTTTGAATCATTCTGTTTACGCACCAGTAACCCAAGTTTTCTGGCTACGTTTCCGGAATGTATATCCAGCGGACACGAAAGAATTGATGGAGATATCGATTTCCAGATTCCAAAATCAACGCCCTTGTCATCATTTCGTACCATCCATCTTAGAAACATATTGATTCTTTTCGCTGCCGAGCCTTCTGTTGGATCGGGTAGGTGCTTCCGGGTTCTTTCAAGATGTGGGATTGAAAGGAATTCATTTTTTAACTGATGAATAGCAGGTTGTATGGAATCGTTGGTTTTGTATTCGCTGAAAATCCCTTCCAGTCCGTTCTTGTGTTGATACAAATGCTTTAGTAGCTCAACAAAGGTAATCAGGTCAGTGGAATTAAAGGTCCGGTGAACAAATCCGTCAAGTTTATTTAAATCTTCACCCTTGTGTGTCATTATGAAATCATAGGGAGATTTCCCCATAATATTCATCATACGTTTTGCACTATTTAGTATTGAGGTTCGATTCCCCCACGAAATTGTTGCTGTTAGAAAACCAGCTATTTCAATATCCTCCTTTAAACTATACAAATGGGGCATCTGAATGGGATCATGTTTTATAAAATCTATAGTATTATATTGAAGAACCTTTTCATCAAGAAACTCCTGCAGTTCTTTCAAGTCTGATCCCATAGGTATATCTTTGGCATAAAAATACTAATAAGGAATTGCTCTACCTAAGCTTTCAGGTTAATAGCATCTGAGCATTGCCATCCTAATAAAACTTATTATAATCGAATATTGCTCTTTTGGTACATGTATTCCGGTAAAAAAAAATTATGCCTAATAATTGGTTCAGGTTTAAAAGGTTCAGAATAAAGCAGGACAAAACAGCTATGAAAGTTGGAACCGATGGAGTTCTGCTTGGTGCCTGGACTCCGGTTTCCGGAGCTCATAGAATTCTCGATATTGGAACCGGAACAGGTCTGCTTGCTTTAATGCTCGCCCAAAGGTGTGATGCGGAAATTGACGCGATAGAAATCGATGCTGAAGCCGCCTCTCAAGCCTCAGAAAATGTTTTGGAATCTGGATGGTCAGCAAGAATTAAAGTTATTCAAACCTCTTTTCAGGATTATTGCAGGATTTCAGAAGTAAAATACGACCTGCTTGTATGCAATCCACCCTTTTTCAGCAAATCGCTTAAAGCTAATACTGAACCCAGAAGCCTTGCACGACATAACGATCAGCTCGGTCCTTCTGAACTTTTTGCAGGCGCTATAAAACTGTTAAATCCAAACGGACACCTGTGTATCATTTTACCAGCGGGAGATGGATCCCTTGTAATTACACTGGCAAAAGAACATGGTTTGTTTCCCTCAAAAATACTCCGGATAAAACCAGATTCCGGAAAACCTTTTAAGAGGATACTGATTGATTTTACCTTTTCTGATTGTTTGCCTCAGGAGGCAGAAATGACCATTGAAACAGGTCAGCGACATATTTATTCGGAGGAGTATATAAACCTGACAGGTAGTTACTATTTCAATATGTAAAAGATACAATTTTACTGCAAGCTAAACCTTCGGGATTCCTTAGAAATGGAGTTTCTTCCGTAGTGTAATTCAGAATTTTTGTTCACAGGTTTCATTTACTTCACTTTATCAGGCGATCTTAAAATCCCTCTCCTCAAACCGTATCCCAAATTCTCCCAATTCCTTCATAACCGGTTCGTATATTTCTTTAGATACCGGTATCTGAACGCCCTTGAGTTTTATTACTCCCTGCAATACAAGCTTAGCGGCGATGGCCACCGGAAGCCCTACAGTAATTGCCATTGCAGTATGCACCTGATCTTCTCCGATAACAACCATTGTTGAATATAATTTCCGGTGGGATCCGATATGCAGATAATCGAACTGATGCTCCATCACAATCATATCTTTATCCCCCGGGTCTAACTGCCATTTTTGTTCAAGAATATGCTGCAGACATTGTGCGGGTGTAAGGCCGGAAAGGCCGATTTTTATTTTTTCATCAAACAGCCCTAGCCATTCGAGTTTTTTCATTAAGTCCGATTTCTCTTCAATTCCAAGGTATTTTGCAATTTTGGATTCAACGGGATCAATAATGTTGTAAGCAAGGAAACTATTTGTAAAATCGCGGTAACTCATGTTTGCAGAATCGTCCATAACATAGGAATCGTCAGTTGCTCCCAATTGCACGAGCAGGTTCCAGGCTTCGCAAAATCCCGGCCGGCGAATTGTACCCCTGAACATGGTAAGAAGGTCGGATAATCCGTACGCTTCCCGATAGTTCAGTGAATCACGGTTGGCATATACCTCAAATTGCCCGTATCCGGGGATCTCAATGTTCTCGGTTCGCACAAAGAGCTTATGATATGGAATGTATTTGAATTTGCCATTATGGTAAAATCTGGCACCACCCTGACCAGCAAGAACGACATTACGGGGAGCCCATGTAAACTTGTATTTCCATGGATTATTATCAAAATTAGGTGCCACCAGCCCTCCGGTAGCGGATTCAAAGGATATTAGTGTGTCGCCATTTTCCTTAATTCGGTTTATAACCTGCATTGCCGACATATGATCAATGCCCGGATCAACTCCAATTTCATTCAGCAACAGCACCCCGTTTGCCTTTGCCTCCTTATCCATTTTACGGATTTCTTTTGAAACATAAGAAGCTGTTACCATGTCCACTTTATTCCGGATACAGATCTGTGCAACCAGGTAATGAAGCCGGGCTGGTAATAGCGAAATTATGAGGTTTGCCTTTTTTACTTCATTTTCAAGCTGCTCAGCGTTGGTGACATCAAAATGAAAGGACTCTCCACGGGCATGGTTGTTAATTTTCTTCCTTGCCGACTCTTCTGTAATATCCCCTACACGTATGATCCAATCGTTTTCCTGTGCATTATTCAAAAGGTATCTGATAAGTGTTGAAGCCGATAAGCCGGCTCCAAGCAAAAGAATTTTTTTCATTTCAGGGATTTGAGATTTTTGATGGTAAAGGTAAGTTGTTTGAACCGGTATTGTTTCAGGCGTTTAGCTCTTATAAAACATGAATGTAAAACAGGGATAGACAGTTAAAGTTATCTTTCTGAACGCATATTGCCTCAACAGCCAGGCTCCCGGTCGGGGATTAGGTTGATCCAAACTATAAAAGTAATAATTCAGAATTCATCATTCCCGAGCACTTAATTTTCTTATTTTTGTTACTCACTATTCAAACTATTCCCTTGAGCGATATGCATAAATATGTCGAAACACCGCTGATGAAGCAGTATTACCATCAAGTCCAAACACCCTGATGCTGTGCTGCTTTTCAGAGTAGGGGATTTTTATGAAACATTTGGTGAGGATGCAATCCGCACTGCTGAAATTCTTGGGATTACCCTTACACGCCGTGCTAATGGCTCAGCCTCATTTGTTGAACTTGCGGGCTTTCCTTTTCATGCGCTCGACACATATCTTCCCAAGCTTGTCAGGGCAGGACAAAGGGTTGCAATATGTGAGCAACTGGAAGATCCCAAACTTACCAAAACAATTGTTAAAAGAGGTATCACTGAACTTGTTACACCTGGTGTATCCTTTAACGATAATGTTCTTAACCATAAAGAGAACAATTTTCTAGGAAGTGTTTTTCTGGGAAAAAATGTCTCCGGGGTTTCATTTCTGGATATTTCAACGGGGGAGTTTTTTACGGCCGAAGGAAATAACGAGTATATCGATAAATTAATCAGCAGTTTTCAACCCAAAGAGATACTTATTGAGAAACGCAAACTTGAGGAATTCAGAACTTTATTCGGATCGGCTTACTACACCTATCCCCTCGATGAATGGGTTTTTCAGGAGGACAATGCAAGAGAAAAACTCATTTCCCATTTTCAGACTAAAACCCTGAAGGGTTTCGGTGTGGATAATCTGAGCAGCGGAATAATTGCTTCCGGAGCTATCCTGCAATATCTCGAGCTTACAAGTCATAATCAGGTTAGCCACATTACAAGACTTTCAAGAATAGAAGAGGAACACTTTGTATGGCTCGACAGGTTTACCATCCGGAATCTGGAACTTTTCAGATCCATTTATGAAGAGGGGCATAACCTGATAACAGTTCTCGATAAAACTATTTCTCCCATGGGATCGCGACTTCTGAAAAGATGGGTAGCTCTTCCCCTTAAAGATATTTACCCCCTCGAAGAAAGGCTTGATGTGGTGGAATACCTTAAAGACAATGAACCGGAGAGAAAACTCTTTGAAGAACAACTTAAAAAAATAGGAGATCTGGAACGAATCATCTCCAAAGTAGCCGTAAACAGGATTAATCCCAGAGAACTTCAGCAACTTAAAGTTTCTCTTTCAGCCATCCATCCTCTGAAAGAATATTGCCTGAACTCAGGTATTGATGCACTTAAAAAGCTTGGTGAGCAGCTGAATCCCTGCGAAACTGTAATTGAACGAATATCCTGTGAACTTCACGAAGATCCCCCGAATCAATTAAATAAAGGAAATGTTATTGCTTCAGGAGTCTCAAAAGAGCTCGACGAATTCCGGAAAATTATGTACTCCGGAAAAGATTTCCTGTTGGAAATTCAGCAAAGAGAAATTGATAAGACGGGAATAACATCCCTGAAAATCGGGTTTAACGGTGTTTTCGGCTATTACATTGAGGTTCGTAATACCCATAAAGACAAGGTTCCCGGTGAATGGATCCGGAAGCAGACACTTGTTAGCGCTGAGAGATATATTACAGAAGAGCTAAAGGAATACGAATCAAAAATACTGGGTGCAGAAGAAAAGAGTCTGTCACTTGAAGCTAAACTATACCAGGACCTTGTTTTTAGTATAGGTGGATTTGTCCCCGCTATTCAGTTGAATGCAAGCTTACTGGCACGGATGGACTGCCTGTATTCCTTTGCCCGTATAGCGGTGGAGAACAATTATGTTCGACCAATCCTGTCTGATTCCGATAGTATCCGGATTACAGATGGCAGACACCCGGTAATAGAAAAACAACTTCCTGTTGATGAAAAGTATGTGCCTAACGACATTATTCTCGACAGCGACGATCAGCAGATTATTATACTAACCGGTCCGAATATGTCGGGAAAATCGGCGTTGCTGCGTCAAACAGCACTCATTGTTCTTATGGCTCAGATGGGTTCATTTGTGCCTGCCGCAAAAGCGGAGATAGGGCTTGTAGATAAGATTTTCACCAGGGTGGGGGCAAGTGATAACATCTCCCTCGGAGAATCGACTTTTATGGTTGAGATGAACGAGGCAGCCAGCATCCTGAATAATCTCTCAGGTCGTTCTCTTATCATTCTCGACGAAATAGGCAGAGGCACCAGCACGTACGATGGAATATCCATTGCATGGGCCATGGTTGAATACATTCATGAGCATCCGCATTTTAAAGCAAAGACACTTTTTGCAACACATTATCACGAACTTAATGAGATGGAAAATGCTTTCAGCAGGGTCCGGAATTTTAATATTTCTATTAAAGAATTAAACGACAAAGTTATTTTTCTCCGAAAACTGGTCAGGGGAGGAAGTGAGCATAGCTTTGGAATTCATGTTGCCAGGATGGCGGGAATGCCGAAATCGGTCGTTAAAAGGGCTGAGGAAATACTCCTTGAGCTTGAAAAATCCTCTGGAAGCGATGGCTTAAGCAAACCTGTAGGAGAAATTGCAACCAACCGTGAAGGCATGCAACTCAGCTTTTTTCAGCTTGAAGACCCTGTTCTCCGCCAGATCAGGGATGAAATATTGAAAATGGATATCAATAACCTGACACCGATTGAGGCTTTGAATAAGTTGAATGAGATAAAGAAGCTGTCGGGGTTGAAATAGCTACCAATCAATGCAGAAACGGGCATTATTTTAAAATAACCCAGTTTTCAATGGTATCAGTTGTTGTAATAAATTGTTCACCGGTACATTCCAGAGGATTTGCATCGCGTATTTCTTTTGAAATTATAAATTCCTCCCTTGAAAAGACTCCCCTTGCAGAATATTTTGTAAAAAGTTCATCGCTGATTACTTCAAAAAAGGAGATCATTCTCCCCTGCCGGGTTGGATCATTTACTATGACAGAAATATCCGACATTGTCTGAAAACCAATGTGCGTGCCCAGTTCCTCGCCTGATAATACTAAGTCACTAATATGGAATTCCACTAAAGGATTTAAATGGAAAATGGAAAACCGGAATGCAGGATAATCCTCAGATTCAATTTCAAGTTTAATCCCTGCCCATTCCTGTTCAACCCTGGTAATACTGCCTGAAACCGGGGAAAATATTTTGATATTTGTCCAGTCAGCATCAGCCCGTGGTTCAAAATAATGCTTCATACTTCTGCAATGCTCGAATGCGTCAGAATAATCGTGTCCGATGGAAGAGCGATAACGGGAAATCCGGTAGATTTTATCCAGTTCGATATAATTTTGGGCAACAAATTTTGGGATAGGTTCATTATCAATATCCCAGACATCTTTTTTTACAGGTTCGTCAGTTTTCTCTTTACATCCTGCTGCCAGAAAAGATAATAAACACAGGAGCAGCATTAAAACCTGGTTCGTTTTCTGCTTACTCATATTCCTGATTTGAAATTGATTAATCAATAATTCAAAGTGCGGTTTAGTAAATGTAAAGGTAAATAATTGTTACAATCACGAAAAATATTTTTATGCAATAACAATACTACTCAGAAGCGCTCTATTTTGCACAACACATTAATTCATAATTATAAACTTAACCAGTGGTCCTGTTTTCAGAGATAATTGCTTATCCAGGGATTATCAAATAAAAAAAGCCATGTAAATCAATGTTTACATGGCTTAAAAAGTACCCGGAGCGGGACTTGAACCCGCACAGCCGCAATGGCCACAGGATTTTAAG
>CAYOLQ010000031.1:0-25653 GCA_964404825.1 uncultured Chitinophaga sp.
TGGTGCATCGTCACTTCGTTACTTCGTTACTTCGTTTCTTCCGTCACCTTGTCACTTCGTCACGTCCGTCACTTCGTTACTCGTCACTCGTCACTCGTCACCCGTCACTTTTCCCCCTCCCCTGTCCATAATACGCATCTTTTCCATGTTTTCTCAAATAATGTTTATCTAAAAGGAACTGACTGATTGGTGTTTCATTACCCAGAAGAATAGTACGGAATGCCATTTTAGCCAGATACTCCATTACAACCGCATTATGAACTGCTTTGCCCGGTGCACTTCCCCAGGAAAATGGACCATGACCGTTAACGAGAATGCCTGGTATTTCAAAGGGATCTTTATCTTTAAACGTGGAAACAATCAGCTTACCGGTTTCCAATTCATAATTACCCTTAACTTCTTCTTCACTAAGCTCTCGTGTACACGGAATCTCCCCGAAAAAATGATCCGCATGTGTAGTACCGAAAGCCGGAATCGGCCGTCCAGCCTGCGCCCAGGAAGTTGCCCATTCCGAATGGGTATGAACAATTCCTCCCACCGTTAAAAAGTTTCGGTATATTTCAAGGTGAGTAGACGTGTCACTCGATGGTTTGTATTTTCCCTCAACTACTTTTCCTTCCATGTCCACAACAACCATGTCATCGGGGGTCATTTCGTTGTACGTAATTCCGGATGGTTTGATTACCACAAGTCCCTCCTTCCGGTCAATACCACTCACATTACCCCAGGTAAAAATCACAAGATTGAAGTGTACCAGTTCCTGATTCGCAAGAAATACGGAATGCTTTAAATCGTGCAGCATCTTAATAGTTTTGAGTTTTGGAATCTAAAACAATACAAATGTTATAAAATTAATCGACGATTATCGTTTCAACTGGTAAAAGAGATCGTTCCATCTGATTTCCTTCTTAAAATCACGAATATTCGTATGCTTATCGATTAAAAGAAATTCCATGCCTGCCATTTCAGCGAAATTTTCCATTTCCTCCACGCCTATTGCCATGCTGAATCCTGTGTGGTGTGCACCTCCCGCATGAATCCATGCTTCAGCCGAAACTTTAAGGTCAGGTTCAGGAATCCAGACAACGCGCGCTACAGGCAATTTTGGCAGGGCAGTCTCCGGATTTACTACGTTGCAGGGATTTGCCAGCATCCTAAACCGATCTCCCATATCCATAATAGAAACATTTATCCCTTTGCCTTCAGGAACGTTAAATACCAGCCTTGCCGGATCATCTTTTCCACCGATTCCCAGAGGGTGGATTTCGAGGGATGCCTTTCCCTGTCCGATAGATGGGCAAACTTCGAGCATATGAGCTCCCAGAACCTTCATTCCTTTAGGATCGAGATGATAGGTATAATCTTCCATAAAGGAGGTACCACCGGCTAAACCTGTTCCCATCACTTTCATTGCGCGAACCAGAGCCGATGTTTTCCAGTCTCCTTCTGCACCAAAGCCGTAACCCTCTTCCATAAGTCGCTGAACAGCAAGTCCTGGTAACTGTTTTAGCCCATGCAGGTCTTCAAAAGTTGTTGTAAAAGCTTTAAACCCGCCCTTTTCGAGGAAGTTTCTCATTCCAATTTCAATTCTGGCAGATTCTTTGAGAGCATCTCGTTTCGGTCCGGCCCTTAGTATTTCGGGGGATATCTTATATTCAGACTCGTAACGGAGGAGTAGCTTGTCGATATCAGCATTTACAACCTCAGAAATTGCCTGAACCATATCTCCCACTCCATATCCGTTAACAGAATATCCAAGCCGAAGCTGAGCTTCCACCTTATCACCTTCTGTAACTGCAACTTCGCGCATATTGTCGCCGAACCGGGCTACTTTCATTCCCTGCCATTCGTTCCATCCACAGGCAGCACGTGCCCAGGACCCTATTTTCAAACGAACATCCTCTTCTTTCCAGTGACCAACGATAACTTTCCTGCTTTGCCTCATACGACTCATAATAAAACCAAATTCACGGTCACCGTGTGCTGACTGGTTCAGATTCATGAAGTCCATATCGATTGTATCCCATGGAATGTCTCTGTTATACTGGGTATGAAGATGCGCAACCGGCTTATTCAGGATTTTGAGTCCGTTGATCCACATTTTTGCCGTAGAAAATGTATGCATCCAAGTGATAATACCAACGCATTGCTTGCTGTTATTTGCCTTCACGCAAAGTTCCAGAATTTCATCCGGTGTTTTTAATGTGGGCTGATACACAATGGTAACCGGTATTTCTGCTGAACTATTCAGGACATTTGCAATTTCATTTGAATCGCGTGCAACCTGATTCAGAGTTTCCTCGCCATATAGATGCTGACTTCCGGTTACGAACCAGATTTCAAAGTTTTTAAGGTTTGTCATATTCAATTTTATTAAAGTTCAAAGCGTATTCCTACCGATAATAATTCATCATACTTTTCTTTATCAAACATAAAAAGATAAGCTCCCTTTTTTGAACTGGTTTTATCCTTTTCATTCATCTTCCTGAGAATTCCCATTGAAAGAATTTTTTTCCTGAAATTCCGTTTGTCAAAATCTTCCCCGTATATTGCCTCATATAATTTCTGAAGCCGTGGAAGGGAAAACTTTTCAGGAAGAAGCTCAAATCCAATAGGTTCGGAGGCTGCTTTCCTGCGTAATCTTCGTAAAGCTTTATCAACCATTTGGGCATGATCAAGAATCATTTCAGGAAGTTTTTCAAGAGGGATCCACACTGCGTCAAAATCACCTCCTTTTAATGATTGGAACTGATCCGTATTAATCAGTGCAAAATAAGCTATTGAAATTACTCTTTCCTTATCCCTCTCAACATTCCCATACGTATAAAGCTGTTCGAGGTAGATCCCGCTAAAACCCGCAAGACTTAACAGAATTCGTCCTGCAGCATCATCAATGTTTTCACCTTCCTGAAGAAATCCCCCGAAGAGAGACCATCCACCCAGGTATGGTTCAAATTTCCGCTTGTGGAGAAGAATATTTATTTTCTCCTGGTCAAAACCGAAGATGATACAATCGACAGCTACAAAATGTTTGCTATGAAAGGAATAATAGCTCATTTCAATTTTTTACTGCTACCAGAAATAGATGTAAAATGCAACAATAACTCCTATTACGATGAGTGAGTTGATTACATCCCAGTTATTCCAGCTTGCTCTTGTAATGGCGCGCTGTTCAGGAGTTGCAGAACCAAAATAGAGACCCTGAATTTTTAAGGGGTCCATTTTCTCGGTAAAGTAGCTGACAATAACCATTAATGAAATAATTATAAAGAACAGTGCTATTTCATAATGGAGCCAGTTGGGCGCAACAATTAGTTCGTAGAAAAATCCTTCGCCGACATCTGTTCCATAATAAACTTTCATGCCGAGACGCAACATCCCAAGGAAAAAACCGACAACCAGACCAGCATACCCGGCTGCGGGGGTTGTACGTTTGGATATCACACCTAAAAGGAATACGGCTGCAATTCCCGGAGCCAGAAGTGATTGAACATCCTGAAGGTAAGCATACAGAACAGATCCCAGACTTCGCATTACGGGTATCCATAGAATTCCAAGAATAACAACTACAACTGTGGCCATTCTTCCGACTGCTACATAATGCTTCTCGGTTTTTCCGGGTTTGTACTTTTGATAGAAATCGACCGTGAATAACATCGATGAAGAGTTAAACAAAGATGCCAGAGAGCTCATCAATGCAGCCAGTATACCACCAATTACAATCCCTGTAAAACCTTTCGGAAGCAGCTCTTTTACCAGTGTTGAAAAAGCCGCATCATTACTGGCAAGGTTAAGCATAGGAAGCTGTGTTTCCGGATCAATTTTTTTGGTAAGAGCATAAGCAATCATTCCGGGGATAAGGAAAATAAATACAGGAGTAAGTTTCAGATAAGCACCGAAAATACTACCCCGGCGGGCTTGTTTCTGATCCCTGCCTGAAAGAACCCGCTGTACAATAAACTGGTCGGTACACCAATACCAGAATCCAATAATTGCCGAACCGAGTATGACTCCTGTCCATGGGAATTCCGGATCGTGAGGCGATCGTATCAGACTGGTCATATTATCGCCGAATTCATTAACAGGGGTAGCCCGGCAGATTTCCATCATTTCAGACCATCCTCCAAGTTTAACCAGACCAATAATTAAAATAGCAATAGACCCAAATAATAGAATGGGAGTCTGCAGCACCGATGTATAAAGAACAGCTTTCATACCACCGAAAGTTGTATAAAGCCCTGTAATAACAACCAATCCGATGGCACTAATCCAGAAAAAGTCGATGGAAACTGAACCAATTGTTATATAATCAATATTAAAAACATCTTTAAAAACAACACCACCTGCATAAACAGTAACGGCAACTTTGGTCAGCACATAGCTTATAAGAGAAATAATTGAAAGGAACGATCTCGATTTAGTGTTGTACCTTTTTTCAAGAAACTCGGGCATAGTAAATACCCCGCTTCTGGCATAAAAAGGAACAAAAAGCCAGCCAAGCATAAGAATAAGCCAGCCATGCATTTCCCAATGAGCCATTGCCATTCCGCTTTCAGCTCCGGCTCCAGCCAGACCCACCAGATGTTCAGAACCAATATTGGAAGCAAAAATCGAAGCCCCGATGGCAATCCATGTTGCGTCGCGTCCGGCAAGAAAATAATCGGATGTGTCCTGATCCTTTTTCCGAAGTACCCAAAAAATAACTCCAATGAGTGAGAGGCAGAAAAGTCCAAGGACTATCCAGTCTAAGGTTGTCATAGTTTTAGTATTAAATTGGTATATTCATTTTTAAGTGTAGTTACAACACTTGTAATTAATAATGTAAAACTAAGACTTGTTTTTATAAATCCAAATTTGAAAAAGTAATTTAGAATAATTACAAATTTAGTCGGCTAATAGTAACAAATTAATATCCAAATATTTGAACACTTTGATAGATTTCCTTAGATTTGAATCAAAGTACACGCTCTTGTTTTACCCGATTAACTTATTACATTTGAAATAACTCTTTTAGAGCCTGACTTAAGTAACTAATAAAACCTTAAAAATGGAATCAAGCTTTAATCTTTCATGGGTCGATTACTCGATCATGATTATTTACTTTTTATTTGTTTTGGGTATTGGCTGGGCCCTGAAAAAGCATATGAAAGACGCATCAGCATTCCTTGAAGCCGGGAGGTCGCTGCCTGCCTGGGTAACAGGTCTTGCCTTTATCTCTGCGAACCTTGGTGCACTTGAAGTAATTGGCATGGCTGCTTCAGGGGCGAAATATGGAATGGCTACTGTGCATTTCTATTGGATTGGTGCCATTCCAGCCATGATTTTTCTGGCAATATTCATGATGCCCTTTTATTATGGATCCAAAGCACGTTCAGTACCTGAATATCTGAAACTCAGGTTTGATGAGAAAACCAGGGGTTTTAATGCAATTACATTTGCCATCATGACCATTTTCGCATCAGGGATTTCCATGTATGCACTTGCATTGCTTATGAAAACACTTCTAGGCTGGAATTTCCATATGAGTCTTGTTGTTTCAGCTGCGATTGTGCTGGTTTACACCTACCTCGGTGGTCTAAGTTCAGCAATTTACAATGAGGTACTTCAGTTCTTTCTGATCGTAATCGGATTTCTCCCACTGGTAATAATTGGTATGATAAGAATCGGAGGTTGGGACGGAATGGTTGCAAAGCTGGCCATGGACCCCATGACATCAGGTTTTCAACATTCGTGGCAGAACATATCTCCTACTCACCCCATGGGAAGCTGGATAGGGATATTCTTCGGTTTGGGATTTGTTTTATCGTTCGGATATTGGTGTACCAACTTCCTTGTGGTACAAAGGGCGATGGCAGCAGGTTCAATGAGTGCTGCCCGTAAAACTCCTCTTATTGGCGCTTTGCCAAAGATGTTCATTCCCTTTTTGGTAATAGTCCCCGGTATGATCGCAATTGCACTTCTTAATTCCGGAGATGAAACTTTTGTTCTCCCTATGAAAGACGGCAGTTACAATTACGATCTTGTTATCCCGATGCTCTTGCAGCGATTCCTTCCAGCCGGAGTACTTGGTCTTGGTCTAACCGCACTTATGGCTTCGTTTATGAGCGGTATGGCAGGTAATGTTACTGCATTTAATACCGTTTTTACCTATGATATTTACCAGAGTTATATTCTTCCCGGTAAATCAGATAAGCATTATCTTAATGTTGGTCGTATCACCACCATCATCGGAGTAGCAGTAAGCATTTTAACGGCATATGTTGCAGCAATGTTTAACAATGTCATGGACTTCCTTCAGCTGATATTTGCATTCATAAACGCTCCCTTATTCGCAGCTTTCCTTATGGGGATGTTCAACAAGCGCACTACCGGACATGGTGCATTCTGGGGACTTCTGACTGGAACATTTTCAGCCGCAATGGTTCACGGATTTACCCAACCGGCAGGTGCTCTTAGTCTGGTTAAGGGAGGTTGGACAGGTACTGTTCTTAAAGTATTTCCAAGTGAAATGGTTCAGAACTTCTGGATTGCCATCATCGCATTCTCTGTTGCTCTTGTTGCAACCATAGTAATTTCTGTCCTTACTAAGAGAACGAAAACAGACGAAGAACTCAAAGGTCTTGTTTATTCCCTTACTCCAAAAGTTGTAGATACCAGCAAAAACTGGTATCAGGGTCCTGTTTTCCTGGCATGGATAGTAGGAATTATTGCCGTTGTTCTTAGTATAATTTTCTGGTAATCTTAAAAAACAATAATCATGGGATTAGATATAAAAATACCGATTGGCCTTATGTTTGCCATATTTGGTGTCATTCTGGGAATTTATGGAGTGGTAACTCAAGGAGATAGTATGTATGCCATTTCACTTAATATCAACATCAATCTTTGGTCGGGAATAGCCATGTTTCTGTTTGGCGGAACTATGTTGCTCTTTTCTGATCTGATGAAGAAAAAAGTTAAAAAATAGCAAACTTTTTTTTAAGATACTGATTCAGAGACGTTGATTTCACTATAGTAAGAAGAGGTCAAGTATATTGGAACTTTTTTAACTTCAATGATTTAGACTCATTAAAGACAGTGAAATCAACGTCTTTGTTGTTTTATTTCTTGCGGGAGAGAATGGTAATAACAGCCCCGGCGAGAACAATAACAGCTCCGGCTATACTCAGCAAGGTAAAATGTTCGGGCTCGATCCAGCTTACTTCAATAAATGCCAGAAACGCCATTCCTACAAAGGTTAAAATCGGATTCAGGGCAATGATAACACTAACTTTTGTGGCTTCAGCATACTTAATTGCAATTGCTAGAAATCCATATGCCAGAACGGTGTTTAATCCAAGAAAAATCAGTACTAACCATTCTACCAGATTCTGCTCCATTAAATTATGCAAATCGATAAATGGCAGAAATATCAGGCTGCAGAATGCGTAAATAACCAGATTTAACTGATTTGGTCCAAGCTTTGCAACCAGACCTTTCTGTATGCTGGCAAATACAGCCCATGCAATTCCTCCGCCCGATATTAAAAGAATTCCTTTAGTATATTCTCCATTAATCCCCTTAAGTGCTGCAAGCTGCTCATAATAAAAGATTGCAATACCTGACAATACCATAATAAACCCAACAATATGTTTCCAGCCAACCTTTTCCTTGTATATAAATATTCCGGCAAGGGCAAAACCAACAGATCCCAGTTGAATAAAAACCTGAGCATTGGATGGGGAAGTATATTTTACTCCAGTTATAAATCCCAGATAATTTAATCCAAGGAAAAATGCTGCAACAAGCAACATTACCGGGGGCCGTTTCAATAATGCAATATCCTTTCTGTCGAATAGCAACATCCAGATTAGCAAAACGATAAATGAAAAGATGAACCGAAACCAGACCACCGTTACCGGATCAAGTGATGTGACAGAAAATTTCAGAGCAATTGCCAGAAGACCCCACAAAAGAGCAGTAAAACCTGCATAAACCAGACCTTTTGCTCCGGAAGACATTGATTCCATAAAAAAAAATTAAGCAGCAAAGGAACATAAAAATCGGGAGAACTGGAAAGGTAATAGTATTCCAATTGTATGATTTGGTAAACAATTTGAATATTCCGGGGTTATTGACAGAGAAAGGTGCATGAAGCGGAAGTATAGAATATTTCTGAATTAGAAATATTTGTATTAATTTAAGACTCGAATAATTAAGCAATCAGCCACATAGAATAATGCGGTTCCGGAATGAAAAGAATTTTTCTGATCATCCTTGTTTTATTTGTAATCTCCAGGCTATTCGCGCAGGAGTTATTCATTCCACGTGACCTGCAAAGAGCATATAACCGGGGCTCACGTTCATCAGATGGAAATCCGGGATCGGAGTATTTTCAAAATCGTGTTAATTACAATATTCAAGCCGATTTCAATCCTGTAACCCGTGTCCTTAAAGGTACCGAGAAAATCACTTACCAGAATAACAGTCCATATCCGCTTCGCTATATAGTCATCAGGTTATATCAGAATATTTTTAAAGAGGGAGGTGTAAGGGGACGGGAAGTTCATCCTGAAGATGTTCACAAGGGGGTTAAAATCACTTCATTAACAATTAAGGGGAAAAAGTGTGATCCGGAAAGTGATAACTGCATTTTAAGGCAAAGCCAGACCAATGTTTTCCTTCCCTTTAACTGTGCAGCAAAAACAACCGAAGAAATTGAAATCGGATGGGAGTTTACGATGCCTGCAAATTCAAATGATCGATTCGGTGGCTATGATTCAAAGTCCTTTTTTATGGGCTACTGGTTTCCCCAAGTCGCAGTTTTCGATGATATTCATGGATGGGACATTTTTGATTACAATGCTGTGGCTGAGTTTTACAACGAATATGGTGACTTTGATGTACAAATAACCGTTCCTCAGAATTACATAGTCTGGGGAACAGGAATTCTGCAAAACCCTGATGAAGTGCTGAATAAAAAATACTTTGAACGATATTCCAAAGCACAGACCGAAGAAAAAACAGTTAATATACTGACAAAAAAAGACCGGAAACCGGAAACCTCTATTAATGATACAGGCCCGAATACCTGGCATTATAAGGCATTCAATGTAAATGACTTTGCTTTTGGAACAAGTGGAAGTTATCTGTGGGATGCTTCAGGAATGACAAGTCGTAGCGGCAGTAAAATATTCCTTCAAACTGCATATAATCCTGATGCAAAGAATTTTGATAAAGTTGTTGATATTGCCCGATGGAATATTGAAGAGCTTGAAAAAACCATAATCGGAATTGATTTCCCCTATCCAGCCATGACAGTATTCAATGGTACCGGAGGTATGGAATATCCTATGATTATTAATGATCATGACGGCAGCCTCACAGAAACCATATTTGTAACAAGTCACGAAATAACTCATACTTACTTTCCATTCCTCGTAGGAACAAATCAACGCCGTCATGGATGGTTTGATGAAGGTCTGGTGACTATGCTCGGACTGGAAGTTCAATTTTTGAGGGATAGTTCGATGAATCTCCGAAAAAACTATGTTGATTTATATCCATTGATTGCAGGAACTCAAATGGATATTCCTCCCATCGTAAACTCAATTAATATTACCGACAATGTTTTCCAGTTGCATGAATATATCCGTCCTAGTCTTGCATTCTGGACTCTGAGAGATATCATGGGAAATGAGCTGCTGAAAAAATGCATTATTGAGTTTACCCGAAGGTGGGAAGGAAAACATCCGACCCCTTGGGACTTTTACAATACCTGTAAAAGTGTTTCCGGCGAAGATTACGGCTGGTTTTTTGAGGCCTGGTTCAATCAATACAGTTATCCCGATTTATCAATTTTATCTGCAGTTATTAGTAATGGGGATTTACTTATTGTCATTGAAAACACAGGCGGAATGCCTTTCCCTTCAAAACTAATAATCAGCAATACAGATGGTTCACAAACGGAGAAAGTTATAGATGGAAAACTTTGGAAAGACAAAAAGACTATAAGCTTAACAATTCAGTCAGATAAAAATCCTGCAAGCATAGAGCTTTCCACCACCGGCTATCCTGATTGTAATGATGACAATAACTATTTCACTTTTTAGTTAATTCAACAGCAATAAAATGAATAGCATTGAAAAAGTTCGCTGTCCATGGTGTGGAAAAGATCCCTTATATATAAAATATCATGATGAGGAATGGGGAATTCCTGTCCACGAAGACAGAAAACATTTTGAATTTCTGCTGCTTGAATCGGCTCAGGCTGGACTGAGCTGGATTACAGTATTAAGAAAACGAGAAAATTACCGCGATGCCATGGATGGATTTGATCCCGGGAAAATTGCAGTTTATGATGAGAAAAAACTTGAAGAGCTTCTTCTTAATCCCGGAATTATCAGAAACCGGCTTAAACTAAAGGCTGCAATTAACAATGCCCAAAAGTTTCTGGAAGTTGTCGGGGAGTTCGGTACGTTTGATTCTTATATTTGGTCGTTTACAAAAAATAAAACAATTCTAAATCATTTTTCAAAACTATCGGATCTCCCTGCAACTTCTGAATTATCCGATCGAATTTCAGCAGATTTGAAAAAGAGAGGTTTTAAATTCGTGGGATCAACTATTATATATGCCCACCTGCAGGCGATTGGAATTATGAATGATCATCTGATTTCATGCTTCCGGCGTACAGAATAGGATAACATCCTGTAGATGGATATATTATTCAAAAAGCCCTTTATCCCTGATTATTAGCAGTATCGCGGATTGCGGCAGAATAATATATTTTTCCTTGTTGAATTCAATTTCCCAACCACTGTTCTGAAGATATACTGCCAGATCTCCTTCCTTTGGCTGAAGCGGAACATACCGTACAGACTCACCGGTTTTCCAAGGCTCATCGGCTTCATTTATTGCAGGGATAGGATAGCCGGGACCAACTTTTACCACATATCCGCTATGTAGTTTCTCATTTTCCGCCACAGTTGGGGGCAGATACAAACCTGATTTAGTTTTCTTCTGGTTATTTTTTGGCTTAATCAGGATGCGATCACCAATGATAATGAACTTTTGCAGGTCTTTTTCGTCGATTTGTAAATCCATAAACCAAAGAGTATATAATTATGTAAAGATTATAAAGTTTGCAAAGTTTACAAAACCTTATTCTATAAACTTTGCAACCTCTTTGAGTTTATTAAAAACAGGTCTTTACCAGAATGCTTTATAACCTGCTGATAATAAGGTATTCTGTTTCCCAGATTTTACTCTTCCACAGGTACATGCTGTTCAATGTTTCATTATAAGAAAGTTGGTTAATTCCAATGTAATTGTAAATCAGATCAGATCCTTCGTAGGAGAAGGGTTGTTTCAGGCCTGCAGATAGCTTTCCCATTTCTTCTTTTTCAGAATTATTCAGTGATTCAATAAGATTTCTGTATTTATTTATTTTTCTGTCGAGCTCCGGTAATCCATCTTCTGCAGAAAGGATGAAATAAATTCGTTCATTCATATAAACATACTTGGTTTCTTGCTGCTTCAAATACTCTTCAGAGTTTTCCACATTACGTATCTTCTCAATTATTGAACCTATACACAAGTCCATCTCCTGAACCAATGCATGTATTTTCATTAAATCGTTTCGCAAAGCCGGATCAACAACAGTTGAATCATGCAATACCTGATTGTTCATTATCTTTTCGCACTCCAGCCAGAGAAGACGGGAGGTTTCTGAAAATGATGTCTTGTTGATGGAATAGGCATCCGAAATTGGGCGAATGTTGCCCATCCTGAAAGAATTAAAGCTGATAGTTCCCAGAATAATTATTACTATCAGGACGGAGATCATTGAAAACCTTACTTTATCCCCTGAACTGAAAGTAATATAAAGTAAAAGTGCCAATGACAATACACCTGCTCCTCCCCAGAGTCCAATGCTCGCTCCTGGCCAGTGCATTATCTTTGCCAGGACTCCGAAAGTTAGACCAATAATACCTGTGAATCCAAGAAATAGCAATACAGAATTAATTGATGAACCCTCCGCTTTCATTTGCTTTTTTAATGAAAGGATGAATAATGGAAAGTAAACAGCAATGAAAAGGAAGATCCCAGTGGTAGTAAGGATTCCTGCACCGGCCAGATGAAGTTTTTTGAAGAAAACTCCGATAACCAGAATAACAAGGAAAACTACGCCTAAAATATTAACTGACTTTTTCATATGTATAAAGTTTATTTTAACGGTCGTATAGTCTGATATTCAATGTTTTTATTGTTTCCTTCCGGCATTTTCAGCCAGAAATTTCATAGTCTGATTCTCTGCAATCCTTACATTCAGAATTATTCCGTTAATTATCGAAACATCTGTAATTGCTGGGAAATCCCGGAACAAATAATTCTTTTGGGAATTCAAATCCTGTTTTTCAAGGGTAGAATCCGGGATAAGTAGTTTATCGATTTTTTCCTTTACCTGTTCATTCTCTTCTGAAAGAATAGATATGAGCCAGTTTTTATAAGAAGCCAAATTCGTAAGAATAAGATCTGTCTTTTCATTCTCAATTAAAAGCTTCTTCCCACTATAATGGTTGTCCATATTCTTAAAGTACGGATTATCCGGATTTGTATTTGGAGATAGTTTTTTAACAAACCCCGTTTTTAGTGCGATTAAATCCTGAACCAGTTTATCAGATTTTCCTGTAATTTCAGAAGTCAGGGATACCAAAGCAGAATCCTTTTTCATTATGAGTTCATACTCGGAATTCATTTTCTCAACAACTGAAATGGACTGCATTGTTGATTTGGAAATATATATCCATGAGTCAATCCTGTCCTTGGAAATTTTAACTCCTAAAAATCCATAGGATAAAAAAATGAAAAAAAGCAGAAAGATAATACTCCCCGTAAATAAAGAGCGACCAGTACCTTTTGAAATAGTCAGCCATGAGAGAGGGATAAATCCAAATACAAGAAACAGAATACCCACTGCAATAATCAAAAGTGAATAAGGCGAATTAAATATCCCCAAAAAAGCGCCGGCGGGTATAAGAAAGGCCGCCAGAAAACCAAAAATGTGTAATACTTTCTGACTTTTTACTTCCTGTTGATTGTAATGGTCCAGAAAGAACAGTGGCGCAAAACCCAGGCTTAAAACGGCCATTCCTCCAGCCATCAGGGTATTCCAGTATTCAATGCCCATAAATTTAAAAATCATGGACAGAAAAAACGAAAGCAGGACGATAAAACCTGCAAAACGCGTCATAAATTTCATAAATCTGTCATTAAAGGTTAGTTTTAATATGGTCTGCTTTTCCAGACCTGTAAGTACATCATCGCCGAGATCATTCTGCAGACCCTCAAAAGCAATTTTAAAACTATTGCCATTGTTCATGAGCTCTTCCACATCACAACAGATGTGATCGATAAACTCATCCTCGAGTGAGCGAATGGTAAGATGATGAGACTTCACCCATTGTATAATGAGATCCGTCTGAGATTCACTGAGTGTTTTCATACCGTAAAATCTGGTTTTAAACTCAGAATTGCTTTCATGGTCTGAATATATTCCACAAAGTCATCCAGACGCAGGATAGCACTTTGCCTCCCTTCATCTGAAAGAGTGTAATACCTTCTGACCCGTTTTCCCATGCTGATTTCTTCAGAAATAATCAGCCCGTCGGCTTCAAGTTTATGAAGACTCGGATACAAAGCACCCCAGGTAAGCTTAATTCTGCCTTCCGACAATTCCTCCACTTTTCTGGTTAGTTCGTATCCATAAAGTCTGCCGTGATCAGCGAGCAGCTTAAGAACTATGGTTCTGATACTTCCTTTTAATAAGTCCTGTGATATCATAGTGTCAAAAATTTATCAAATATATATCTTTATTTTATATATCGCAATCTTATATATAACTTTTTTATATAACTTATTTTTTTGAAAGCAGGTTTTCATTCCCAATTATTCACAATAATTTAATTTTAAAAAACTTATTAATGGTTAACTTTGGTAAAGATATTATCTGAACTATAATTCCTGTAAATTTCTTCTTTGGCAATGAAATCTATATATACCCTTCTCATAATCACGTCGTTTCTCCTTTATATTCCTTTCGTATCATCAGCACAGAACCAGACAGAAAAACGTCCTAAAATTGGCCTCGTTCTCAGTGGTGGCGGAGCGAAAGGTCTCGCCCATATTGGAGTACTGAAAGTTCTGGAAGAAGTGGGTATCCGTCCTGATTTCATTGCAGGCACAAGCATGGGGGGAATAGTCGGGGGCCTTTATGCGATTGGATATTCTGCCGATTCCCTGGAAAAAATTGCAAAAAACACCAAATGGGCCTATTATCTTAGCGATGATATTCCCCGCAGAGCAATAACTCTGGAAGAGAAAGACGATATGGACCGTTATGTTTTAACAATTCCAATCGCTGAACAAGGTATAAAAATCCCCGGAGGTGTTATAAATGGTCAGAACATTGAGAACTTTTTTAACCAGCTTTGTTTTCCAGTATATAATATTCGTGATTTCTCAGATTTTCAAATCCCTTTTGTTTGCAATGCCACTGACATTGAGACTGGTAAGGAGGTTGTTTTCAAAAGCGGATATCTTCCCGATGCATTAAGGGCGACAATGTCGATTCCCAGCATATTTGATCCTATAGAACTCGATGGTAAATTGCTGGTTGATGGAGGACTTGTTAATAATTTTCCTGTTGACCGGATGGTGGAAATGGGAGCTGATATCATTATCGGTGTTGATGTTGGATTTCAGTCATACTCAAAGGAACAGCTGAATTCAATGTTCCGCATCATTGAGCAGGCTTTGTTTTTTTATGGTGAAGAGAATTCAAACATAAATACAAAACGATGTAATATTGTAATAAAACCTGCCCTTGGGAATTTTAATGCGGCAAGTTTTAATTCTACCGACACCATTATATCAATTGGTGAAATTGCTGCCCGACAAGTATATCCGCAGCTTAAAGCTCTTGCCGATTCTCTGAAGACTCTTGATCCACTTTTCGGACCGACTCTTCAGACAAGTTTTGCCGATAGTTTGTTTCTGGCTGAAATTATTGTTGACGGACTTAAAAAAGTTTCAGGCGAACTTCTTATTGGTAAGCTGCAACTCAATGTTATGCAAAAATATACCTCAAAAGATATCGGACGTGCCATTGACAGATTGTATTCTTCCCTTTACTTTGATAAGGTGGTTTACAAACTCGATGAAATCGAACCGGGAAGAGCGAGACTTAGCATATCTGTAAGCGAATTAACTGATGGAATGATTCGGTTTGGATTGCATTACGACAGCAATAGCAAATCGTCGATCCTTCTTAATACCACCTTTAGAAATCTGATAATTAATGGTTCAAAAATATCATTAAATGGAGTTGTGGGTGACAGCCCGATGTTTAAGACTGAGTTCTTTAAGAATAATGGATGGAAACCTGGATTTGGAGTGGCATTTCAGTCGAGCCGTTCTATGGCCTACCTGTATAAATTCGATCGCAGGATAAGCAGTCTGAATTTCTATGAAAACAAATTACAGCTATATACTCAGTCAATTTTCAGTAACTATTATGGACTGGGTGCAGGAATTGAATTTGAGAATTCTCTGATCAGACCACTAATTGATCCCGGACAGACAATTCCTGAAAGTCGTTATAAACTAATTAATTACTATGGTTTTTTGCAAATGGATAGTTACGATAACCCCTTTTATCCTACACATGGTGTAAAGGTTTATGCCGGAGTAAAACTTATAACATCGAACGACCTGAGTCCTGTTCCATTTATTCATGCCCGTATCAGTAAACCGGAAAAAATATCAGAGCGGCTCACCTTGATCTCTCACTTGTATGCCGGAGCTGTTGATGGTGATTCCATTCCATCTCAATATCTTTTTTTCTCGGGGGGTACCATGGGTTCATACAGGAACGGGATGATGCCATTTGTAGGTCTTAGCTATATGGAAATAGCAAGCAGAAACCTGCTGAGTTTAAAATTGGATCTGCAGCTTAGATTATTTGAAAAGATTTATCTGACCGGAATGTTCAATGCAGGAAATTTTAAATACTCATTTAGCGAACTTTTGACTACCGATAATATTCTTAGCGGATTTGGGGCAAGTTTAGGCTACCTGAGTATAATTGGTCCCCTTGAAATTAGTGTATCGCGATCATCGAATTACAGTGGGATTGAAGGGTTTGTTAGAATCGGGTATTGGTTCTGATTAATAATCAAGAGTTTCTTTAAGCCTTGAATACCCCGAACGGCTAACTGGTACTCGTTCCCCGCTCTTGAGTATAACAATATAAGTGGATTTCTCATAGGGTTCTATTTTCGAAATCTGGTCGAGCCGGACAATATAAGAACGATGAACTCTAAGAAATTCTTTAGGATCAAGATGCTTCTCATAATAGCTTAATGTTTTTTGCTTCAGATAATGAGCGGCATTTACGTAAATCATAACGTAATCGTCCTGGGCTTCAATATAAAGAATCTGATGGGCAGGTAAAACAACAATGGCATTTCTTGTTTTTGTAACAATACGGTTTATAATGCCTTCCGAATCGTCTACATGATTTTTAAGTTTGTCGATCGGGTTTTGAGTATCGTTTTTTAGCCCTCTCTGTCCTATTCGCTTTACAGCTTTCTCAACAGCCTCACGAAACCGCTCAATAGAAAAAGGTTTTAACAGATAATCAACTGCATTCAGTTCAAATGCTTTAATGGCAAACTGATCAAATGCAGTTGAAAAAATTATTTCCGGCTTTTTCTCCAGCAATTCGATCAATTCGAATCCTGTAAGCTTCGGCATCTGAATGTCGAGAAAAACTAATTGGGGATCATGCTCCTGAATTGCTTTCAATCCTGCGAAACCATCACTGCACTCAGCAATAACCTTAATTCCCCCGGTTTCCTTTATATAGTCCTTTAATAGCTCCCTTGCAAGGGATTCATCATCGATTATAATTGCACGTATCATTTTATTAGATTTTTCATAGCAAAATACCGCTATAAATATTAACTGGAAAATAGTGAATTAAATTATTCCTTTGGTATACTAAGGTACACTTTAAATATCCCGTTTTCCCCTGAAACCTTCAATATCCCTTCGTTGCCATAAATTAGCTTTAAACGACTGCTGATATTTTTTAATCCAATCCCTGCTCCTTTTCCTGCTGCCTGGTTAGGATCATAATTATTCTGAATTTCGATAAACAGATGATCCGTATTGCAATGACTGCTCATTCTGATGGTTACAGGTTCAAGACTTTCGTATACACCGTGTTTGATGGCATTCTCAAATAATGGCTGAAGTATCATATTGGGCAGTCTCAGTTTTCTGCATTCCTCCGGAATATCCATTTCAAAAATCAATTTTCCTTCAAACCGGATTTTTTCAATTTCAAGGTATTTGGAAATATTGTGCATTTCTTCATCCAGACTTGTAACTTCTCTCTCCCTATGTTTAAGCGAATATCTCAGGAAATCAGATAATTCAATGATCATTTTTCTTGCTCTCGAGGGATCTTTCATGGTCAGAGCTGAAATTGAATTTAAGGAATTAAACAGGAAATGAGGATTTATCTGCGCTTTCAGAGCGCTTAGTTCTGCTTCCCTTACAAGTGTTCGCAGGTTGGCCTCATCACTGATTTTTTGCTTAAGGTTCTCGCTGTACACCATAAGATAATACAGCATTATCATAAGGATAAAAACCAGTCCGCCTATGATAGACCTGTAAGGTATACTGTTATTTAGAAAATCGAGTGCAACTTTATCATCTCCGATAAGCAACTTCAGGATTATGTAAGCAGAGAAAATCCATATAAGCAACATTACAATACCCAGAAGGATATGATTTAAAATTCCCGGAATAACACGTTTTTCGCTTATGGACATATAACGCACCGGGAACCACATTGCAATACCAAGCACAAAGAACAGGAAACTGAAAATAAAACTGTCTATTATTGCGAATCCCAGACTGGTTTCGAAGATGAAATACTCAATGCTTCCTGGATTATTGAGAAAATAACCCAGACAAGCATGTATGCCAGAAAATAGACTCTGTTTCCGGTAATTGGGTTTATCATTTCGAAAAATTAGTAGCTGATTATTTCACCACCACCAAATATTGCAACACCCTTTATCACAAGCTTTTTTTCAGAAACGGATGTCTGAATGGGGAGTTTACCCCTCTTGTCGCTGAATCCGCCAAATATGGCAACAACCTCAATTTTTATATCCCAGTCGTTAGGGACAATTAATTTTGAGCCTCCAAAAATCGTGACCTGATCTAAAATATTCACCCCCGGAGCGAGCTGAGCACTGGTAAGGTCGTAGGTACCACCACCAAATGCCGAGGTTATTTTTCCACCTCTGAAACTCATGGAATTAATTTTCCGGTTGTGTCCGCCAAAAACATTGACATCATCAATATAATCGTCACTAAATCCCTTTTCAATTCTTTCTCCTCCAAAAATCGAAGTGCTCCGGAAAATGAGTAAAACTCCCATTATCACAAGAAATACCGGCCAGAAAAGGCCCCGGTATTCAAAAGGCAGATCCACAAATCTGGGAATAAGGAAAAATGTGCCAATACCTATAAGAATGTATCCGGTAATTGTGTTTTCCTTACGTGTCAGCATAACTACGCCAATTACAATAAGTATGGCCTGCCATGTGAAAATATAATTCCTTATCTGGAATGGGATAATGTTAAACTGGTTGGCGATAAGAGCCACACCTAAAAGCAAGAGTACGATACCGAAAATCGCCCTGCTCCTTCCCTGCTGTTTTTCAATAATCTGATTCATTTTATGTTCCTCCATTTCAAATTTATAATTTATGATTCAAAAGTATATCACCAGGCAGGCTTATTAAATCATAAATCGGTGAATGGTATCGGGGGATCGGTTAACGGCGGAAATAAGTACCCGGAGTTGATACCTTTATAGGAATCAGATAATGAAATTACAGTTCAATAGCCAATCCCCCGTAATAATATCCCCCGTTAAAACCAAATTGTGTAACTGCAGTGTTGTAGATGAATCTACCTTGATTCTGCAGGGTTAGATTGTTTTCATCAGGGTAAACATTAAATAGATTATTCGCACCTGTAAAAAATGAAACAATGCCATTGAACTTGTATCCTAACCTGATATCGCTGATCCATTTTGATGAATATACCTGATCTTCGGCGGTATTATACTGACCCAGATAACTGACTTCGCCATAGAATGTAGTTCTGAAGACACAAGAAAACTTACCCTTTACCATTGTAAGGGTGATGTTGGATTTCATGGAAGGCTGTGATCGTTCAAGAAGTGCTTCTGACTGCCGGTCGAACAGCATCCCCGATAAACCGTTGTCAGTTATCTCTTCGCTCGAATGCAGGTCTCCGGTAATTCGCGTCTTTGAAAGATTGAGTCCAAAGCTGAGACCAGTAAGGCCACCGGAATAATGTATTTCGTGGGATAATACAAAATCCATTCCCTGAGTACGGGTATCAACAGCATTTGTAAAAAACTGGGCCCCACCCGTGGTTGTGAGGTCAGCCAATAAACTATCAACAACACTGATTCCAAATCCCTTGTAAAAAAATCCAGAGAGAACAATGCGGTCTTTAACATCAATCTGATAAAAATCAAAGGAAAGATTTGTGTTTTCAGAAGGTTTTGCTGTAATTCCAAAGGAATAATTTCCCGATGTTTCTTCTTTAAGTTCAGGAATTCCGAATGCTTTTGTAACCGGATTGTCATTTCGTGCTGTAAGAACCTCGTACAGAAATCCCCCGAAATAATAGGAACCTGTATAATTGTAATATGACTGATGCAAAGCGGGTGCACGAAATCCGGTACTTACAGAGCCCCGGAGATTTAACCAGGGAGTAATGGAATAAAGTGTTGAAAGTTTTCCTGAAAGATTGCCTCCAAAATCAGAATAGTTTTCAAATCGCAAGGCGGCATCAAATAATAGATTCTTCAGGGGTTTCGTACTGAGATTGGCATAAACGGCCATATTATTTCTCGAAGCGTCAGTTTCGTCAGATGGCTGATAACCAGGATATCCCTGAGCTCCCGGGTAGGAAGCCTGATTCTGATTAATCCAGGAATTTTCCTCACCTGCCATAATTTTATAGTTCTCAATTCTGAATTCTGTGCCGAATGAAAGCCGGAATTGCTGAATTGTCAATTTACTTCCCAGGTCCCGGCTGAAATCAAGATTTAAAAGACTCTGATTATAACTGATTTCACCTGACTCAAAATCTGACGGGCTGGCCGCTCCCATCGAAGCATTAGTTGAATTATTAACAAAAAAGGCAATGGCATTGCGGCCATAGGTATAACTTAAGTCAGAAGACCAGTTGAAAAGCTCACCCCTTAATCCGGTACTTATAAACTGATCGTTAAGCTTAGCTTCAATTTCAGGTAGAAAGCCATCGGGATGAAGCATGAGATTGCTGCGGGCAGCATCATTTGGGAGTCTGAAATCTCCGGCCGATTTACTATTCCGAATGTTTACACCTCCAAAAGTATAGAATTCGAAAATTTTAAATACCGGAATTTCTGAATTAAGATAGAAATTTCCATTTATCAGGGCCGAATTCCCCAGTTGCATTCGGAAATCATTACGACTCAGTCCACGTGCTTCAATTTCCTGGTTATCGAGAATACTATTCTGCTCCAAGGTAAGTCCCTCCTGCTCTGCAGTACGGTATATCAAACCCTGGTAAATCCCAGCTCTGTTACTAGCCTGTCTTTTCCTGAAGTCAGAGCTAAGGTTCATAAAGCCGCCCTTTTTGCCAAGCTTAAAACCATAATTTGCGGCAATACTTGTCTGCAGGCCATCGCCTTCATAGTTCTGTCCTAACTGACTTTTAAAATTTAATTTCCCTGTGTTTTCTTTAAGAACAATATTAATTACACCTGCAATAGCGTCTGAACCATATTGTGCTGATGCTCCATCGCGTAATATTTCAACCCTGCTGATGGCTGCGGCTGGAATTGTATTCAAATCATTAATAACAGATCCCCGACCTACAACACCCAAAGTATTTACCACTGCTGAGGGATGGTGTCTTTTCCCGTTAACGAGAATGAGAGTCTGATCTGGATTCAGACCCCTGAGTGAAGCCGGATCCATATGATCGGTTGCATCAGAATAAGTAAGCCGGGTTGAGTAAAATGAAGGTGCAAGGCTGTTAATTTGCTGGCTAAGGTCAGTTTGGCCGGTTTGCTCCATTACAGCCAAAGGAAATCTATCAACCGGTACTGATGAATTAATAGCTGTGCGGCTACCGTAATGAGATCCAACTATCACAGCACCATTGCTGAATGCAACAAGTTCCTGATCAAGTTCAATTGCAGGAAAAGGGATTTGCTTGTATTCAACCGCAGTCAGGCTAAGCGATTTATAGCCAAGGTAACTGATCAGGATATTTTCATATGGTTCAGGGATTTCCAGACTAAAACTTCCATTTTCACCGGCAACAGTACCTCTGGATGAATTCTCAACAAAAATTGCAGCCCCTGCAAGGGGTTCCTTTGTGATTCTGTCTAAAACGACTCCCTTTAAAGTGAAACTTTGTGCCTGGAGGCTTTGGGAAGCTACTATCAGGATAAAGGCAAATACCCATAATAATTTAGTTGTTTTCATAGCATTGAATTTATTTGATTTGAATGAATGCAAACCAGCATCGCCCATTATGTTTTGTAACATAATTTCAATCGTAAATATACATATTTATTTAAAAGTGAGAAATCAGGATTACTGAGGGAGATATTGCTCATTTATTTTGGCTGCCAGAATGAAATCATTTTCCGACAGGCCAAGAATTGCGTGAGTCCACAGTTCAATCTGCGCTCTTGAGAAAAAGACATGTATTACAGGATGATGTCCTTCAGATTCAGCGATTTCAGCAATTTTGTTAACAAAGCCTATCGTTTCAACATAACTTTTAAAATTAAAATCACAGACAATTTTGAGATCATCAATAACAATCCAGGAAGGATTTAGCTGTGAATTATAAAATCTGACTTCTGAAGAATTAAGTTTTGGTATCCCACCTTCACACGGTTTACATTTCTTATGGATAAGGTCCATTTGTTTTTTGATGAGAACAAATGAAAAACAGAATGGTTCAGGAATAGCCTAATACCTGTTAAGCCAGCGGTAACGGCGGGCGTTATCTCCTAATTTAAGAGCTACCATAAATTCATGAGATCCGTAGCTGTGTTTCATGATACTGCTGAGGGTATAATCAAAAGCATAACCAAAAAAGAATTTATCGACTCTCACACCACCCATGAATATTAAGGCGCCACCAGTCCTGTATGAAAGGCCGGCCCAGTATTCTTCATTAAAAATCAGCTTTGTATTAAAATCGGCCTGCCATACAAAGCTACCGGTGCTTTTAATCAGGACAGAGGGTTCGATGGAAAAGTAATCATTCACTACAATATCATAACCTCCAACCAGATGATAGTATCTTTTCATTTTATATTCTGCGTATCCCCTTTCACCTAATTTTAAAGCAGATTGAAACAGCTGGGACATTGAGAGACCGGCAAACATTTTTGGATCGGAATAATATACTCCGATATTGGCATCGGGAATAAAAATGGATTTCTTGGCATTTTGCCAGAATTCATCTTCGTATTCAAACCGAATTTTACTTTCGTCGACAGTGAATTGATAAGCAACAGCAGAAATTCCGAAGGAAAGCTGGTTTCGTCTCATCCTTATATGGTAGGCATAAGAAAGCTGCAGACCAGTACGATCAATTGGTCCGTTTTTATCGTTAAAAATATATCCGCCTAATCCAACTTTACCACTTCGTGATCCAAGGGGAGACTTTCTTCGGATAGAAGACTTCTTTGAAATATAGGAATTTTTTAATAATCTGGTCTGACCACTAAGTGCATGTGTTCTGGGGGCATCCTTTAGTCCAAGCCATTGTTCCCGAGCGGTAAGGTTTATAGCTGTATATCCTTCACTTCCTGCCACAGCCGGATTCAACAGAAATCCATTCATTGTATACTGGCTGTATAAAGGAACTTGCTGCGCATCAGATAATTGCACAGTGAGAACACAAAGAAATACGCTGTATAAAAAATTTCTCATCCTTTTTTTGGCTAACACACCCCTACATTCAGCTGAAAGTTAATTATTTAAATCAGCTATATTCCACCTGTTTTTCAAATTCGCCGGCAAGATAGAGATTTGATGTTCAATGTACAAAAATAATTATTCACAATAAGACCTTATTTTATAAGCGTCACTGTACCTGAAATTGATTCTATACCGGGGCTGTTAAGGTTTATCACGTAATAGTACGAATCCATCGGCATTTCCTTCCCGGAAGAATTTCCATCCCAGGGATTTGAATATCCGCTTTCGGAGCGGAATACAAGGGTTCCCCACCTGTCGTATATTTCAACAATAGCCTGAGGGAATATCTGAAGTTCGGGGATATTCCATACATCATTTTTGCCATCACCGTTAGGTGTGAATGCTGTAGGCATATTTCTGAAATAATCAACAGCTGAACAAGAGTTAATAGTTATCTGATCTTGTCCACTACATCCAAATTCATCCGTAACAGTAACGCTGATATTCTGGAACCCTGCAAAAACATTTATTTCGCGGGATGTTTGTCCGTTCGACCAATTATAAGAAACACCATCATTTCCTGCATCCAGGGTAATTGTTTCTGTACCACACAAAGCTGTATCAGGTCCGATATTGACAACAGGAAGCTGATGAACCGCAATTAACATATCGTCATATTTCTTACAACCGTATTTATCGGTTACTGTAAGTGAAACCGTACCCTGATTACGGGCAACGAAATTTGGTGTAACAGAGCCATCATGCCAGAGGTAGGAATAAAATGTACCAGATGGAATAATCTCAACAACTTCACCTTCACACAATTCTTTATTATCACCTAATTCAAGGTTTGGAGCAGATACCAATACTTTTCCACTAACCGGAGTTGCCGCACAACCATATTTTGAAAATTCCTGCACCCGTAAATCATATTCACCAGGCAGATTTCCCCAGTTAACCTTGATTGAATCACCATAATTATCTGAAATAGATCCGCCTTGCACATTCCATACGAATGTCGACCCCGGATTCCCCTGAACCCGGTATACAACGCCCACATCACCAGCACAAACAATGTTTACGTACTGGGCTTTAATTCCGGAAGAAAACCCGGAAATAAGCAGGAATATCCATATGTACTTTGAATACCACATAAGCTAGTTTCTAAATCAGTTGAAAAAATTCAACTATTCAAATCCAATTGACCGGGATCAGGGCAGCCCTGTTCATTTCGGGCTGCTCTGATACTCCAATCATTATGGAACATCTGTATATAAAAAAACGTTTTCTGTAATCAAATAATGCTATGCTTTAATATTTATTAAATCTGGTATTATCTGCGTGTAAGAGTCCTGTTGCTTGTAATAACACCTGTTTCAACTGTAGGATGAACGGTAATAGTAAAGGTTGCATCAAGGATGGTACCTAAACCGGTAAATGAATCGTTCATCTCCGTGATGGTAACAATATATGTCTGATCAAGGGTTGTGCTTGTGTTAACAAGGTTTGCTGGAAGTGCAATTGTCTGACTAGCACCAGTTGCTCCAGTTACAGTTGTTGCTGGTCCTGTTGTACCATCGAGTCCGGTTACAGTATACTTATAATCAAAATTAGGTGCTCCTGTAAAATTAACAGTGATAGGACCTAAAGTAGCATCACCGGAACAGATTTCGTAATCTGCATTAGCAATTGCTATGGTTGCTGAACTCCAGAAAGCAACATCCAGAGACTGAATCATACTTGGACAAGATACTGTAGCATGTGCAACTTGTCTTTGAGTCGACACATTTCCTGCTACTGATGTGATATTATTGTTATCAGCAGGCCACTGTACAGTGATGGATTGTCTTCCAACAGCAAAAGGAACAACATAAGGATCTGCTATTGTACCTGAACCTGTAACACCTGCAGCGGGAACAGTTACAATACCTCCAACAACCTCCCAGCTATATTCATCTGATGCTGGTCCAGGCACAGTATAGGTACTTAAACCCCCTTTACGTTCTTCAATCGCAGTCTGCGGAAGTATTGTAGATCCAATAAACTGTGCTGAAACTTTACTTAAGCTAAGAATTGCAATAACGGCAACAATCAGCATCTTCGACATTACAGAAAATTTAATAGTTCTCATAATTATAATTTTTAAATTGTTTTGGTATCTGTTTATTTAGTTTTTATCTTCTTGTTAACTTATTACTTGAATTAATATCCATTATAGCCGGCTCTTCAAAGAGTGTAACATTATAAACCGTAGTTGTTACATTGCAACCGGTGGATAGTATTGTTTCAGTTACTTCAACCGTTCCAGTGCCTGATGCCACCCAGTCTACCATAACCGAATTATTGGTTGATGCACCTGATATGGATCCTCCCGAAACTACCCAATTGTAACTATTTCCGGGAACAGAAGTGACTAAAAAGTTTTCTGTTGATGGTACACAGACTTCAGTCGGTCCACTAATTGAAGGTGTTGGTATAGTATTTACAGTTATCGTGCGGGTAGCAGAGTTAACACAGCTGTTTCCATCAGTATAAGTATAGGTAATAGTATGCGTGC
>CAYOLQ010000031.1:25753-34283 GCA_964404825.1 uncultured Chitinophaga sp.
CAGAATATGTTCCTCCTGCAGGTAAACCACCTGAAAGAGCAAAGTCTGCGGCGTCAACACATACATTCGCAAAAGCTGCGAGAGTGACTACCGGTAAGGCATTTACTGTTATCGTCCTGGTTGCAGAGTTAACACAGCTGTTTCCATCAGTATAAGTATAGGTAATAGTATGCGTGCCTGTTCCTGCGGTGGCCGGACTAAAGCTGCCTGCTGTTACACCTGTGCCAGAATATGTTCCTCCTGCAGGTAAACCACCTGAAAGAGCAAAGTCTGCGGCGTCTAAGCATACATTAGCAAGAGCTGCTAGGGTGACCACCGGTAATGGGTTTATAGTAATTGTTACTGATTGCGCTGATGTAGTATTACTTGGACCTTCAAAACGGACGTAATAAGTCTGTGTTGATAAAGGCGTCGCAATTGTTATATTATTACCGCTTCCTATATTTACAGTAAAAGCAGCATCACTGTACCACTCAGCAGTGGAGCCGGCAACCAGCAATCCACCTGTATAAGTTAATACAATGTTTCCATCAGCAGGACATAAATTATTTCGGTCACCCGATGCTGATGTCGGGGGGATATTAAGTACACCTGTTACTGTGACAGTTGATATACAGCTTGAACTATTTCCATTAACATCCGTAACTGTGAGGGTCACAGAATTTGTTCCAAGATTTGTATAATCGAAACTGGTCTGACTCGCTGCCATACCTGAAATCCCGCAATTATCAGTACTCCCGTTATCAAGATCAGCAGCAACTATGGTTGCAGTGCCTGTACCTCCCAAATCAACACTAATATTCCTGCAAATAGCAGCCGGAGGAATATTATCAATAACAGTAACAGTAAATGAGCAATTTCTAAGGTTTCCGTTGTAATCAGTAACTGTATATATGACATTATTCACACCCGTATTAAAAATGCGGCTGCCAATCAGATTAATTCCGGTAGCAGGAGAATTCGCAGTTGTTGCGCCTGTTATGCTCCATGTAAGCTTTTGCACCCCACAATTGTCTGAATACACTGGATCTGGGATTGTCAGATTTGCATTGCACAATCCTGCACCTACATTACTATTAATATTAGATGGACATGTTATGGAAGGTAATACTGCATCGGGTAAAACTCCGATTGTAAGTGAGTTTGAGTTTATAATTGACACAGGACTGCAGCCTAAAATATCAGGAGTAAGAGTACAGGTGATTAAATCGGAATTTACAAGGGATGTATTCGAATAAGTTGCGCTATTGGTTCCTACATTAGCACCATTCAACTTCCATTGATAAGAAGGACTGGCACCTGCATTGGCTGCAATTGCTGAAAATGTTCCCGCATTATTATTTGTAACTGTAACATTATTTAAAGTTCCTGACTGAGAAAAAATTGAAACATCCACAAGCATAGGATAGGTTGCGGCAACAGGACTGGTGTATATCAGCGCTCCGTTTTTATAATACCTTACCGTTGTTCCGGAGGCAGTAATTCTCAGTACAGTTCCGTTAGTATAAGTTCCATAGCTTCCTCTTGAGACCCCAGATTCATATATTTGCAAAGAACCTCCATTTACAAGATAGAAAGCATACTTAATTGAAGTATAATTGGTATTTGCATTTGTATTGCTCAGCCCAATCATTCTTGAAGTATTTGTTTCACTGGCAATTAGCTCGAGATATCCGTTATCGTACACCCTGTTAAATGAAGCAGCGCCACCATCCCAGTTTCCACCAGACTGAAATTTTGAAAGAAGATTACCTGTTGAATTGACATTTACGAGGGAGGTATTGTCCCAAACAACCATTTCTGTTGCTTTCTGGCATGCAGATGCAGCATAAGATCCCAATACATAAAAATCTATTCCTGCGGGACTTGCAACTTCTTTAAATACAATCTTGTTTGAAGGATAATTTGAAAGACCACACCCACCAATATCGGGAGTGAGCATAGATTGAACTGTATCATTATTTAGCAGGCCTACATTGCTGTAATTTGGTGAGTTACTCCCTACATTCGTACTGTTTACTGTCCATTGAAAAGCAGGACTAACTCCAGCGTTTAAAACGGTTGCAGTAAAAATACCTGTAGTAAGATTAGAAACTTTCACTCCTGAGAATGTACCAGCAATAGTATTCAAAGATGCGTCAACAATCATGGGGAAAGTTGGAGCCAGCGTACTGGTGTAAATAAGAGTGTTGTTTCTGTAATACTTTACAATTCCATTTTCAGAGGCTATTCTGAGAACATCTCCGGTTGAATAAGTACCAAATGTTCCGCGGCCTGTTCCATTTTCATAAATCTGGAGAGCTCCTGTATTAACAAGGTAGAAGCAATATCTTATTGATGTATAGTTCAGATTTGCATCAGAATTGCTAAGTCCGATAGCCCGCAAAGTGTTAGTTTCACTTGCTGTAAATTCCAGATAGCCATTGTTGAGAACTGAATTTATGGATGAGGCTCCGCCATTCCAGCCTGTGCTAAGCAATTTTGTAAGCTTTCCTGGACCGGAAGAAACGAAAGTCATTCCTGTAGAATTCCATACCACTTCTTCAAGAGCTTCTTTACAACCGCTCACAACTCTGTCGCTGAGAATATAATTAGTAATTGTCAGAGGTGTTGCAATACTGTTGACTTCAATACTATTAGAAGTGTAACTAATTGTTGCGCAACCATTTAAATCGGGAGTAAGTACACAAACCACCTGATCTGAACCATTCAGGCCTGTATTAATATAGGTGCTTGAATTTGCTCCAACATTCACCCCATTAAGTTTCCACTGATATGCAGGGCTGGATCCGGCATTTATGGCTGTAGCGATGAATGTTCCGGTACTTGTATTTGTAACAGTAACATTATTTAGGGTACTGTTAACTGTGTTCAACGAAACATCAACCAATAGCGGCAATGTGGGGATCACACCACTATTATATATTAAAGCGCCATTTTTATAATACCTGATAATGTTATTCTCTATTGCTGCTTTTAAAACATCACCGGTTGCGTATGTTCCATATGTACCTCTGCTTGCACCTGATTCATAAATTTCAAGAACAGCATCCGAACGCAGATAAAAAGCATATTGGATTGTTGTATAATTTCCATCCACATTTGTTGTGCTCAGACCAATCATTCTGCTGGTATTGGTTTCTGTAGCCACAACTTCGAGATATCCGCTATTTTCAACTTTATTAAACGAGGCAGCTCCACCGTTCCAGTTGTTTCCACCCTGAATTTTTCTAAGTAGTCCGCTGGTTGATGTTACATTGATCAAAGCCGCATTATTCCACATCACCTCTTCTGTTGCATTCTGGCAGGCACTTGCAGCACTTGTTCCCCGAATGTAAAAATCTATACCTGAAGGTGCCGGAATATTATTTACAACAATTGTATTTGAGATATAACTTATCAGGCCGCAACCGCCAAAGTCAGGTGTAAGACTGCATGTCACAATATCCCCTGAAAGCAATCCTGAATTAATATAAACAGGATTGTTTGCTCCAACATTTACACCATTTAATTTCCATTGGTATACAGGGCTTATTCCAGCATTTGAAGCAGTAGCAGTAAATGTTCCACCCAGGAAATTAGCAACTTTTACATTGCTTAATGTACTTCCAATTGTATTTAGTGAAACGTCTGCTATCATAGGATAACTTGGCACAACAGCGCTAATGTATAGCAAAATACTATTTCTGTAATACCTGACAATTCCACTTTCAACACTTATTCTGAAAACATCACCTATTGAATATGAGGGGAATGTAAGCCGTGAGGTTCCGGATTCGATGATCTGATATGTTCCGTTGCTATCAAGATAAAAAGAATAGCGTATGGATGTGTAATTTAAGTTTACATCAGAATTACTTAATCCGATGGCTTTTAAAGTATTTGTTTGATTAACAGTAAATTCCAGATAACTGTTATTGGTAACCGTATTAATGGATGATGCGCCACCATTCCAGCCGGTAGAAAGAGTTTTTGTAATATTGTTGGTTAAACTATTTACATTCGTTTTAGTTGCTGAATTCCAAACTACTTCTTCTTCTCCCTGCTGACACCCGGTAACAGGTAAATCACCAATAATATAGAAGTCGATTGTGGCAGGTTGACTAATTGTACTATTGACGAGCAGGTTAGATGTGTAATTTATGATGCTGCAGCCGCCAAGATCAGGGGTAAGTTCACAGGTAATAGTATCATTATCACCTAAAGTCAAATTGGTATATGTTGGATTATTGGTTCCAACATTTACTCCATTAAGCTTCCACTGATAAACCGGGCTGATACCTGCGTTTACGGCAGTTGCAGTAAACACACCCGTACTGAGGTTTGAAATCCACGCATCAGTTACTGTACCGCCGGTATTATAAATAGAAACATCTGCCAGTAGCGGGAGAACCGGCGCTACAGTGCTGGAATAGAAAATTACATTATTCTTGTAATATTTTACAGCTCCATTTTCAATTGCTATCCTGAATATATCGCCTGTTGAATAAGCTCCAAAACCTCCTCTGTTTGTTGATGATTCATAAATGTTAACAGTTCCATTGTTTTGAAGATAAATGGCAAATTGAATTGTCTGATAATCACTATTAACATTAGTATTGCTGAGTCCGATCATCCTGTATTTATTTGTTTCGGCTGCTTTGAATTCAAGATAACCATTATCATAAACCTTGTTTAATGATGCTGCACCACCATTCCATTGTCCGTCTGATTGAATTTTTGTAAGGTTATTACCGGAAGAAACGACATTATTCAATGCAGAATACTGCCAAACTACTTCTTCTACTGAAGTCTGACAAGCGTTGCTTGCACTTGTTCCCTGGATATAAAAATCTATTCCCTGAGGTGCTGAAACATCACTTACAGTTATGCTGTTAGAAGTATAATTAACAAGGCTACAACCTCCAAAATCCGGCACCAGACTACATGTAACAATATCTCCGGAGTTTAGAGAAGCATTAGTATAAACAGTATTGTTGGAACCAACATTTATTCCATTCAATTTCCATTGGTAAACCGGACTGGCACCTACGTTAGTTGCAATTGCAGTAAACGTTCCACTCAGGAAATTTGTGACTTTAACATTACTGAGGTTACTACCGATAGTATTTAATGATGCATCAACAATCATTGGATATGAAGGAGAAAGTGCACTGATATAGAGAAGAACACCATTCCTGTAATATCTGACAAATCCGTTTTCAACAGCTATTCTGAATACATCTCCAATAACATAAGCAGGATAGGTACCTCTTGAATTACCTGATTCCATTATCTGATAAGTACCATTGCTATCAAGATAAAAGGAATATCGGATTGAATTATGGTTAAAATTAACATCTGAATTGCTTAAACCTATAGCTCTGAGGGTGTTTGTCTGACTAGCTGTAAATTCCAGATAACTATTATTTGATACGGTATTAAATGAGGATGCTCCTCCTGTCCAGCCATTACTAAGTATTTTGGTAATACTATTTCCTGAAATATTAGCATTGCCAATGGTTGAAGGGCTCCAGGCAACTTCTTCCGTTCCTTGCTGACAGCCGGTTGCAGGAGCGTCGCCCTTAATATAAAAATCAATACTGGCCGGTTGTGCAAGTGCCAGCACCTTTATTTCGTTTGATGTATAAATGGTTGAAGCGCAACCTCCTAAATCCGGAGTAAGGATACAGATAAGGCTATCGTTATCATTCAGGCTTAGGTTAGTATAGCTGTCACTGTTTGTTCCTGTATTGATACCGTTGAGCATCCACTGGTATGAAGGGTTTGCACCTGCATTAACAGCAGTTGCTGTAAACACACCGGTACTGAAATTTGAGACAATCACACGGGTAGCTGTTGCTGAAATGTCTCTCAGTGATACATCAACTAACAATGGAAGTACCGGGGAAACTGAGCTGATATAAAAAACTGTACCGTTCCTGTAATACCTTATCTGGTTATTCACTACAGCAATTCTGATAATATCTCCGGATGCATATGTACCGAATCCTCCTCTGCTGGTACCTGACTCATAAACTTCTAAAACGGCATCGGCACGAAGATAGACAGCAAATTGAATTGATGTATAGCTATCGTTAGTATTGGTTGTACTAAGGCCAACCATTCTTGCCATATTAATTTCAGATGCAACAAATTCAAGGTAACCGTTATTGTAAACCCTGTTAAGAGACGCAGCTCCCCCATCCCAACTTCCATTTGATTGAACCTTGTTTAAGCTATTTGCAGAAGCAACAAGGTTTTTCAATGAGGCTATTTCCCAAACCACTTCTTCTGTTATAGTCTGACAAGCACTAGCTGCACTCGTACCCTTTATAAAAAAATCGATACTGCTGGCAGTTGTTACAGATTTTATTGTAGAAGTATTAGATGTATAAATTGTTGAAGAACATCCTCCAAGGTCAGGTGTTAAATCACAACTGACTAAATCGTTCTCTGCAAGTGCACTGTTTGAATATATTGGATTATTAGTTCCAACGTTTGCTCCGTTTAACTTCCACTGGTATATAGGTGCAGTCCCGGCATTTGTTGCAATAGCATTAAAAACTCCGGTTGTGAAATTTGTAATTTTCACATTGTTAACTGTTCCTCCTGTACTCCAGATAGAAACGTCAGCCAGAAGGGGTAAAACCGGAGCAACTGAACTGATATACAACAAATTACCGTTTCTGTAGTACTTTACAACATTGTTTTCGACTGAAATTTTGAGAATATCTCCGTTTGCATATGTTCCAAAAGTTCCACGATTACTGCCCGATTGGTAAATAATTAAAGCCCCGGTATTATTAAGGTAGAATGCATATTGAACAGAGTTTTGGGTTCCGTCAGTATCAGTAGTACTTAAACCAACAACACGAATTGTATTTGTTTCACTTGCTGTGAATTCCAGATATCCGTTATTATATACCTTATTAAGTGAAGACGCAGCTCCATTCCAACTCCCGTTAGATTGAATCTTAGTCAGATTATTGCCAATAATGCTGATGTTTGAAATTGAAGATAGATTCCAGGCAACCTGTTCGGTAGATGTCTGACAACCACTTGTACTGCCATTGCCGGTTACATAAAAGTCGATACTTGCCGGGCCAGCAACTTCATTTATAGTAATCTGGTTAGAATTATAAAGTGTTGTGCTGCACCCTCCCAAATCAGGAGTAAGAATACATGTAATTATGTCAGAATCTACAACAGCACTGTTTATATAGGTAGTACTGTTTACACCAACATTTGCACCATTTAGTTTCCATTGGTAAACGGGAGCAGCACCGGCGTTAACAGATGTGGCCGTGAAGGTTCCGGTACTGAAATTGGAGACAATTACATTCGTAACAGTGGCAGAAATATCCCGCAGAGAAACATCAACCAACATTGGAAGTGTTGGGGCAATAGTACTTATATAGAAAAGTGAACCGTTCCTGTAATAATTTATCTTATTATTTTCAATAGCAATTCTAAAGGTATCACCTGCAATGTAGGAACCGAAAGTGCCCCTGCCAGCGCCGGATTCATAAATTTCAAAATTAAGATCTCCTCGCAGGTAGACGGCATATTGTATGGTAGTGTAAGAAGTACTTGCATTTGTTGTACTTAATCCAATCATCCTGAAGGTATTGGTCTCTGTTGCAACAAATTCCATGAAACCATTATTGGAAACCCTGTTCAGGGATGCTGCTCCGCCGTCCCAATTACCATTCGACTGAAGTTTACTTAAACTATTTCCTGAAGCGACAACATTAAATAAGGATCCCTTTTCCCAAACAACCTCTTCAGTAGCAATCTGACAGGCTGTTGAAGCACTGCTTCCTCTTATATAAAAGTCAATGCTGTTTGCAGCTAATGCCGGATGTATTACTGACAAATTAGAAGTATACAGAGTAGATGAGCACCCCCCCAGATCAGGAGTTAACACACAGGAAATAATATCGTTATTGACAAGGGTAGTATTTGTATAATTTGTGCTGTTTGTCCCAACATTCACTCCATTTAATTTCCACTGGTAAGCAGGATTTAAACCGGAATTTGTGGCTGTGGCAGTAAATACACCATTTATAAAATTCGTAATCTGTGCATTGCTTATTGTGCCCGGAGTATTCTGAATTGAAACATCTACGAGCAAAGGTAAGGTTGGTGTTACAGAACTAATATGCAAAAGAATACCGTTCCTGTAATAGTTAACAACATTGTTTTCAACAGAGATTCTCAATACATCTCCCGATGCATAACTTCCGAAAGTCCCACGGTTCGAACCCGATTGATAAATATTTAGGCTACCGCCTGCATTCAGATAAAACGCAAACTGAACTGAATTGAGACCCCCGTCAGGATCATTGGTGCTAAGGCCTGCAACTCTTGTAGTATTAATTTCACTTGCTGTAAATTCAAAGTATCCGTTATTGTAGACTTTGTTCAGGGAAGATGCCGCTCCATTCCAGTTTCCATTTGATTGTATTTTCAGGAGATTGTTGCCGTTTACGCTTAGATTTGATATTGAGGCAAGATTCCACACCACCTGTTCAGTTGAGGTAAGACA
>CAYOLQ010000032.1:0-268 GCA_964404825.1 uncultured Chitinophaga sp.
AAAAAATTTTGAACATGAGAAATGTAATTATTATTTTAGGCTTTCTAATTGTAGGTTTTACCGCATTTAGTCAACAGCCAAAAGGTTGGCCAGAATGGGTTGGAGCATCAAAAACCTGGGAACCATATTTTATACAAAATTCTAATGGGTATCCTGTTTTTGGTTATAAAAGCGCAAAAGGTTCTATTGTTATAGAACCCAATTTTGGTGCCGCAGAAAAATTTATTGATGGGTATGCTGTAGTTAGTTTCCAAGAGAATAAAGGAGT
>CAYOLQ010000032.1:278-33668 GCA_964404825.1 uncultured Chitinophaga sp.
TGGGACTTGATTTAGAACTAGATCTTGGTCTTGCTTTGGAATATGCCATTCTTTTCGAAGAAGGTATAAGTTTTGATACATATGTATTTAGAGATTTTGTTAATTTAGGACATGGTTTTATTAAGGCTCAAAAGATTGCTATGTCTGATAAAACAGCACAATTAAGTTATTCGGCTGGTCATGCAAATTTTAGTGGAGTCTGGGGTTTGTTCTATAAAGGCGAACTCATTCTTCCTGAACTATATCAAAATATTACAGTGGAATCGGATAGAATTACTTTTCAATCTAATTATTCTGAGGAACAACTTGATGGTAATCCAAAATCAGGGTACATTACTTTTGATGGAGTGTATCATTAACATTTTATAATTTTAATCCTCCTTCGCTTTTCCCTTCGGGGGACACCCCTAAAATCTATAATTGGGAGCAAAACTTGCTTCTTTCCTTTCTTAATCAAATGTGTTAATTCCCGAATTAACTCGCCAAATCAAATCTAAATCCTTAAAAAAAGGTTCGGAAAAAAGTTCTGTCAGGGGTACTAAGTTAATTTAACATTATTAATCAGGATGGCGATCCCGATAGCTATCGGGATGGTAGACGCGCTGGTCTCAAACACCTCCCGATGGCTATCGGGAGTGCCGGTTCGTCCCGATAGCTATCGGGACCGGCTCCGGGTACAAATTAAGTTTTGAGTGTAAGTTTTGAGCAAGAGGATATCGTCCAAAAAATGAATTTCTATGTTTGTGCGGTGACGCAAGCTCAAAACAAAACAGATATTCAGGTGGTACCCGGATTAAAGCAATAAAAGAAAAACCACAGATTCACCAAATAATCAGTAAATCTGTGGCTTAGATTCATTCTGAATCACCTGATTCGGCTTACTTTTTCTTCACCGGCACAATCCCCGCCATCTCCCCGATAACATTAACAAGTTCAGAATCGCTGGGAACGATAATTTTAGTATTATCTCTCAAAGCATTTTCCACTGCCTCCAGTTTCCTGAGAACCTGTGCATTCCCCACGAAATACTTTTCGGCAGCTTCATTAACCAGCTGAATTGCTTCAGCCTCACCCTGTGCCTGAAGAATCTTAGATTGTCTTACACCTTCAGCCTCTTTGATTTTTGCTCTCTTTTCTCCGTCGGCGACTGTTTCTCTTGCAGTGGCATAATCGATAGCAGCGATTTTCTCGTTTTCGGCCTTAACAACCTTATTCATGGTTTCCTGCACATCGGAAGGAGGATCGATTTCCTTCAGTTCGGTTCTTACAATTGCAATGCCCCAACTTGCTGTTTCTGTACGAAGAGTATCATGCAATTCCGAATTGATCTTACCTCTCTCAGAGTTGGCCGATTTTAGAGTCATGGTACCTATGATGTTTCTTAATGTGGTACGGGCCAGACTAACGATCTGCCTTTGGTACATATTTACATTATACTGAGATGCTTTAACACTTTCCTCATCGGCCTGCACCTTAAAATAAACCTGTGCATCCACTCTTGCATTCAGGTTGTCGTTTGTGATAATTTCCTGTGGATCCGCATCCACCATTTGTTCTGTTATATTGACTTTATACATGATTTCAATTACTGGAATAATCCAGTGAAATCCGGGATTAGCCATACGGTTGTATTTACCAAGTCGTTCGATTAATCCTTTATGTGTTGGCCTTACGATTCTGATCCCCAGAAAAAATATAAAAACAACACATGCAATAATAATTAAAGTTACATTGCTCATTTTAGCCTCCGTTTTTTAGGTTTAGTTTATAAATTAAATGTTTCTTTTTCCGGAACTTTTGAAATCATTTACCAAGTTAAGACGTTTTTAATTGAAATTTTACTACAAGCGAGGAAAAATATGTGTGAGACATCGAATTAATGAAATGTACTTTTATCTATTCCTGTCGTCGCCCATATCAGGTTTTACATAAAGTGCTATAAAGTTCCGGGTACACTACAAACTCCCAACTTTCTCCATCCTTCATATCAATTAATATCTTATCTTTGATGCCTCATATTTATGAAGAGTTAATTGCTTCTCCCAACATGAATTCCGGCACTAAACAAAAAGAATTTGATAAACGTTATCTGCAGATGGCAAGAATCTGGGCGCAGAATTCGTATTGCAAACGCCGTCAGGTAGGTGCGCTGATTGTTAAGGCAAAAATGATAATATCCGATGGTTATAACGGAACTCCTGAAGGATTTGAAAATATTTGTGAAGACGAAGAGAACCGAACGAAACCCTATGTTCTCCATGCTGAAGCAAATGCTATAACAAAAGTGGCAAAATCGAATAATTCAAGCGATGGCTCAACTTTATATGTAACAACTTCGCCATGCATGGAGTGTTCCAAACTGATAATACAGTCGGGGATAAAAAGGGTGGTATTTACCGAACTCTATAATAAGCAGGAAGGACTTCGGCTTTTGGAAAAAGCAAAGGTAGAATGGGTTCATTTAACGATAGATTAAGAATGAAATCATGAAGAATGTAAGAAACGTATTATTACCACTGATATTTTCGCTTATCCTTATTGGAGGAATCTTTATCGGTAACTGGTACAGCAACAACTATTACGGGCAGAGTATTTCCCTGAAACACATTTTTGGAAAAAAGAGTTCTTCCGGATTTCAAGGGAATACGGGCAATACCTCCCTCCTTCCTTCAAACAATAAGCTGAATTCCATTATTTCCTATATCAGTAGCGAATATGTTGATTCCATAAGCGTGGATGCTCTTACAGAATCGACTATTCCCTCGATTCTCGAAGAACTCGATCCACATTCCGTTTACATTCCTGCAAGGGATCTATCAAAATATAACGAACCTTTAGTTGGAAATTTCAGCGGGATCGGGATACAGTTTAATTTGGTTGATGATTCTGTGGCTGTTATAAATACCATACCCAACGGACCTTCTGAAATTGTGGGACTTTTCGCAGGTGACCGGATTGTAAAAGTTAACGGAAGAACAGTTGCCGGAGTTAAATTACCCACCGATTCCATTGTTGCTTTGCTCCGCGGACCAAAAGGAAGTACAGTAAAGGTTTCTGTTATGCGCAGAAACGAAAAGGATCTTCTTGATTTTGAGATAATACGTAACGATATTCCTCTTTACAGTGTGGATGTGGCGTATATGATTAGTGAAAAGACCGGCTTTATCAAGATTAGTACTTTTGCACAGACAACCTTCGATGAATTCGTTGACGCAGTCGAAAAACTTCACTCTTCCGGAATGAATAAACTAATTCTAGACCTGCGAAGTAACGGCGGGGGAATTATGGATGCAGCTACCAGTATAGCTGATCAGTTCCTCGAAGATAATAAGCTCATTGTGTATACACAAGGAAAAGCCCGTGCCCGTTATGATGTTTTTTCAACAGCCGGAGGAATATGCAATAATGATGAGGTTTGCATACTTATTGATGAGTTTTCAGCTTCAGCAAGCGAAATCCTCGCCGGAGCCATTCAGGATAACGACAGGGGTACCATTATCGGCCGGCGGTCATTCGGTAAAGGACTGGTCCAGGAACAAATTCAATTCCGCGATGGTTCTGCCATGCGGCTTACCATTGCCCGTTATTACACTCCCACAGGAAGATCCATTCAGAAGCCATACACTGATAATAAATCAGACTATTATTCAGATCTGAATATTCGTTATGAGCATGGTGAATTTGAAAATGCCGATAGTATAAAGTTTTCCGACTCGCTTAGATTCGTCACCCCGGGTGGTAAAATCGTTTATGGCGGCGGAGGAATAATGCCCGATATCTTTGTCCCAATGGATACAACAGGAATATCGCCGTATTTCAACAGAGTACGAAACCTTGGAGTAATCTACCGTTTCGCATTTGATTACTCCGATAAAAACAGGGAAAAACTGCTCAAATATCAAACGTCTTCGGAACTTTCGGCTTACCTTGACAAAACAAACTTCTACAGTGAATTCCTCAAATATTCTGATGCTAAAGGAATTACCCCGGTGGCTTCAGATCTCAGGTTTTCTGAAAATCTTATCCGGGTGCAACTAAAAGCCTATATTGCCAGAAATACGCTTGACAATGAAGGATTCTATCCCATCATTCAGGAAATTGACAATACTTTGCTAAAGGCTATTGAGGTTATTGAAGCAGAAAATTAAAACAGAAGGTGCATCTTTTTCTTCTCCCTCCAACCTGCCTGACTTTCATATTCCACAACGAAAATTTTTAAGTCTGCCTGACTTTCGTATTCAACAAAAAAAATCTTAATGTCTGCCTGACTCTCATATTTTACCTTATACCAGAGTCCATCCTTCTCTGCCTGACTTTCATATTCCACAAAAAAAACTTTCAGATCACATTGGCTTTCATAGGGTACTATAAATACTTTCAGATCGGCCTGACTTTCGTATTTCACTTTAAAGATTTTCTGTGCCGCAACACCTTGAAATGCGATCAGACTTATGAGAAATAAACCTATTCTGAAAATTCTCATCATAAACATTCAAAATTTGAATCAAAAAACTTTATAAGTTCTTTTGCAGTCCTTTCTCTCTCCTCAATAAATCCCATATGTCCGCTTTTTTCAAGGCAAACCAGGCTGATTCCGGATCCGAGGGCTTTCATTTTTTCCATAATTTCAAAGGAAATCAGGTTGTCCTTTCTTCCTCCAATCAGCAATACCGGAATACCCGTTTCCGCCAGTAATCGTGAACAGTCGGGCCGGTTTTTCATCGCATTCAAAGCAGAAATTATGCCATTCTCACTGGTTTTCAAAGCAATTTCTTTGGATATCTCTATTTGTTTTGAAAAGGCTTCCAGATTATCATTCGCATAAAGCCTGGGAATATTTGTACTAATAATCAATTCCTTCTTACCATTTCGGACCAATTCAATTTCACGGGAACGGTTTTCCTTTTTCTCTTCCGGATCTGAATAACAATGAGAATGAAGCATGACGAGTGAATTCAATCGTTCCGGATATTTTTCAAGAATGGCTAGACTCACGTATCCACCCATAGAATGACCTGCCAGATGAAATGATTTTATTCCAAGCTGTTCGGTCAGGCTTATAACCGATTCAGCCATGTTTTCCATTCCGGAATTTTCGATTTCCACTTCTGATTTCCCATGACCCGGGAGGTCGGGACACACTACAAAATACTCATCTGTAAAAAGTTCCGCAAAGCCATTCCAGCTTTCCGACGATTCCAGATATCCATGAAGCAACACGAGGACGTAACCCCGGTTCTCACCATAGGTTTTATAATGAATACCGTTGAATTTTTTTTCCATATTATTTCCCCTTATTCATAATTTCTTCTATCTCCTCCCTCTCAACAGGTATATCTTTTGTGAGATCAACATTCCCGTTCTCCGTTATCAGGATATCATTTTCAAGCCGTATCCCCAGTCCCTCTTCAGGAATATAAATTGCCGGTTCACAGCTGAAAACCATTCCCGGTCTGAATTTCTCAGCTTTATCAAAGACATCGTGCACATCCAGGCCAATGCAATGCGATGTACCATGCATATAATATTTAAACCACAATGCCGGAGCAGTGGTATGATTTTTTACATCTTTTGCTGAATATAATCCGAGACGTATATGCTCCTCTTCCCATAGTTTTCCAACCTCTCCCTGAAAATCAGAAAGCAAAACACCCGGTTTCATAAGTTTAATAGCTGCTCTGAGAACACGGAGATTGGCGTCGTAAACCTCTGCCTGTCGTTTGGTAAACTTTCCGTTTACCGGAATGGTGCGGGTAAGATCTGCCGCATAATTGGCATATTCGGCACCGAAATCCATAAGGAGAAGATCACCATCCCTGCATACCTTGTTATTGTCGATATAATGCAAGATACAGGCATTTGCCCCGCTGGCAATAATTGGCTCATATGCATGACCATTGGCAGCCTGTCGTAAAAACTCATGAGTGATTTCTGCCTCAACTTCATATTCCTTAATACCGGGTTTTACTGCTTTCAGAATACGTTCAAATGCAGCACTGGTAATATCTATGGCCTTTTCTATGAGAACAATTTCTTCCGGTTCCTTGATCATTCTAAGCTTTGATAAAACAGGAGCAAGTCTGTGGTAGGAATGAAGTGGAAAAACCGTTTGAATTTTTTTAGCCATCCTTGCATCCCTCGACTCTGTTTCTGTTTTGTATTTTATATGCTCGGGGATATTAAGGTAAATATTCTGGGAGCGGTAGAGTATTTCAGGAAGTATTTTCTCATAATCGTCAAGCCACTGTACATTGGTAATACCGGATATCTCTTGAGCTTCCGTCAGACTTAAACGGCAACCGTTCCAGATTACCTGTTCAGGTGATGCATTGAGAATGAACAAAACTTCTTTGTACTTCTCTTCCGGATGTTTCGGGTTCAACACAAGTATCGTTTTCTCCTGATCAATTCCACACAGGTAAAACAAATCGGATGATTGCCTGAATCTGAAATTCTGATCCCCGTTCCTGTGCATCTCATCATTTGAGTGCAATACTACGCTTGAGCCGGGAAGAATCAATTCCTGTAATTTAGAACGATTCTTTATAAATAAGGCTTTTGGTATTCTCTGGTACTTCATTGAACTAAGTTTGGTCTCTAATCTATAACTTTACCCTCGATCTGAAGGATTATAAAAACGGATTGTTCCCGTTTCGTATTCTTCAGAATCCGCAAGTTAAATAACTTCTTACAAATTAACAGCTATGGCAAATTTTTTCACTTCGTCCATCGGTAAAAAGATAATGATGGCCGGATTAGGTTTGTTTCTGGTAGTTTTTCTTTTAGTGCATTTGGGGATAAACCTGTTACTGGTAATATTTGAAAGCAGGGATTATTTTAACATTGCGGCCCATTTCATGGGAACAAATATTCTGATAAAAGTATTTGAAATAGTGCTCTTTGGCGGATTTATTCTTCATATTATATACGGACTCATAGTTCAGATTCAGAACTGGTTTGCCCGTCCGGTGGCATATGCAAAAACGCATCCCTCGCAGACTTCCTTTTTCTCAAAATACATGATTCATACAGCTGTGATTATTGGTATATTTCTGGTAATTCACCTGTTTGACTTTTATCTGAAAGCAAAATTTTTCGGGGGAGTTCCGGATGTTGAGATCCATGGGAAGACATACCACGATCTGGGCTTGCTTGTTATAGAAAAATTTCAGTTAGGATGGGTTGTGGTTTTCTACATTGCTGCATTTCTATTTCTGGGATTCCATTTATTACACGGATTCCAGTCGGCATTCCAGACTTTTGGTCTCGATCACAAAAGGCTTACCCCGTTGATTAAAGCAACCGGAATAGTGTATACTGTTATTGTTGTCTCGGGATTTATACTCATCCCTTTACTGATATACTTTTAATTTGAGGAGGGTAATGCAGGACGATCGTGCTTATCCCCCGGAATCATATAAATCTATATCAGAATTAGTTTACTAAACATTTAAGAAACCTCATTATGGTTAAATTAAATTCAAAAATACCGGCAGGAAATCTGGCAGAAAAATGGACCAACTATAAAGCAAGTCAGAATCTTGTTAATCCCCCTAATAAGAAAAAACTTGATATAATTGTTGTCGGAACGGGTCTGGCAGGTGCTTCAGCTGCTGCATCTCTGGGAGAAATGGGTTTTAATGTGAAATCCTTTTGCTATCAGGACAGTCCCCGTCGCGCTCACAGTATCGCTGCACAGGGAGGTATTAATGCCGCAAAGAATTATCAGAACGACGGCGACAGTGTTTACCGTCTCTTCTATGACACCATCAAAGGTGGAGATTACCGTTCACGCGAATCCAATGTTTACCGTCTTGCGGAGGTAAGCAATTCAATTATCGACCAGTGTGTGGCTCAGGGAGTTCCTTTTGCGAGGGATTATGGCGGTTATCTTGTAAACCGGTCTTTTGGCGGAGCCCAGGTATCCCGGACTTTTTATGCAAAGGGACAGACCGGCCAGCAATTACTGCTGGGAGCCTTCAGTGCATTAATGAGGCAGGTTAAACTGGGAAGTGTTAAAATCTACCCCAGAACCGAAATGCATGATCTTGTAATCATCGACGGTAAGGCAAGAGGGATTATCACGAGGGATCTGATCACAGGCAAAATCGAAAGGCATTTTGCTCATGCAGTTGTTCTGGCAACCGGAGGATACGGAAACACATATTTCCTTTCAACCATGGCTATGGGTGCCAATGTAAGTGCAGCATGGATGAGCTATAAACGAGGTGCATACTTCGGAAATCCTTGTTTTGTACAGATTCACCCTACATGCATTCCTGTGCACGGTGATAACCAGTCAAAACTTACCCTGATGAGCGAAAGCCTCCGGAACGACGGAAGGATATGGGTACCCAAAAATCTGGAGGACGCAAAGAAAATTCAAAAAGGAGAGCTGAAAGCTGCTGATATTGCCGAAGAGAATCGCGACTATTACCTTGAAAGAAGATACCCTACATTCGGAAATCTGGTTCCGAGGGATGTGGCTTCACGGGCCGCCAAGGAAAGATGCGACGAAGGCTATGGAGTGGGAAGTACGGGTCTGGCTGTTTTTCTTGATTTTAAAGATGCCATTCAGAAACAGGGGCAAAAAGCTATCGAGGAAAAATACGGGAATCTGTTTCAGATGTACGACAAAATCGTTGATCAGAATCCCTATGCTTCGCCAATGATGATTTACCCTGCAATTCATTATGCCATGGGAGGCTTGTGGGTAGATTATGAACTTATGACAACTGTACCCGGATTATTTGCTATCGGGGAGGCCAACTTTTCTGACCACGGAGCAAACCGTCTGGGAGCATCAGCACTGATGCAGGGTCTGGCTGACGGGTATTTCGTCTTACCTTATACCATTCAGAATTATCTTGCTTCGGAAATAAGGACAAACCGGATGGCTACTTCCTCTCCTGAATTTGAGGAAGCCGAAAAAAATGTACGGGCTAAAATGGAGGGATTATTAAAAATTCAAGGGAAGACAACCGTTGATACCTTTCATAAAAAGTTAGGCAGGATCATGTGGGATCATGTAGGCATGGCCAGAAATAGGGAAGGCCTTAAAAAGGCAATTGAACAGATTAAGGAACTTCGTGCAGAATTCTGGAAGGATGTTATAGTCCCGGGTAAACTTGACGAGATGAATACTGAGCTGGAAAAGGCCACACGGGTAGCAGATTTTCTTGAACTGGGAGAACTTATGGCCAGAGACGCTTTGCAGAGAGAAGAATCCTGTGGAGGTCATTTCAGGGAAGAATACCAGACTCCGGAAGGAGAAGCTTTACGTGATGATGATAAATACACATTTGTGTCTGCATGGGAACATAAAAGTGTTAATGAAGAACCTGTGCTTCATAAAGAGGACCTTAATTTTGAATTCATTGAGGTTAAACAAAGAAATTATAAATAAAAGTTTTAAAATCAGCATACTATGGATTTTACACTAAAAATCTGGCGTCAGAAAAATTCGCTGTCCAAAGGAAAGTTTGTGAAGTACCCGATCAGGAATATCTCTTCTGACAGTTCATTTCTGGAGATGCTTGATGTTCTTAACGAACAACTTATTCTTAACAATGAAGAACCGGTTGCCTTTGATCACGATTGCAGGGAAGGTATTTGCGGTTGCTGCAGCCTTTATATCAACGGCCGTCCACATGGACCAGATGAGAAAATTACCGTATGCCAGCTTCACATGAGGAAGTTTAAAGATGGTGATGATATTGTTGTAGAACCATGGAGAGCCAGACCCTTTCCGGTTATCAAAGACCTGATAGTTGACCGTACCGCTTTCGATAAGATCATTGAAGCTGGAGGATTTATTTCTGTAAATACAGGAAATGCACCTGACGCTCACGCAATTCCGATTGCAAAAGAAAATGCCGATCTGGCATTTGATGCTGCTACCTGCATAGGTTGCGGTGCTTGCGTTGCAGCTTGTAAAAATGCTTCAGCAATGCTCTTCGTATCAGCAAAAGTATCACAGTTTGCCTTATTACCTCAGGGAAAGCTTGAGGCCGCTGAAAGAGTTTTAGCCATGGTTTCGAAAATGGATGAATTAGGGTTTGGCAGTTGCTCGAATACAGGTGCATGCGAAGCCGAATGTCCAAAAGGTATATCTCTTACCAATATTGCAAGGATAAACAGGGAGTTTATTAAAGCAGGGGCAATATAGATTTTCAGGACATTATCTTTTCAATTTCATCTACAGTTTTTGGGATATGTTTACCCAGAACCCTGCCACCGGTTTCAGTAACAAGAACATCATCCTCAATCCTGATCCCTCCAAAATCCTTGTAGGTTTCTACTTTGGCGTAGTTTATAAAATCTTCAAATTTCTTTTCTTTTCTCCAAAGGTCAATCAGAGCAGGAATAAAATACACACCCGGTTCGATGGTAAACACAAATCCCGGTTTCAGCCTTTTACCCAGGCGGAGGTATGCCGTACCAAACTGCTTGCTTCGTGATATGGTTTCGTCGTATCCAACAAAATTCTCACCCAGGTTTTCCATATCATGCACATCAAGTCCGAGCATATGACCCAGTCCATGCGGAAAGAATAGCGCATGAGCACCCTGTTGAACCGCCTCTTCTGTATCACCCTTCATCAGTCCGATTGCTTTTAAACCATTGGTAATGGTTCTTGCAGCATTCAGATGGATCTCTTTGTTATAAATACCGGGAGCGATATTCCGGATACTTGATTCATTGGCAGCAAGAACTATTTCATAAATTTCCTTTTGTCTCTGACTGAACCGGCCTCCTACCGGAACTGAACGTGTTATATCACTGGCATAATGCAATGGTGATTCACATCCTGCGTCAGAAACAAGGATTCGGCCTTCTTTTAATTGATTTCCATGATAATGATTATGCAGCGTTTGTCCATCAATGCTAAGTATTATCGGAAAGGAAACCATACCTCCATTTGCCAGAGCAACACCTTCCATATGCCCAACAATCTCTCTTTCCCACCTACCCGGAACAGCCAAATTCATCATACCGGTATGCATACCAAAGGCAACATCAATTGCAAATTCAAGCTCTGCAATTTCACCGGCATCTTTTATTTCCCTGAGAGAAACTACTGCCTTAATAAAATCTTCTGAAATAAAACTATTAATCTGTGGAACCGGAACGCCAAGGACTTCGGATAAAAAAATACGCTGATCGCCACGATAGGGGGGCAGGATTTTTACCGTACGTTTCTTAACCAGGGCTTTCTCAATATCTTTATTCAAATCTGCAAGCGGTTTGGTAACCGTTATACCAATTTTGGCAGCATTCTCCGCAATCAAAGGCTGACTTCCCATCCAGATTATATCATCAATATCCAAATCGTTTCCGTAAATTATTTCCTCACCGCTGTCTAAATCCATCGTTGCGGCCAATCCGGGAAGATCAATCCCGAAAAAATATAAAAATGAACTGTCCTGCCTGAATGGGTATGTGTTGGCAGCATAATTCATTGGACTTTCAACATTTCCGGGGAAAAGCAATAATCCGGAATTACACTTTTTCCTGAGTAATTCTCTGCGCTTTGTATAAATATTCTTGTCAAACATAACCGTAGAATTAATATGCATAAATCAATAAATGCCCAATATAGCAGGAATTCCGCGTATTACAAAACCTCTGAAACACTTCTGCTTTCAAACACATGCTCAGATATAAAGAAAAAATGAGGCCCTATTCATAAAAAAAGAAAAAATGATCATCAGTGATCTTAAAAGACAAAATCGAAATGCTGTCAACAACTTGAAGGAAAATCTCTGCTAATAGTAGAAAAAATAACTTTTATAAAATACATGAACAGATAACTTTGAAATTTTTTTGATTTTTTATTGCGAATACCCTTTTTTATTTCAACATATTTTTTATATTCGCAAATGAATGTCGAGTTATAAACATTTTCTCAACAATTTTATTAACATGCCTTACAGAAGACTCCCCAATACCGATAGTGCCAGGTTTAAAGCGATTAATATTGCTTTTAACAAAGGAAAAGACCTGCCTCCCTTCAAACTTGCATTCAGTCAGGCTACCTTTACCAAAATTCAGTCCCTCCTTCCCAGTTATGAGCATTCCTTATCTGAAAACAAAACTGCATATAACCTTCAGATTGAAAAAAATAAGGACTACCATAGACATGCCCGTAAGGCAAGGCTTTATGTGTCGCATTTTATGCAGGTCATAAACCTTGCAATTATTAGGGGGGATTTGCCTGTGACAACAAGAGCATTTTTTGGAATGGACGAAGACGAGAAAAAACTTCCTTCGCTTCAAACGGATGAGGAATTGTTGGAATGGGGGCATAAGTTAATCGAAGGCGAAAAAGAAAGGCGAAATGCAAATCTTACACCCATAACCAATCCGACGATTGCAGTGGTAAAGGTATTTTTCGACAGGTTCCTTGAAGTATACAATTTTCAGAACTCCCTTAAAAAGCGTTGTCAGCGGGCACAGTCCGATATTAATGAAAAGAGGACTTTAGTTGATCAGGTAATTCAGCAACTTTGGAATGAGGTTGAAGAAACTTTCAAAGACCTTCCTGAAGAATTGCGCAGGGAAAAAGCATCAGAATACGGAATAATATATGTTTTCCGTAAGAACGAAATGGGTCCTGTGAACCTGTTTAAAAATGTGAGTTTGGAAATCGGTTAATACTATTCGCTTTCCGGCTCAATCGTCTTACCAGGAATAATACGGTCAATCCCGCAAATCCCCCGATAAAAGCCAGCACAATTCCCCTCTCAGGAGTTCCTGCTTTCTCCAGAAAATCTCCGGTTGATCCCCCGTAGTAATAAAAGTAAAACACTGTGGCAATGGCATTATTTACGAAATGAACCAGTATTGTAAGCCAAATTGATCCGCTCCAGTAAAATAAATATCCAAGAACGAGTCCGAGAAAAAATCTGGGTACAAATGATAAAAACTGAAAATGAATTGCGCTAAAAAAGAACGCGGTAATAATTATTGCCCAATGTGGATTAGCGAACCAGCGTGTAAGTAATTTCTGTATCAATCCCCTGAAAATAAGCTCTTCACCTACAGCCGGTATAATCGCAATAACAAGAATGTTGAAAAACAAACCGCCAGCTCCACCGGGTTTAAGAAAAGCTTCCATAATTTCTGTCATCTGCTCTTCCTTATCATGAAAAAAGCTTTCGAGACCACTTAAAAATTCCGGAAACACCATATTCGCATTATAGTATGTCAGCAAATTGGTAAATGGAAGTATAATTAATGTGAACAATACAGCCAGCAGGCTGATTACCCATCCCGGATAATTTTTCAAAGACAGATATGTTTTCCAGTCGGAATCAATATACCAGGCAGAGACAATTGCGGCAACAATAAACATTCCTGCGGAAGTAAAAGCCTGCACATATTTCAGATAGGCAATAAACACAGGATCTCCGATAGAATCTAATGAACCGGCGATATCATTAATCGTCAGGCCAAAAACAAGGATCCCACTAAACATCCCGATTAATTGAAACACAATCCATGCAGCAACAATAATCAAACAGGTAAATAATAATTGCTTCGCCGGATGTGCCTCTGCCAAAAAGCCTTTTTGCATCAGTATTTATCTTTATTTGTGAATTCCCGGTACCATGAATGCTATAAACTGAACATAAAATACAAGGAACTGTTTTAGAGTTTGTTTTTTGATAATTTTGCAACAAAACTAATTAAAATTTCAGGGAATTGAAGATCCGGAATATTGATCTGGGAGAATATCCCTTGTTTCTTGCTCCCATGGAGGATATTACAGATCCATCCTTCAGACATATCTGCAAACAATATGGGGCTGATGTTATGTACACGGAGTTTATTTCCGCAGACGGTCTTATCCGGGACGGGAAAAAAAGTGTTTTAAAACTGGATATCTTCGATTACGAAAGACCTATTGGGATTCAACTCTATGGCCATATCACAGAAGCAATGGTGGAGGCAACTAAAATTGCTGAAAACTCAAACCCCGAACTGATAGACATAAATTTTGGATGTCCGGTCAGAAAAATTGCCAACCGGGGCGCAGGCGCGGGTATGCTTCTGAATATCCCACTGATGCTTGAAATGACGAGGGCAATTGTACGATCAACCCACCTTCCGGTAACGGTAAAAACCCGCCTTGGCTGGGATGAAAACTCAAAAATTATCGTTGAATTAGCTGAAATGTTACAAGATACTGGAATTGAAGCTTTAACAATTCACGGACGCACACGGAATCAGCTTTACAAAGGCATATCTGACTGGAGTCTGATTGGAGAAGTAAAGAACAATCCCAGAATGAAAATCCCCATAATTGGAAATGGAGATGTTACCTCCCCGGAAATTGCGAAAAAAATGTTCGACAATTATGGAGTGGATGGAATTATGATTGGCAGAGCCACTGTTGGAAAACCATGGATATTTAAGCACATAAAGCATTTTATCGCAAACGGAGAATTATTACCGGAACCATCTCTGGATGAAAAAATAGATCTTGCAATCTCGCATTTCAAAAGAAGCATTGAATGGAAGGGTGAGGTTATCGGATTGCTGGAAATGCGAAGACATTTATCGAATTACCTTAGGGGTTTACCCCATTTTAAAGAAATACGGATGAGGCTCCTTACTACAAAAATTCCCTCTGAAGTACTGGAAATACTGGAAGAAATACGCAGGGTATACAAGGGGGCAGAGTTTGAGGGGGGAGGATATTTCCGATATTAGTTAAACAGTGGCGGGTGTATTTTTTGTACCCAACCGGGAAACCTACTTCTTTTTCCCGGGATGATCCAACATAAAATGCAAGCCACAACTCTCTTTTCTGGCCTGAGCTGATTTAATAACCAGATAACCAACATGAATCAGGTTACGCAGTTCACAGAGCTCTTTTGACAAACTTGACTTTTTATATAACTCTTCTGTTTCCTGAAAAATGATTTCCAGTCTCCGGGAAGCTCTTTCAAGCCTTAATTCGGAGCGGACGATACCAACATAGTTTGTCATTATTTGCTGAACTTCTTTATAATTCTGTGTAATAAGAATCATTTCCTCGGGGTGCGTTGTTCCCTCTTCATTCCATTCAGGTACTCCTTTCTGGATTTGAATATCCCCAAGAATGCTCAGCGAATGCCTGGCGGCTCTTTCAGCATAAACAATTGCTTCAAGCAGCGAATTTGAAGCCAGGCGGTTTGCTCCATGAAGTCCTGTGCAGGCTGTTTCTCCTACCGCATACAATCGGTTAATCCAGCTTTTCCCGTTCGTATCTGCAAGAATTCCTCCACACATAAAATGTGCCGCAGGAACAACAGGTATCATTTCGGTAAAAATATCTATCCCGATTTTTTTACACTTTTCAATGATAAAGGGGAAGTGCTCCATCAGACCCTTTTTATCGAGATGTCGGGCATCGAGATAAACAAAATCATGACCGGTAATTTTCATCTCATTATCAATGGCGCGGGCAACAATGTCGCGGGGAGCAAGACTACCGCGGGGATCATACTTCTGCATCAGATCTTTACCATCCTGATTTTTTAAAATGGCCCCGAACCCTCTCATCGCTTCTGTAATTAAGAAAGATGGCTTTTCGACAGGGTTATAGAGCGAGGTTGGATGAAACTGAACAAACTCCATATCAGAAATTATCCCTTTTGCACGATAAACCATAGCAATTCCGTCTCCTGTTGCAATATGCGGATTGGTTGTTGTCTGGTAGAGATTTCCTGCACCTCCGGTTGCCAGAAGTGTTATCCTGGATAAAATTTTAATTGTTTTTCGGCTTTGTAAATTCAAAACATAGGCGCCATAGCATTCTATGTCGGTATTATACCTCTTCACCAATCTGCCCAGATGATGTTGTGTAATGATTTCAACAGCAAAATGGTTTTCCAGAATCTCAATATTTTTGTGATTCCTTGCCCGCTCCGACAGTGCTCTCTGAATCTCAGCGCCTGTCTGATCTTTGTGATGAAGGATCCTGTGCTCTGAATGGCCTCCTTCACGGGCTAAATCATATTTTCCACTGGATTCCCTGTCAAACTGGGTTCCCCATGATATAAGTGTTTCAATTTGTGCAGGAGCTTCACTCACTACCATCCTTACTACTTCTTCATTATTTAATCCATCTCCGGCTATGAGTGTGTCTTTTACATGTTTTTCGTAATTGTCAGGAGCATAGGTAACAGCAGCGATACCTCCCTGAGCATAACTGGTATTGGTTTCTTCAAGATTCGTTTTGGTAATAATGCAAACTTTGCCGTATTCTGCTACCTTCAGAGCAAAACTCAAACCTCCAAGTCCCGTCCCAATAACCAGAAAATCAACTTTTTTCTCCATTTAATGTGAGTTTTCGAATAGTTTTTACAAATATATCAATTATAAAGAAGTCTTGTTTCAATAAAAACAAAAAGGGTTATAACCCTTGCAGAGATTAACTTGCCTAAAAATTGAAGAAGATAAAGCGCGGAGCCCCGCCCGGGGCGGGTCACGCAAAGGCGCAACTAAAAAGCGCAGTTTTCTCTTTTAAATGAATAAAAACTGCGATTCTTCAACTGCGCCTTCGCGTACCCCGCTTGGGCGGGGTTCCGCGCCTAACTTTTTATCAATTACCTCCGGAAATTATACCGAAAACCAAACTTTTTAAGTTACTTTTGTCGCATTATTTTTACTAAAAAACAGTTATTCATGGCTTTAGAAGATGTATTTAAGAAGATAGTCGCGCATTGCAAAGAATACGGTTATGTTTTCCCCTCAAGTGAAATATATGATGGACTTGGGGCTGTATACGATTACGGGCAATACGGTGTTGAATTAAAAAATAACATTAAAAAATACTGGTGGGATTCAATGGTCCTGCTGCATGAAAACGTTGTTGGGCTTGACTCGGCTATTTTTATGCATCCTACTATCTGGAAAGCCTCCGGACATGTTGATGCCTTTAATGATCCCCTCATCGACAATAAAGATTCCAAAAAAAGATACCGGGCTGATGTTCTTATCGAAGAACAACTGGCTAAGTTCGAAGACAAGATGGACAAAGAGGTTGAAAAAGCCGCAAAGAAATTCGGGGAGAGTTTTAACGAAAAATTATTCCGTGAAACCAATCCACGTATATTGGAAACGAAAGTTAAGTTCGATGATCTCACAAACCGATTTTCTAAAGCTTTGAATGATACCGATTTAAAAGAACTTAAACAGATCATAGAAGACTATGAAATTGTTTGCCCCATATCCGGAACCCGCAACTGGACCGATGTACGGCAATTCAACCTTATGTTTTCAACTGAAATGGGCTCAAATGCCGATGGGGCCCTAAAAATCTATCTTCGACCGGAGACCGCACAGGGAATCTTTGTTAACTACCTGAATGTTCAGAAAACCGGACGGATGAAGATCCCTTTTGGAATAGCCCAGATAGGAAAGGCATTCCGGAATGAAATTGTAGCCCGGCAGTTTATTTTCCGTATGCGCGAATTCGAACAGATGGAGATGCAGTTCTTTGTAAAGCCTGGTGAAGAACTTAACTGGTTTAAGTTATGGAAAGAAACCCGCATGAAATGGCATCAGGCCCTGGGTTTTGGTTCTGAAAATTACCGGTTTCACGATCATGTAAAGCTTGCTCATTATGCCAATGCTGCAACAGATATTGAATTCAAATTCCCCTTTGGATTTAAGGAAGTGGAAGGGATACATTCCCGCACAGACTTCGACCTGAACAGTCATCAGAAATATTCGGGTAAAAAACTACAGTATTTTGATCCCGAAACTAATGAATCCTATGTGCCATACGTCATTGAAACATCCATTGGAGTAGACAGAATGTTTCTTCAGATTATTTCCGCATCATACGATGAAGAGCAGATAAAAAAAGAGGATGGGACCATTGATACCAGAGTTGTACTGAGACTCCACCCGGTGCTGGCTCCCGTTAAAATCGCGATAATGCCTCTTACAAAAAAAGATGGTCTGCCCGAAAAAGCCCGTGAAATTATCAATTCATTGAAATTTGATTTCTATTGCCAGTTTGATGAAAAAGATTCCATCGGAAAAAGATACCGCCGGCAGGATGCAATCGGAACACCTTATTGCATAACAGTTGATCACCAAACACTTCAGGATGATACTGTTACTCTGAGAAACAGAGATACAATGGAACAGGAACGGATTCCGGTGAAAAAAATTAATGAAATTGTTGCAGATAAACTTAGTCTCAGGAAACTTTTGGAGAAGTTAAATTAATTTCAAAACCTATACCGAATGAAAAAGATTTTTCAGGCAATATTACCTGATTTATTGGCAGTTGCAGCATTTATTGCTTTATCATTCCTATTCTTTTCTCCTGTTATCGAGGGGAAAGTTCTGTATCAGAATGATATGACTCATGTTAAAGGTACTATTCAGGAACTGGAACAATACAAAGCTGAGACCGGAGAAAATGCCATGTGGACCAATTCCCTCTTTGGTGGTATGCCCGCGTATCTTGTCCGGAGTGGTCAGACAAACAATATTTTTCATATGCTCCAGCATGCACTGAGATTGTATTTGCCATATTTCACTGTTGGAATACTCTTTGTTTATCTTCTCGGATTCTATTTTCTTTTCAGGGTTTTAAAAACAGCTCCGCTATTGTCGTTCATAGGAGCAACCGCATTTGCATTTGGTTCCTATAACCTGATAATAATCGCAGCAGGTCATATTACCAAAGCCTATGCTATCGGTTATATGGCACCGGTTTTAGCCGGAATAATTCTCACATATCAGGGTAAATATATTTTAGGGGGACTAATTAGTTTGTTTGCAATAGGCATTCAGATTTCAACAAGCCATTACCAGATTACCTATTACACTTTTATGATGCTTGGCGTTTACATATTGTACCAATTTTATGAAAGTTTTCGTGAAAAGAAATACAGGCACTTTTTTATTGCATGCGGTGTAAGTGCAGCTGCTATTGGCTTTTCAATTCTTCCAAATATTACAAGTATCTGGACCGTTTCAGAATATGGTAAATACAGTACCCGCGGTAAATCAGAACTAACAGATGAAACCGGACAAAAATCAAAGGCTCTGTCAAAAGATTATATTCTTAACGATTACAGTTTTTCTATCTCAGAACCCTTAAATCTGCTGATCCCAAATTTCAAAGGCGGACCATCAGTGTCCTCTCTGAATAACAATTCGGAGATGTACAAATTACTCCTGAAAAACGGATATCCTAAAAATGAGGCCGAAGAGGTTATTGAAAGAATGCCTACCTATTACGGCCCCCAGATGAGTACTGCGGGCCCTGTATATGGAGGAGCCGTTGTTGTGTTTCTTTTCGTTCTGGCCATGTTTCTTTTCAGGGGATCTGCTCGTCTCTGGATTCTTACAGCAATAGCATTTACCATAGCGCTTGCATGGGGTAAGCACTTTCCTGCATTATCGAATTTATTTATCGACTATTTCCCTGCATATGGCAAATTCCGTACAGTTTCAATGATAATGGTGATAGTGACTCTCCTTATTCCTTTTGCAGGAATTCTTGGATTAAACTCGCTCATTACTTCCGGGTTTGACAAAAAATATATTCTTAAAGCCCTGAAATATAGTTTTTTTACAACGGGGGGATTTTTACTTGTTGTAGTCCTGATTGGGCCTGGTGCAATTGATTTCTCATCAGCTTCCGATTCAAGTCTGCCTGAAGTTTTCAGAAAGGCAATACAGACTGACCGCGGCGGATTACTCAGGTCAGATGCCTTCAGATCACTTGCTTTCATTACCCTTTCAGCTGCATTGATTTGGGCTTTTGTACAGGAAAAAATCAAACAAAATAATTTTCTTATAGCCCTTGGCTTACTGATACTAGTCGATTTATGGGTAATTGATAAAAGATATGTGAATGAATCCAATTTCATCCCGGCCCGCGTTCAGAAAAATCAGTTTACTCCAACCGCTGCTGATCTGGAGATTCTTAAGGACAAAAGCTATTACCGGGTAATTAATCTTACCCTGAATCCGTTTAGTGACGCTACGACTTCCTATTTCCATAAATCTCTCGGAGGATACCATGGAGCAAAAATGAAGAGGTATCAGGATCTTATTGAACGCCAGATATCTAAAAATAATATGGAAGTATTCAATATGCTCAATACAAAATATTTTATTGTTCCCGGAAAAGAAAGAGGTAGTCAGGTTGTAAGTGAAAACCCTGAAGCACTAGGTAATGCATGGTTTGTTGACAGTCTGATCTGGGTAAACACACCGGATGAGGAAATGACTGTATTGTCAGACTTCTCAGCATCAGAACAGGCTGTCATAAATATAAAACATTCTTCACTTCCGGGTATACAATCCATTAGTTCATCAGTTGAAAAAGACACAATTTATCTTGTAAGTTACAAACCAGACGAATTGGTTTATCGTTCAAATTCCGTCTCTGACCGGTTTGCCGTTTTCTCTGAAATTTATTATCCGGTAGGCTGGAAAGTTACAGTAGATGATAAACCGGTAGAAATTGCCCAGGTAAACTATGTTTTAAGAGGGATGGTTGTTCCCGGGGGAGAGCATACAATCAGGTTTCTCTTTTATCCCGAATCGTATTATACCGGTCATACCATTGCTTTAGGGGGATCTGTTTTTGTATTCTTACTTCTGATTGGTGGAGTTTTCTATAACTACAAAAAATACACCTTCCTGAGCTGACAGGATATTCAGAACCTCCTATGTTTAAGGTAAGACGCTGCGAACCTGAATGAGATAGGTATATGATTCAGGATTACCAGAATTATATTGAAATTCTTTATCATTATAAGAAAGCGCTCTTTGAGGGCTTTTCTTATGTTTTGCTTATTTAAACCACCGTCGAGAAATTTTGAAATAATCAGATGAGTATTTGTAATTGTCCGGGCGTTTTTGAGACAATTCATCATCCAGTCATAATCGGCTGCAATTTTATACTTCAGGTTGTATTCCGGGGCTATTGATTTTTTCACAATAAATGACTGGTGACACACGAGCATTCCGTCTATCAGACTCTTCCATGTAAGTACCTCCGGCGCTTTTAATCGTCGCATGCCGATTTCTCGGCCTTTCGCATCGATTATCATAGTTTCGCCATAATAAACGTCTGATAAGGTCTGAGGTGTGGCAAAAATACGCTCTAAAACCTCATCATCAAAAAACAGATCTCCTGCGTTCAAAAAAAGTACATAATCACCAGTTGCCAAATTAAGGCCTTTATTCATTGCACTGTAGAGTCCTTCATCAGACTCACTGATCCATTTCGAAATTCCTTCCTTATACTTCTCAATCAATTCAAGAGTATTGTCTTTTGAACCTCCGTCAACCACAATGTATTCAACATGCACATATTTCTGATCCCTGACACTTTTCAGAGTTGTCTCAAAAACATCTCCGGCATTATAAACAACGGTTATAACTGAAACTTTTATGCTCATTTAATAAGGCTTCTGTACAAATTTAAATGTTTCTCTGCAACAACATTCAGGGCAAAATTTTCAAGTGCCTTTTTCCGGCAATTTGCTTTGATTATATCAATTTCCGGGTGAGTTTCGACCCAGAGAATCCCTGAAATAAGATCTTGAATATTCTTTTGTTCGGCCAGATATCCATTTACTTTGTGCTCGATCATATCAGGAATTCCCCCGGTATTAAAGGCTACTACAGGCGTACCGCAGCCAAGCGACTCCATAACAGTGGTAGGAAGATTATCTTCAATTGTAGGAGTAATAAACATATCTGCCGCCTGGTAAAGTTTTGCAATCGATTTATCATCCTTTACATACTCTTGAGCAAAAACCTGCACCGGACAGTTATCAATTACGCCTGATTTCCCGAATGTAATTAAACCAAACGATTGCGAAATCTCCGGCCGGGTTTTTATGATTTCTTCCAGCGCCTGCATCAGGTATACAAATCCTTTTCTTTTATCAGTCAGATTAGCAGCCCCAAACAAAATCAGGAATTTGTCATTTGGGAGCCCCAGTTCCCTTCGGATTTTGTTTTTTTCAGCCGGTTTAAAAATATCAGTATCAAGGGGATTGGGAATTACCTCAATCCTGCAATTACCAATCAGACTTGATTTCCTTGCTTTATCAGCCATCCAGTTACTTACTGCAATAAAACAAAACCTGTCCCTGTCGAATAAACCAAGTTTTCTCCGGAAAACTCTGTGCGAAAGATCATTTTTAAAAGGGATTTTCAGAAAAAAGCAATTTCCGCACTCCTTCATATAATTGTCACATAAACCTGAATGGTGACATCCTCCGGTAAATGTGTTCATATCATGTAAGGTCCAAACAAACTTTTTTCCAGTTTCGGCAAGCCCGTGAATACCTCTAAGGGACAGAAAACCATGATTTACCCAATGCAAATGAATTATTTCGGCATCTTTAATCTCGGGCAGGTTCGAAATAGAGCGTCCAAAATTTGAAGGAGAAAAGTCAAACCATACGGTTTTTGATCTGGCTCTTACAACAAAGCTGATTCTTTCAAAGTAAAAATTGATGGAATTAATTGCCCTTCGTAAGAATGTTTGATTCAATTCAGTTATGAAGCTTGATGTACCCAGCTTTTTTTGCACAAGCATTCGGGTTTCCGGAAGATGCTGATGAATAGTCTTAAATAACCGACTGGCTGCGATTGCGGCTCCTCCCCTTATATCAGTAGTACTAACAATGGTAATCTTCATAGCCAATTATTTACCGGGATAGCTAATTAATTCAAATTCCCAAAGAAACACAATATGCTTTTATAATCAATCAACACCTTGACAACATTCAAATCTGGAGTTTCTGACAAATCTGTGTCTGTTTTACTTTCTTTTCAATTGATACACATATTCAAAACATTGCAAAAACTTATCCGAAACAGTATCGAGATTGACCTCATTTTGAATAATTTTTTCCGAGTTTTTGCCCATAGTTGTAATTAATTCCTGATTTTCAAATAAATAATCAATCTTCTGGTACAAACTCTCAACACTACCGTTTTCAAAAAAGAGACCATTATATCCATCCCTTACCAGAGTTTTTTCAGTTCCATCGCAAACTGAACAAATCACAGGCTTTCCAAAACTCATTGCTTCGTTTATTGATAATCCTCCCATGCCTGCAAGAACATAAATACCCGATGACATAATATATTTAGCCAGATCTTCTTCATAAATACTCCCTGCAAAAGTAACCTTCTGCGCAATTCCAAGTCGCTCTGCTTGATTCCTGAGGGTTTTCTCCTCCGGGCCTGTTCCTATAATTAAAAGCTCCGTTTGAGGATGTTTTGACAACAAGCGGGCAGTGACCTCAATTAAAAGATCAACTCTTTTCCATTTAACAAGCCTGCCAATATGCAATAGTCGTTGTGGATTATAATTTAATTCCACTCTGTCTGCGATAATTTTTCTTTGCGCTCCAGCCAGGATTTCTGTATCGGGTGAATTGCATGTCACAAATATTTGCTTTTCCTTTAAACCATAGCTTTGATGAATTTCATAAGCCGATTCAGCATAAGCAAGACTAGCATCAATTAAAGAATAATACCACTTAAGCAGATATTTAATTAAAAACGCCCAGAGATAAAACTTTAATCCCCTCGGCGTTATAATATTCATATCTTCATCGTACTGGGGATTCAATTTAAAATATGAAAAAACTTTATCATAGGGTGCAACATTAAATGGTATCTCACGAAATACTAATCCGATTCTATTTCTCTTAATGTAAAATAATAACCATAGATTCAAGCTAAGTGGCACAATATAGGGCCAACCAATAACAAGTATGTCGGGCTTTTCAGCTTTGAGGACTTTCAGAAACCCCTTGAAAAACGGTTTCTTTGAAAATGTTATGTATTCGGTGAGTTTAAATGTTTTTATATCATTTGCATCCTCAACCTGTTTAACTCCCTTTCCGATACTTTTTCCGTTGCTTTCAGGAATAACAACGCAAACCTCAATGCCGTCCTTTTGTTGAATTTTGCGCAGCAAAGCATTAAGATAATGGGGCATCCCCCCGAAAGTGAAAAGGATCTTCATGAATTAAAAGGTGCGTATAGGATCAAAACAAGATCATTGCATAAAGATTATTTGTGGTAACATAACCGGTATGTATGGTAACATTTTCACCTACTGCTTTTCTGATGAAAACCTCCCAACTCTCCGGACTCCAGAAATTAATATGGCCGGCAAACGAATCTTTCCTTCCATCTGGTACACTGATAAATGCCCCTCCTCCCTGATGTCTGACAGTAGAAAGGATATTATCCAGTGCTTTTTCAGGATACAACAGATGCTCCAACACTTCGGTGCAAAAAATAAAATCAAATGTTTTCTCAGGTTTAAGATAAATATCATGCTGAGTAAACTCACCTTCAGGAAATCTTTTAACAGCAAGTTTCAGCAATATATCAGAAAAATCAAAGCCATTGCAGGCTGCAGGTTTAAAATGAGAATTTAAATGAGACAGTAAGTTACCTATTCCACATCCGAAATCAGCAATACTCTTATCCATCAGACTAATTCCCTTATTTTCGATGATTGTGATTATTTCCAGAAAAAACTTTTGATGCTCAGTTGAAGTAATTTCAAATTGTTTGTCAGCCGAACTATAATACTTATTTACTTCTTCTATTGAATTATGCTCAATCGCGCTATATGCAACATCCTTTTTCCTGAGTCTTACGTCAATTCCAATACTATAGAGAAGATTATGAATTGCCTTCAACGATTTGAATAATAGAATTTTAGATTTGTATCTTAGATATGACAAACTTATTGTTTCCGGAAGATTTTTTGAATTCATTTTGGGTTCATTAAATTTTAGTCATCACCATAAAGATTTATTCATCGTTCGTACCAAAAGACTTTATTTTTCGTATTTGATTCCGGCTTATGATTTATTCGGTGGTTTAATATTTAACTTTTCTCTAAAGGTATTGAAAATCGAATTTATTTCCTCAGAAACCCCGAATACGATTATTAAAGCCATAAATAATCCACCGCATATTGAACTTCTTATAAAAATATCGATAATGTAATTATCAAAAACCGGGATTATGTAACCGATGAAATACGAAAATCCTGCAATCAGTAATATAATCAGTAATCTTGGATGAAAGGGGCTCAGTCCAAACTTTACTTTCAGATAAAAGAATCTAATGGAATTTGTCACAACAACTGCTATCAATCCGGCAATTCCGGCACCGGTAATTCCCATCAGAGGGATTAATATCAGGTTAAATGCAACTATCAAAAAGAGAAAAATAAAGGTAATAATTGCGTTGATCCTGAAATAAGAGGAAGTTTGAATAATAACAGCATTAATCCCCGTAAACATATCAAACACATTTGCCAGACCCACGAAGAATATAACCCACTTACCGGCTTCAAATTCGGGATCTTCCAATAAAATATAAATGTTATCGATATTTACCCACAGCCCAATAAAGATAAGAATCCCGATAACAGCCTGATTTATACTACTTTTCTGATAAATCAACTGTATCTCTTTCAAATCATTCCGTTTCCAGGCCTCAGCAAGTATTGTTGTAGCGATTTTAATCAGCGGCCGGGAAGGAATCAGGATAATTGTAGCAAAGAAAAAATTTGTTGCATAAATTCCGGTTAAAGACAGACCCAGAAACTTATTGACAAGAATACTATCGATCTGAATAATTGCAATTCCTCCAAACCCAATCAGCAGACCATAAGCGCATAAATCAAGAATCTCCTTCCTGTGGAGCTTAAAAAGCGATTTTGGGGGTAACTTAATCTTAATTTCTCCTTTTCGGAATAGGATAAACAACAGAATAAGGGTCGGTAAGGAAAGGGCCGCTGTATATAGTAAAACAAACTGATGGAAGTTTACCAGATCCAAATAAAAAAATACAATTCCAGCAAGTATAAATACCCGCTGAATAAGTTCCTTTAAAACTGTTCCGACTACGGCATTATAAAGTGCTTTTATGTATGAGTCGAACAGATTAAAAAATGCAGTAAAGAAAATCAGTGGTACTAAATAATTAATATAATTGAGAAACAGGAAAGAGTTATCATCGTTATTTTCTATCAGTACAGGTTTGAAGATTTCGAGGCCAATAATTGAAAGGATAAACCCTGCCAGTGTAAAAACAACTCCTAATAACAAAATCCCGTTATGACCCGATTCTTTGTCCCTGAAATAAGGAAAAAGCCGGTTTATTACATTTATAAAGCCTAGTGAGGATAATTGTGCGAAAAGTACCGAGAAAGATACAAGAAGCTTAATTAAACCAATCTCTTCTGTTGATAATATTCTGGGGAATAAAATTGCCGTAATAACAAACCCGATTCCAATACCAAGGTAGGAATAGATCATACCTTTAATGGTTTGAGTCTGAATTATTCCCATACTATCTGGATTTCATTAATATCGGTTGATCCATCTGTACCGTCTTGCATTTGAACCAAACTTATATGCCAAAACAATTTCAGCAGAGCCAAAACTGTGTTTTCTGATGCTGGTAACAGAATAATCATAAGCAAGTCCAAGATGTAACTGCTCGGCCCGTATTCCAAAAAGAGCAGAAACCGATCCGCTGGTACGATAGGCGACTCCGGCCCAGTAATCATCAAGATACATCAACCTTAAAGAAATATCAGCCTGTGGCATCAACTGCTCTGTTGTTTTGACCAATGCTGATGGCTCTAACGCAAACTCTCTGCCAATAGGGAATTTATATCCCCCCATAAAATAATAATGCCTGTACAACTTAAGTTTTCCGAAATCTGAACTTCCTAACTTAAGCACCGACTGGAAAAGCTGGTTTGCAGAAACTCCAAGAAAATGTTTCTCGCTAGTCCAATAAAAACCTGCATTTGCATCCGGTATAAAAGTAACCAGATCAAGGCCCCTGTCTTTTATTGGATCGGTATTTTCGGAGCCGAATTCGAGCATTGTTTCATCAATTTTGTACTGATACGCCTGTCCGGCAATCCCAAATGATATCTGACTCTGATATAAAATAATATGGTATGCGTATGCCAGACTAATACCTGTGCGGTTGACCAGACCATTTGCATCATTAAAAGCAAATCCCCCTAATCCAACCCGACCTTTGGTACTCGGTTTTACTACATTTTTGCGGACATTCCTGGTGATAATACGGTATGATTGGCGGAGCAACCGGGTTTGTCCGCTAAAAGAATAAGTGGTAGGAGAATCTTCAAACCCTACCCACTGTTTTCTGTAAGTTGCATTAAAGGAGGTATAGCCATCGCTTCCGGCAATAGCCGGATTAATAAGAAAACCATTATTCAAATACTGAGTAAAAGACGGCAATTGCTGCGCATTCAGTCGTTGACTAAGCGCAGCAATCAATATCAGTGCTATATATGTTAAACTTTTTTTCAAATTTTAAAACCAAACAAAAGTATATATTTTAAAATGTATTCTATTCATCATCTTATAATGGTAATACTGCCCGATACTGCATCCCGGCCGTTATTAAGGTCTATGACATAAAAATATGAATCAATAGGCAATTCTCTTCCTTTAAATGTTCCATCCCATGGTTTCGTATATCCATTTGGCGCATAATAAATCATTTCTCCCCACCTGTTAAAGATTTCAATTTTAACATCCGGATAAATCTCAATCTGATCTATAACCCAGGTATCATTTACACCATCACTATTTGGTGTGAATACATTTGGAACAGTAATACACAATGGTGAAACACCCTTCAAATCTGAGGTATCAGTAAGAACACACTGGTTATTATCCCTTATAACCATAATGTATTTCCCTTCTCCTAAATCAGAAATTAACTCATCTACTCTTAGATTGTTAAGAAGCAAATCATAAGGCTGAGTTCCCCCCTGAATCTGGTATTGAATAATACCATCAGAAATATCCGGACAGGTTGGATTGGTAACCTGCTTGCTGATTTGTATTTTATCAGGCTGTGTTAATATTCCAAAGGTGTCAATCCTGCATTGATTCAAATCCCTGATTACAACATTGTAAGTACCTACTCCTATCGTGTCGGCTGTCTGCCCGAACTGACCGTTAGCCCATTCTATTGTATACTCAGGTGTACCTCCCTGAACAATCAAAGTAATAACTCCATCCGTTTTTTCAAAGCAGGTGGGGTTGGTTTCGTATACCTCAGTAATAAGTTTCAAAGGCTGTTCAACCTGTATACTGTCATCCCTGCTACATTCATTTTCATCTGTAATGGTAAGCTTATACAGACCAGCCGGTACATTTGTCAATCCGGAAGTTTGCTCACCGTTGGGCAGCCAATCATAACGGAAACTTCCAACTCCTCCGGTAACCTGAGAATTAATTATTGCATCTGAAGCTCCGAAACAGCTAATCATTTTGCCATTGTAAAGAAGCGGAGCATCAAGACTGATGATGATGTCCGGAGGCTCAGTTACTAAAGTCGTATCGCTGATGGTACATCCGTTTGCATCAGTAACATCTACATAGTATGCTCCCGTAAACAAGGATGCAATATCCTCTGTGGTTTCACCATTGCTCCATAAATAAGCATAACTTTCCACTCCACCTGTAACAGAAAGATCAGCAGATCCATTGTTCGTGCTGAAGCATGAAATAGTTTTAGGAACAATAACTGTTGCCAGTTTTTCAGGCTGATAGAGTGTATCTGTCCAATCAAAAACGCAGGCATTATTGTCTGTTATTTGCAAAACGTAAATCCCACGACTTAATCCGGATTGATTCTCAGCAAATTGCGATATTCCGGTACCATCTACACTCGTCCAGTTAAACTGGTAAGGCGACACACCACCGGAAGGGCCAGGCTCAATACTTCCATCTGATCCATCGAAACACGATATTTCGAAACCATTGTTTATGTGAATAACCGGGGTAACCGCAATAGTATCAGGTTCTCTTATTTCAAAATCCCAGGCAGCCGGACAGCCGATGTCATCCACAACATCAAGATGATAATTCCCGGCTGAAAGTCCTGACTGATCGAGAACACTTGTTTGTGTCCCTGAACCTGTCCATGTAAAATCAAAAGTTCCAAATCCCCCGGAAATATTCAGATCCAGTAAAGAATTGCTGCTACCCTTACAGGAAACCTGATAACCGTTGAAATCGTTTATGGCAATTGTGTCAAGAATCATTTCCAGAGGTTCAATTAATGTAAATGAAGCTGACTTCTGACACAAATAGAAATCCTGAACATCTACGGTATACTCTCCCTGCCGGAGGGTGCTGATATCTTTTGTGTTAGCCGAAAATCCCGGATTGCCTGTCATCGTCCAGTCATATGATACAGGGAGGTAGGCTGTATGCCCGCCAGTAACAATCAGATTAATAATACCATCATTTCGATCAAAGCATGAAATATCGAAGTCTTCAGCGTATTTCGTTCCGGTTCTGGTAATGGTAATCGGATCCGGTTCACTCAGATAAATCTGTGCAGATCCTTCACAGTTGAGGGAATCTATTACAGTAAGATAATAATTTGCAGAAGTTAATCCTGTAAGCAAAGGCAAATCAGGTACTTCGGTTCCTACATCATTTATCCAGAGGTAGTCATAATCGGCTGGCGAACCGTTTCCAAGTGCATAAGTTGTAATAGAGCCATCACTTGCTCCCTTGCAGCTGATATTAAAATTACCAAAATCGCCAATGTCGAAGGCAATAAGCATAGGTGACGGAATAATGATTGTAGATGTTTTCTTAAACTGACAAAGATTTGCATCCAGCATGGTAAGCTTATGGTCACCATAGCGAACCCCGATAAGATCCTGATTGTGCGATATCAAACCATCATCATCAATCCATGTATAGGAATACGGAACTGAACCTCCTGTAGGCGAGAGATAAACCTCTCCGTCAATTTTACCGGCACAACTTACAGGCTTAATACTGTCAGTGGCTGCAAGAATATCAGGTTGAGTAAGTATAAGACTATCTACTGTAAAACAACCAATCAAATCTTCAACACGGTATTTGTAATTACCAATCGTTAGTCCGGATTGATCTTCAGTTGTTGGATTGCTTGTCGGAACACCGTTTCTGGTCCATGTATAGAAATAATCATGCAGATAATAACCTCCGGTAGGCGCCAGATCAATAGTACCGGTACTTTCACCAAAGCATCGGATATTTCTTCCTCCGATAAACAAACTCGGAGTAGCTGTTGCAAGAAGTGTAGGATTAACCTTCACCTGCCTTGATGTATAGATTCCTTTGTTACAATATAAACTGTTTCCGGGGTCAGAGATAATCGGTTTAAAGATGTAAGTAATTGGCTGAATCAGTACTGAACCGTTGTAAAGTGTATCTGTAAAAGAACTAAGGCCGTAAGCTCCGTCGGGTTTAACGCCTGTAACCGAACCACCGTCATAAATCCCTTCGAGTTCGTAAATAACTGTACCAGTGGTTAACTGTGAGTTGGTAAAACTGAAACTAACATAACTTTCATTACAGATTACGGTATCTGACATAATAACTTCGTCAAAGAATGGCGTAGGATTAAGGGTAATTGTAATTAATGTATCAATTCCCCTTTCGCAATCTGCCTGTATTCCACCTGTATTCCTGAAGATCGGTTTAATCCTGTAATTAATAGTCTGAAAATCTTTTGTGTTATTTACCAGAATATCGGCAATTGGTGTTCCTATCTGATAATATGCTGTAGGCTGCACTCCGCTTACACTTCCTGTGAAATCCGTTTGAAGGTAATACCAGCGTTCGCCTTCAATCAGAGGGTTTCCGGTAGTGAAACTGATATTTATAGCAGCGGTATCACAAACAACATAATGTCCGGCCAAAAGCGCATTTAATCTCGGTGTAGGATTAACTTTTACGGTTATCACCTGACTGGGGCCGTCGTTACAAAGGTAGGGACTAACCGGTGTCAGGGTATAGGTAACAGTCTGAACAGAAGTTGTCGGGTTAATAAGAAAATCTGCAATAATATAATTATTTGGAAGATCACTTACCGGTGTGGAGAACCCTGTTACCCCTCCGGTAGCACTAACAGAATACTTAAATTTAATTACACCAGAGGTAAAAGTACTAGGACTCTTAATCTGTATACTTGTGGTTGTGCTATCGCATTGAATTGTATTTACTGGTACCGGGAATATCCGTGGTGTTGGCTGAATTATTAAGGTAACTGTAATGGGATCTCCAACGCAATAAGTAGTTATCGGTCCGGTAGGTGTTATGGTATAAACAATGGTAATCGGATGATCCGTAATATTTGTAAAACTTCCTGAAATAATATCTCCGATTTCCAAACCATTTTCGAACAGGGGTTCCAGAGTTAGAATACTGTCAGGATTTGTACGTATCCAGTTGAAAGTAGTACCTGTAACATTATTGCTTGTTCCCAGAACAACATCCAGAATAGTTTCCGCATCGCATACTATCTGATAATTGTTTGTTGCTGTAGCAATTGGAATCTTATTTACAGTAAGTAAAGCTGAATTGGAAATATTACTGTTGCCTGAACCGTCAGTCACAATTACCCTGTATCTGTATCCGTTCATAGAGTAATCCGTCGGAGAAATATTGAGTTGTTTGGAAGTTGCCCCGCTATAAACTCCTCCATTGGTAATATTGATAAATCCGCTACCGGCATCAACCTGCCACTGATACGTCAGCTTTCTTCCATGTCCTCTTGCCTTAACTTTGAAAAACGCATCTGAACCTTCGCACACATCAATATCTTCGGGATGATCAACAATTTTAGGACGACCTTTTACAATTCCAAAGTCAATTGAGTTTACCGAAAGTCCTTTAATTAAGGTGTCTCTTTCAATTTCGGTACCGTTATATAAGCCATTTTTCCCATCCAGTTCAAGCATCCCGAGGTCTTTCCTTATTACTATTCTGGAGGAGGAGTCAACGTCGGTAAATCCATTGTAATTCAAATTCACACTATAGCTGCTTGTTGCCATCGGAGGAACAGAGTTTAAACTCCAGAACCCTTCGGTATTCTGTTGCCATAACTCGTTGCCGTCGTCATCGAGGGGTAAGCCCAGATTCCCGATATCCTCCACCTTAAACTGAGCTGTAAGGGGTCCGCTTGTTAAATTCTGAAACTTAATCTTAAGTGGGTTATAGAATGCGGCCGACCCGATGGGATAAAGGTAATTGCTTCCGGTTATGTTTACGGCTCTCTGCAATTTACCGATTACCGTACCTGCGTGATAATCAATTGCAGTTATAAGAGGATTTGTAAGAATTAATGTATTGGTATTTGAATTGATATTTCCATTCAACATCGTCAAAATTCCCGATGCAGTTACATCAGAAGTAAGCGTTTTTACACCGCTTCCTGAGATTTTGAGGTTCCGGTAATTCTGACTTTCAAACACAAACTGATCACCGCTTCCGGTTGTTCTGATATAATCAACGGTTGCGCCTGTACCGGAAATATAGCTGCCAATACTGTTGTTTACGCCGTAAAGATTAAGTAAATGCGAAAGACTCCCCCCGCTCATATCTATCGTACCTAAACCGCTGAGATCCCCACCGACAGATACGATTTTGGTTGAGATGCCGTTATAATCAAGATTTCCGGCCACAACAGCAGAATCAATAATATCAAGTGCAGTTGTTGAATTTCCCAGATGAAAAATTGTCCCGGTTTTAACATTTAGATTTTTTCCAACAATTGAATTTCCCTGTAAAGTTTTTGTTCCCGTATTTGAAATATCAAGATTTCTGTAATTCGGGGAGGGGAAAACCGTTTGATTTAATCCTTTATAGTCTACTTTGCTTAAGCTGAAAGGATTGGTAGTAAGTGTTCCTAAAGAGTTTGACGCACCGGAAAGGTTCAGCAAATGAGATAGTCCGCCTCCGCTCATGTCAATCGTACCCGCTCCACTCAGATTTCCGGTTATCGATGAATTCTGCAATGTAGTATTATCATATCTTAAGGTACCGGATATGATTCCTTTTCCGTCAACAAGCAGGTTTTTGGTTGTTGACCCCAGATTAAGGGTTCCTGAAATAATTCTCAGGTTATTAAGTACTTCCAATGTGCTTAAAGGATTGGCATTGTGGGTGACAATATTCCCAGGATTTACAATGTTCAGATTGAAAAAAGTTTCGCCCCCGGAACCGTGAAGGATGGATTGATTTGTACCTCCTTTAAATGTTACGGTGGATGTATCCGGACTGAAGGTTCCCAGATTTGTCCAGTCTCCATCCAGGTAATAAAGTCCGTTACCACTGGTAGCCGAAGGAACAGCATTGAGGTAATCGCCTGAAAGGTCTATTATACCTTCATTTTCAACCGAACCGGTATTGTTCTCAATATCCTTACTGTTAACCGCAGCTCCGGGTGTAATCGTTATGGCAGCGCCACTATTGGAAATGACCTGGGAAAACAAGGCTTTATGGGGTAAAAACATAAGCAACA
>CAYOLQ010000033.1:0-12494 GCA_964404825.1 uncultured Chitinophaga sp.
AAATGACAAGTATGGACTACGAGGGTTCAGTGAGCCTAATGTTCTCGGTCAGCAGAGGTTTGCCATGAATATGGAAACGGTTGCCTTTAGCCCCTGGTATGTATGGGGTTTCCGTTTTGCATTTTATGGCTATGTCGATTTTGCACTTTTAGGTCCGGGGACATCCCACCTGATCTATGAAGATGTTTATACAGGTCTTGGGATCGGAACCCGGATACGAAATGAACGATTGGTCTTCCCTACCTTTTCATTCCGTTTTGGATTTTATCCAAACCTTCAGAACTTCCCGGCACTTGATGGCATGAAATTTTCAGGCGAACCACGACTCAAACCCAATAACTTTTACCTCACCCATCCTTCCATGCTCGATTACCAGTAAAACCCCTGTATGATTTTAAAAACTCTGTCAAATTTCCTAACTTAGTGGAAAATCTTCCCCGATGATTGGCAGGCTCAAATCCTATATTTTCGAAAATGATTTGTTCCGTAAAGGTGATAGAATAATTGTTACTGTCAGCGGTGGAATCGATTCCGTAGTACTTTTAGATCTGCTTTTAAAATCAGGCTATTCATGCAGTATTGCGCATTGCAACTTCCAACTCAGAAATGAAGAATCAGAAGGTGACGAGGTTTTCGTTCGCGAACTTGCCGAAAAATATGATACTGCATTTTTTACAAAAAGCTTTGAAACAGCCGACTATTCCGAAAGTAATAAAATGTCGGTACAAATGGCTGCCAGAGAACTCAGGTATGACTGGTTCGAAGAATTAAGACAGGAACAAGCTTATGACTGGATTGCCACTGCTCACAATAAAAATGATGTAGCCGAAACCTTTCTCCTGAATCTGACCAGAGGAACAGGGATACAAGGTTTAACCGGAATAAAACCAAAAAACGGTCGCCTGATCCGACCCCTTCTTTTTGCATCCCGCTCGGAAATAAAGGAATATGCTCTTGATAATAATCTCAACTGGAGAGAAGATTCCAGCAATACTTCTTCAAAATACAGCAGGAACAAAATCAGACTCAGCGTATTGCCGCTGCTCGAAGAAATTAACCCGAGAATTATTGATACCCTGACTGAAAACATACGCAGGTTAAGAGATTCAGAAGAAATCTATCTTACTGCTATTAGGGAAAAACGTAATAGGTATGTGTTTCGCGAAGCCGGATATTCATGGATACCTGTAAATGAACTTGTAAAGCTTCATCCTATTGATACATGGACTTTTGAACTCCTGAGAGATTTTAATTTTTCCCAGGGAGTTGTTAATGATATAATTAGAAGTCTGGATGGACCACCCGGAAGACAGTTTTTCTCTTCAACCCACCGTTTGGTTAAAGATCGGGAAAAATTGCTGATTCACCCTATCAAAGAAGAAAACCTGCGCAGATATTATATTGAGGATCCTTACCGTGAAATTTCCGATCCAATACATCTGGAAATGGATGTTATTCCAAACTCTGCAGACTATAAAATTTCTTCAGCTCCCGACACCGCCTTTCTGGATCTGGATATGCTTGAATTCCCTCTTCTGCTTAGAAAGTGGGAAGCCGGTGATTATTTCCGACCTCTTGGAATGAAAAATATTAAGAAACTTTCAGATTTTTTTATAGATATTAAATTATCAATTCCTGAAAAGGAAAACACCTGGATTCTGCAATCGGGAAATGAGATTGCATGGATTGTAGGCCAGAGAATTGATGATCATTTTAAAATCCGTCCTGATTCAAAAAAAATTTTACGGATTGCAAAACTTGGGGATTCCTAATCCTTTAAGATTAATCAGGGATTTTAATAAATCAACTATTCCGGAGGTTCATTAATATCCTCTGAGAGTATACGTTTATCTAAACCACCCTTTTCATTCCTATGTTTGTCCTGAGTTTCAGGAAATACTCCTTCAGACCTTCCTTGTCTGCTTTTTTAATCATTTCGATTAATTCGCTCAGACTCTCCTTAATTTCCTCTACCTGAGATAGGCTGTAAGGATTCAGAAGAATCTCTGAAAGCAGATAATCGTCTTCCGAAAGCAGTCCTTTGGCAATTTCAAAGTGCTTGCGGAATGTGGTTCCCGGAGCTTCCTGCTCCTTCATGCATGAGGCGAATACAAGAGTGGATGAAAAGGGAATTGAAAGCGAATAAGCAATTGTTTCATCGTGTTCCCTGAAACTATAGTCGAAAATTTTCAGATTCAGTGATTTGTAAAATTTGCGGAAAAACTCCTTGCCTTCTTCATCTCCTTCTTTAATTATAATTGCATTTTCTTCCGACAAATGCCTGATGTTTGCAAAGGTAGGACCAAACATAGGATGCGTTGATACAAAGCGTCTCCCGCAGGTTTCATAGTATTTTGCAAGTCCGTTCTTTACCGAAGTAATATCAGCAATAATGCAATTTTTATCGAGGGAGGGTACGATTTCCTTAAAAACATTAACTGTATTTTCGAGGCTTACAGCGTTAATCAGTATATCAGGCTGAAACTCCAGCAATTCCTCAAGATACAGAAACTTCCGGGAATTGAAGAAATACTTCAGTTTGCTGCGGTTAGAGTCATAGACACCAACTTCAAAATCCAGACAAAGCGATTCTACCAGCCACGATCCCATATTTCCTGCACCTACAACTGCTACTCTCATTTTTTATAGTTATTTGTTAAATTTTGTTTGTTACAACGCGTTTAATAAGTCCCTCCGCCATCATGAGATCAGCTATCACGATTGCAGTAACAGCTTCCAGAATAACAGGTACTCTGAGTGCAATGCACAAATCATGTCGCCCTTCAATTCTGAGTTCCGACATTTTCCCGGTTTTAATGTTCATGGTATTCTGGGGAAGAGGAATGCTGCTTGTTGGTTTTACTGCCACCCTGAAAACAATGTCATTTCCATTGCTAATCCCTCCGTTAATTCCTCCAGCATGATTGCTTGCCGTTTTACCTGAAGTTGAAACAATCATATCGTTGTGCTCGGTACCCTTCATCTTTGCAGCCGAAAATCCGGCTCCGAATTCGATCGCTTTTACAGCGGGTATACTAAATACAATATGTGCAAGCAGTGACTCAACAGAATTGAAGAAAGGTTCACCAAGACCAGCAGGTATTGTAATCGCATTGCACTCAACTATTCCACCGATGGAGTTTTGTTCTGCAACTGCGATATCAACTGCTTTTTCAATATCCTTCATTCCCCCGGCTTCGGTAAGATTTGCACTTATTTTAACGGGCGAAATAATTTTTCTGGCTATTACACCTGCTGCAACCAGACCAAGAGTCAAACGACCGCTGAAATGACCACCTCCCCTGAAATCTCCGAAACCACCATACTTTTTAAGGGCAACAAAATCCGCATGACCCGGACGTGGGGTCTCTCTTAGTTTTTCGTAATCCTTAAACCTGGTATTTGTATTTTCAAAAAGGATCGTTATAGGCGCTCCGGTTGTGTGATCATTAAAAATACCGCTCATGAGCCTTGGAAGATCTGCTTCCTTACGGGGAGTTGTACCTTTGGAACCGCTTCTTCTTCGATTAAGGTCTGCGGTAAAATCGTTTTCAAGAATTTCAACACCGGCAGGACAACCGTCGATTGTAACTCCGGTAGAGTTTCCGTGGGATTCTCCAAAAATACTGACCCTGAACAAGGTACCAAAGGTATTCATGAGGTTTATTGTATTTTCTTTATTAATTCTTTCATTTCATCGTAAGTAAATTGTCCTTCAGCTGTTTCATCCCCGTTGCCAGATGCTGCAAATGTAAACTCTGCTCCTAGTAATGAAGCTGCCACCCGTGTTATTTTTCCGGTTTTCCCCATTCCAATGACAACTTTCCTGCCTGAAATATTATAAAGGGAAAGAAGCCTTGCTCCGTCAGCCTGAGAAAAGACCCTGCATGCAATCTTTGCAACATCGGCTCCGGCAAGGAAACAGTCGTTCAGAACAGATTCCAATGCTTCTGTGGAAGGGGTCAGAACATAATTATGATAAGAAACTATTAATTCTGTGTCAACCTTTTCTATAATTTTTTTTATTCCGTATTGAAAGGATTCCTGTGATTCAATCTCAATATCAATAAACTTCGCACCGGCCTCAGCTGCAAGTGCAAAAAGTCTAAGCCTTTCTTCATCTTTTAGCTTTCCTGGCCGGCAGGTAAAAATAGTTTTTCCACCTGAAAGTATCACATTTCTGTAATCCTCAGGTTTCCAGTTTAACAGATCAGCTCTGAGTTCTATAAACCCTGAGGTTAAAAGAATTTTTTTTGCCTGAGCTGGGCTTCCGTTACCGACGCTAACACAAATCATATAGTATTGATTTAATATCGCTTACAGCTATATTCTTTATTTTTGCTTTACCCAAATCTTCCAAAAGAATAAAACTAATTTGCCCGCCTGTTCTTTTCTTATCCCTCTTCATAGCATCAGCCAGCGAATCAGGATCAAACTCTAATCTCACCGGAAGCCCTGATCGCTTTATAAGGCTTTCAAGCTCAATAGCCCTCGTATTATTAATCATTCCCAGATTTACTGAAAGCCGGGCTGCAAGGATCATTCCCAAAGCAACTGCTTCACCATGGGGAATTTTGTATAGTTTTTCAAAACCATGAGCAAAAGTATGACCAAAGTTAAGTGTTTTTCTTTCACCCATTTCATTTTCGTCGGCCTGAACTACTTCAATTTTGTTTCGGACAGATTCATATATCATTGTCTCCAGTACAGTAATGTCCTTGGAAATGCCGCTTTCGATAGTTTCACTGAGATACTTAAAGAATTTATAGTCACGGATAGCACCATATTTAATAATTTCAGCAAAGCCTCCCAGGAATTCCCTTTCAGGTAATGTAGTAAGACTGCTTACATCGCAATAAACGAATTCCGGCTGACGGATAATTCCAATCATATTTTTATAACCATCGAGATTCACCCCGTTTTTCCCGCCAACAGCAGCATCAACCTGACCAAGCAAGGTTGTGGAAACGAATCCGAAGGAGATCCCCCGTAAAAATGTTGATGCAACAAATCCTGATATATCGGTAGTGATTCCACCTCCGGCACCAATGATTGCCCAGGTTCTGTCCACTTCCATATCGAGCAGTTTATGGTACAGTTTTACAGCATGATCCATCGATTTTGCATCTTCTCCGGATCCAATTGAAATAACAGGGTATCCGGCAAATTTTTTGGAATGGAATCGAAGGTAGTTTTCATCAGCCAGCACCACCGTTTTGTCTTTTTCAAAGCGGGAGAAAGGGATATTGAAATCGCTCCCAATAAAAATTTCCGATGTACCGGCAGACGTAACCAGATTTAACTGCTTCATTTTGATCCTTCCTGATTTCGGTTCATGACAACAGTCTGTTTGTTAATGGATTCCTGATGGATTGCCTGAAAAACTTTCAGAATAAACTCTTCGCTAAGTCCCTTGCGGCTTCCCAGATTTATACGGTTCCTGACAATATCATCCCATCGTTGTGACTGAAGAATTGTGATATTGTTTTCCTTTTTATGTTTACCAATTTCCTCAACAACCTTCATACGTTTTTCGAATATTTGAATGAGTTTATCGTCGAGCTTATCAATTTGTTCTCTGAGTTCAGCAAGACTCATCATTGAGGCGTTATCGCCTTCATCTCTGAAAACAAGGCGTTTCAGCAATACAGATAATTCCGCAGGGGTTATTTGCTGTTTTGCGTCGCTCCATGCCTGATCAGGAGTATTATGGGTTTCAATGATTAAACCATCGAAGTTAAGGTCCATTGCTTTTTGTGAAACATCATAAAGCATATGACGGTTTCCGCAGATATGGCTCGGATCGTTGATAATTTTCAATTCAGGGATCCTTCTGCGAAGTTCAATAGGTACCTGCCATTGCGGATCGTTGCGGAAGAGGGATTTATCATATACCGAGAATCCGCGGTGGATTGCTATGAGCTTTTTAATACCCGCGTTATTGATTCTTTCAAGAGCTCCAATCCAGAGTTCAATGTCAGGATTTACAGGATTTTTTATCATTACTTTAATATCAACACCTTTTAAGGCATCGGCGATATCCTGAACAGCAAATGGATTTGCAGTAGTACGGGCCCCTATCCATAGTATATCGATACCGGCTTTCAGACATTCTTCAACATGTTTGACAGTTGCAACCTCTGTGGTAGTTAGCATTCCTGTTTCTTCCTTTGCCCTTTTCATCCATTCAAGGCCGATGGAGCCAATTCCTTCAAAAGCATTCGGACGGGTGCGAGGTTTCCATATTCCTGCACGGTATATTTTTATTCCACGTGCTGAAAGATCCTTTGCGGTGGCAACTACCTGCTCTTCGGTTTCAGCACTACACGGGCCTGCAATAATAATAGGGCGTTTCATACATTCTCCGCATAGCGCCACATTTTCAAGGTCGAGTTTAATTCCCATATTTGATAATATTATTCGATAAATGATTTTCCTTTTATATATTCACCCAGAATTCCCAGCTCACTTGTAAAGGGTCGGATGGCATCAAGAGATTTTCTGTACCAGTCGTAATCTTCAAATATCACATCCACATAAAACTGGTATTCCCAGTCTTTTCCCATTATAGGCAGGGATTGAATTTTTGACAAATTAATATCATAATAGGATAAAATGGACAGTATTTTTGAAAGCGAACCGGTTTTATGAGCAAGAGCAAAATGCAAAGAGGATTTGTTAACCGTTGCAGTATCTACCTGTTTTCCATTGGTTTCCTTTAAAATAAGAAAACGGGTATAATTCATTTTATTGGTTTCAATCCCCGGGGCAAGTATTTCCAGACTGTATTTCTCAGCGGCCAGATCGCTTGCAATAGCGCCCTTACCAATCAGGTTTTCTTCGTGTATCATTTTAGCGCTGAGAGCAGTGTCGATGCTTTCAATGAGGGTAATGTCAGGATAATTGTCAAAAAAGAGCTGGCATTGAAGAATTGCCATTGGGTGTGAATACACTATTTTAATATCCTCAATTTTTTGTCCCTTTAGAGCAACCAGATTCTGCCGAATTCTCAGATAGATTTCCCCGACAATATGCATTTTAGAGTCCTTGATCAGAGCATAATTTGGAATAATGCTTCCCGCAAGTGAATTCTCAATAGCCATGATTCCATAATCAACTTCACGCTGCTTAAGCGATGTCATAAGGTCTTTAAAGGTATTATTCGGTTTAATGTCAACTTCCTGAGGATCGAAATATGCCTTAGCCGCAATCTCGTGAAAGGCTCCATAACCGCCCTGAATTGCGATAGAAATTGGTTTATTCGAAGAAGGTAATTCCATAATTTATTAAATTAAAAAAGGCCCCGTATCAACCAGGGCCTTTTTATGTGATTTATAGTCTGCTACAATCCATAGTGTACCCTGTCTGATTTTTCAGAAAAAAATAAAAGTAATAAAATCGCACTGATATGGATATGTTACTGCTCATAGTTAAAATAAAAAATCCCGATTAAGACCGGGATCAACTGTTATGAATTAAAGTATCCCGACTTATTTCAGTTCGTTAAAAAAATAATAGTATGAATAAGTAAATCGGGTCATCTATTAAAATATTTGTGCAAAGAAAAAGAATTTGCTTAATATATGCAAGTGAATCTTAGAAAAAAGTAACAGGATGTAATTATTATCAGGATTCGGTAAACAATACACTCTGGTAAATTGTATAACTTGCATCCACTATTTTAACTTCCAGGGCAGAATGAATTTAATTGGAATACTTTATGGGAAAAAAGGAACTGTTTGAAAAAACAATTGCCTGGTTTCAGGAAAACATGCCGGTAGCAGAAACGGAATTGCACTATGTTAATCCTTACGAGTTGCTCGTGGCTGTTATATTATCAGCCCAGTGCACCGATAAAAGGGTTAATATTATTACGCCACCGTTTTTTAAACGTTTTCCGGATGCCGCTTCGTTGTCAGCATCCACCATTGAGGAAATATATGCGTACATTAAATCCTGTTCTTACCCAAATAATAAATCAAAAAACCTTCTGGGCATGGCCAAGAGTCTCATGTCTGATTTCGGGGGAATTGTTCCTGATGATCCCGAAAAACTTCAGAAACTGCCTGGAGTTGGGAGGAAGACAGCTAATGTTATTTTGTCGGTTGCTTTTTCAAAACCCGCTTTGGCTGTTGATACACATGTTTTCAGAGTTGCATCCAGGATTGGACTTTCTGTTAATTCTAAAACACCACTCGAAACTGAAAAGCAGCTTGTTAAGTATATTCCTGAAGAACTGTTAAGTGTGGCTCATCATTGGCTGATTTTGCACGGACGATACATTTGCATAGCCAGAAAACCCAAGTGCAATGAATGCGGACTAAATGCGATTTGCTCATATCCACGAAGGGTTTTAAAACCAAAAGGGTAAAAAGTTAATTCAAATTACTATTTTTGTATAAAGCCGGTAAACATGAAAACCATTCTGAAACTAACATTGCTGAGCATTACCATGTTTTTTTTATCGGGATTCGGTTCCCAGAAAATCGATTACCGCGTTGGCAGGTTTAATAATGTTTGTAAGGATCTTAAAGGCGATGTGCTTGTGTATTTCGTTTTTGTGGATACCAAAACCACAAGTCCCTGGACCGAATTTGATATACGGTCAACAATTGATTCTATGGATGTTGCTATCAACTGGCTTGAAAAACAAGCCGATAATAATAAGGTGGATCTGGTAATAAAAACCGATTATTATATCGGAAAAGATTTTGCTACCCTGACAAGAAATCTGCCTTATGGAACCGTTAAAGAATCTATTTCAAAACCAAATTTTAAAACCGGTTTACTAACAATCAATAAATGGGCCGATAATCTCTCAATGAAAGTAGGCGAATCCTTTACCATTGAAGGAAAAGACGGGATTCCAAAACAACAGAATCCAAAAGATGCTGAACGGCTTATAGCATACTTACGCGATGAGTTTAATGTAGAAAGCGTTGCGCTACTGTTTATGGTAAATAATTATTTTCGAACAGATATCTCTTTTGCAGTAAACACGCTTACTACCGAGGATGTGGAATTTGCTGTTGTCAGCTATAAGTACCCTGCTGAAATTGCAAACAATTTCCTGCGATTATATGGAGCGGCGGATCTTTATGAAACACCTATGCGCACTTCCTCTAAAAAAATTAAACTCGCGAATGAATTGTTCTCCAGCGAAATCATGCAGGATCCTTATGCAAAAAATATATGGGGACTTGAAATTTCAGAATTTACTAAGTACCTCATCGGTTGGTCAAATGAACTCGACCCGCGCTACGAGCCATTATTGACCGACAAAACAAGTAATTAGAGATTATTTATACACTCATCCTGACCAAATCAGCCATTCATGCAGCCTGTATATCTGGATTTTAATTCAACTACCCCTATTGACCCTGAAGTAGCCGATTTTATGATTCCTTTTTTGCGGGGAAATTTTGGTAATCCTTCAAGTACCCACTATTACGGAACTGAAAGCAAAACAGCAATAGAGAATGCGCGGAAAAGTCTAGCCAGTCTTTTAAACTGTAGCCCGGCTGAAATTATCTTTACCAGTGGAGGAACCGAATCAAATAATTTTGCCATCAGGGGAGTTGCGCTTTCTAAAAAAGACAAAGGAAGACACATAATTACCAGCAATATTGAGCACCCTGCAGTTAGTGAAGTTTGCAAATCGCTTGAAAAAGAAGGATATGAAATTTCTTACCTGCCGGTAAACCGTGATGGAATACTTGAAGCCGAAGAACTTACCAAAGCTATAAGAAAGGATACAATACTTATCTCAGTTATGCATGCGAATAATGAGACAGGTACAATTCAGAATATATCAGAATTATCGGCAATTGCACGCATGCACAACGTCTTATTCCATTCAGATGCAGCACAATCAATTGGCAAAATTCTTACGGATGTGAGGGAAATGGGAGTTGATTTGTTGTCTGTAGCGGGACATAAATTTTATGCTCCCAAGGGAATCGGCGCTCTTTATATTCGTGAAGGAGTTTATTTACAAAAGATAATGCACGGAGCGAACCATGAGCATAATCTCCGGCCGGGAACTGAAAATGTTCTTGAAATTGCCGGTTTGGGAAAAGCTGCAGAAATTGCCAGCCGCGACTTTCAGCGCAATTACGACATTATGAAACAAACGCGCGACCTACTTTATTCAGAGTTACTTAAAGAGATTCCACAAATTCAACGCAACGGTCATACCGAAAACACCCTTCCTAATACTCTCAATATTAGTTTTCCCGGAATGGATGCGGGGACTTTGTTATCGGAACTAACAGAAATAGCTGCTTCTGCAGGTGCCGCATGCCATGCAGATGATGTGGATATTTCCCATGTAATCCAGGCACTTAAAATCCCCGAGGAAATTGCCATGGGAACGATCCGTTTTTCTACCGGAAAGACTACTACAAGAAAAGAAATTCTGGATGCAGCCAGAGTGATCGCTGAAAAAGCTAAAATACTTATGGGAACTACCCGGGGTTTTTCTTCAGGCGGTCAGGAATCACCTATTATTAAACTAACACATTATACACACGGACTAGGTTGCGCATGTAAAATCAGTCCACGCATTCTGGAGGAGGTACTACGTAATTTCCCTGTACCCGTGCATCCGGATATTCTGGTGGGATCTGAAACTTCAGATGATGCAGCTGTTTACAGGATCAATGACGAAACCGCTCTGGTTCAGACCGTAGATTTTTTTACTCCCGTAATTGATGATCCTTTTGAATTCGGGGCTATCGCTGCTGCAAATGCATTAAGCGATATTTATGCAATGGGTGCAAAACCCCTGTTTGCGCTGAATATTGTAGCATTTCCGGTGAACCGACTTCCGGTAAGCGTTCTTCAGTCTATACTGCAAGGTGCACAATCGGTTGCAGAAGAGGCAGGTATTTTTATTCTGGGAGGCCATACAATTGAAGATAACGAACCGAAATTCGGAATGGTAGTAAGCGGAGTAGTGCACCCCGGTAAAATAGTAAGGAATTCCACTTCACAGGAAGGAGATATTCTTATCCTCACCAAACCACTTGGTACAGGCATTCTCAGCACTGCACTTAAACGAAATCTGCTTTCAGGGGAAGTGCAGGATGAATTGTTCCGTACCATGAGAAGACTCAACCGGAAAGAAGCGGAAATAATGGTGAAATACAAAGTTAACGCATGCACTGATGTAACCGGCTTCGGCCTTTTAGGACATCTGAAGGAAATGATGGAAGGCTCTGGTTTATCAGCAGAAATTAATGCGTCCCGTGTTCCGCAATTACCCGGAACAAATGATTTTGCTTCTCAGGGGATCGTTCCCGGCGGCACATCCAATAATATTTTTTTTACACAAAACAGCGTACATTTTTCTGATAAGGTTTCGGGTGCATTACGGATCATTCTGGCTGATGCACAAACTTCAGGAGGTTTATTGATTTCAGTAGATCCACATGATTCTGAACAACTTCTTGAAGAAATACGCGCTTCCGGGAACCTTTATGCAGCTGAAATAGGTAAGCTTTCCGCGAGGAAAAACAAACTCATTAATGTAATAATTTAATATTCAGCCAATTACTCCTTAAAAATTTAAGATTAAATTAAGATTGGATGTTTTGTGATACAAAACCATAGTGTTACCTTTGGTTTAAGAGAATGTTAATTTAATGTTAACAATTAGGAATACGGAAAACTGGCTGAATATTAAATCATAATCCACTGTTCATGAAAAAAATACTAATAAGCCTTACACTGCTAATCCTTGCAGGACTTTTACAGGCCCAGATAAATACCGGTGAAGACGGGAAATATTATGCGGATAACAACTCCCTTTATAATGGTATGTATACCGAATCGTTTTCAAACGGCAACATCCGGATGACCATGGAATTAAAAAACGGTGTGGCAGACGGGCAAACGCTTATTTATAACGAAAGTGGCAGGCTGCTTGAATCACGGTCGTATCTTGAAGGAAAATTCAGCGGTACCTGGATCAGTTTCAATGCAGAAGGAATAAAAGTAGCTGAAGCACATTACCTGAACAATCTGAAAGACGGTAAATGGCTGATATGGGACGAGTCGGGTAAACTTAGATACGAGATGGAATATGTTACAGGACAAAAAAAAGGTATATGGAAAGAATGGGACGGTAACGGGAACCTGATTCGTGAAAAGAAATATGAATAAGTAAAGACAATATTTATCAAAAAACCGCTGGGTAATTATTTCTTCAGCGGTTTTTTATTTTATGACGAAACTGAAGTCATCATACACGAATGAAGAAAGAAATGCTTCAAATCATTGCTATTGTATGAATTGATTTTCTATTTTTGCTGTAACCAAATATTTATCGAACGTTCATGAGTTTTGTTTTTTAAAAAAAAATAGTATTTTTACTTTCTATATTGAACATTCAATTTCAGATTAATAAAAAACCGATTTATATGAATATTAAGCTTTTGGATTCTGGAAAGCAATTCATATTTCTGCTCACCTTCCTATTATTTTTAATTGGA